>NZ_CP172312.1:2723707-3047414 GCF_047946665.1 Allohahella sp. A8
TATTCTGCTGTACATAAAATGCGACATCCCTGTCTGAAGTTCGTCAATAAGCAGCACGTCTGCATCGATGGCAAAGGCACGCGCCAGGTTCACCAGCCTCTGCTGGACATCGTTGAGCTCATGCGGCTCTGCATGAACCAGATGGTCGATCCCCAGTTGCGTCATCGCCTGCTGGACCCGCATCTGGACCTCGTCCTCATCACAGATACCGTGGTAGCGCAGTGGGATGGCGATGTTGTTGTACACACTGAACAAACTCACGAGGCCACCGGCTTCGAAGCAGTAGCTGAGGGTTCTGAAGCGGGTCCCTGCAGCCATGTGCTCAACAGGCTGCATCTGCCAGCTCACGGCCCCAGCATGAGGGCTAATAATGCCTGCACAACATTTGAGAAGGGTCGAGCTGCCGTCGAGTACGCCGCCCTTCCTGATACTTGTAATCCTGCCAGCTTCGAACTCGTAGTTCACACGCCTGAACAGGAGGTTTGCGCCAGAACCTAGCTGGACATCCTTTAGCGCCAGCATCTCAGTAAACCAGCACCGATAAACCAATGCTGATGCAGAAGTAGGCAATCAGCAGCGCAGTTGTACTACTCGAAATGGCTCGGGAGATATCGGTAAAGCGACTACCCACGCGCCAGCCGGAATGCAGACTGACGAGGGCGATTACCACACCGCCCAGCATCGCCTTCAACGCCGTTACCAAAAGCTCGCCCCCGGTCAGACGATCCGTGACGGCATAAATCAGCTGACTGAGCGTCCAGCCGGAGTCCGCAAGAAAATAGAGATAGGCCCAGGCTGAAATCAGGCAGACAAAATTGAAGTAGACCAGCATCAGCAACAAGGAAATCGGAAATGCAAAGAACACCGGCAGTATGAACAGAAAAACCGGGTCGATGCCTTGTGCCCTCAACACGTCAAACTCATTGTTGAGCCGAAGGTAGCCGATTTCTGCCGTCGCCGCCGTTGCCGAGCGCGCGATGAGGATAATTCCTGAAAGCATCGGGGCGAGCTCTCGAACTACGACAACGACAAAGAGATCTGCTGCATTGCCAATTTTAGGCATGTAACCCAGGAGTTGATTGGCAAGTCCTATGCCGAGCAGTACTGCGATTGCGCAGTTGACATAGGCTGCCCTGAAGCCGGTGTTGTAAAGCTGTCGGCGGAAATGATTCAGGAAAACCTGCCGTCGAGCTTTGACACTGAGCTTGGGTAACTGCTTGAGTGTCAGCGCAAAGAGCCCGAGCACGTCTCCGAAGAAGCCAATGGTTCTGCGAGTATGACTACCAACTGCCTCGATCATCACTCAGAACCCTTCGATTCCACCCAGTGGCTAATCGCTGCTATTCGATTTTCATCACCCGTTTGTCTTGCTGCCAACAGTGCACGCTTTGCGAACTCAAGAGCGACATCCGGTGATTCTTCTAACCTAGCCACAACAAAAAGCGAGTCGGTGACGCCATACGCGTCTCCGGCCAGCCTGTAGTTATCGAGCGCCTCCAGCACCAGGTGCCGGTCCCCCTCATATTTACCGAGGTGGTAGAGCACAAAGGCCTCTTCGCTCCCATACCGCTCTGCCTCGCCCGCTGATGCCCTGTGGGTTGCCAATTCTGCCTTTGCTGCTTCGTATTCCTTCAGTAGAACGTGCAGAACAGCCTTCCCCAACCCCGGCTGTGCATACGACAGTGCCTCCCTGAAGAGGTTGTCATTTCCCGAGAGCTGTCCCAGCTGGAGTGCCGATGAGTACAGTGACGCCTTGGAATCCAGCTGTGATGCGAGATCGAAAGCCTGCTGAGCAAACGCCAGCGCTGTCGTTCTATCCCGCTGAGCCATATGCCAGGCTGCAAGAGCATGCAAGGCAGACCAGCGACCAGAGCGGTCATCCACTGCTTCGAATACACCCAGCGCCTTGACGAGATCTGCACGCGACAGTTCATCATTGCGTCTCTCTGCGTTCCGTACCAGCTGGACCGCCATTTCGGCTTCAGCTGAGCGTGCGGGTTCTCTTAGCTCAACGCTCGTGCAGGCAGCGAGACCCAGGAGCAGGACTATCAACGGTGTCGTAACCTTCATCATGGGATCGCAAAACGTCGCTTGTCAGCTTTCCCATCAAGATGAAGAACGTAAGTCAGATCGTCGCCATCCAGTGCAACTTCATCGAAATAACCATCTGCAGCCGTCGCCTCGTGCAACAGTGTCACCTTCATGCCCTCTGGCCCGTCGTTAAGCCGCAGGAGCGAAAGCTGATATTCCTCAGCGTGCTGATGCTCGATCAGAAGCAAATCTCCAACGCTAACGACGTCCACGATCCTGTCAGTATTCACTGGTGGTAAAAGCGCCCGCACCTGATCTGTATCGCTGATCTGAAACCACTGCTGGTCTGGACTTGTGGCGCTATAGCAAAGTCGGCCTTCCAGCATGGCGCTGGTTTCGACACATCTGATGGATTGCCCGATTCTGTCATCGGCGCTCGTCGCTGGCGCAGTCGCAGCGCCAGATGTCTGTTGACTGGCCTTGTGCGGTAGAGGAACGCCCTGTTGAGCCAGAATGGGCCCATGATCGTCCGAACCTGGGGAGGTACCGGCGTAAAAGCTGGTGACAAGCACACCAAGCAACAGACCGAATGCGGCACTCAGCGCGGGGTTATACCAGAAGCTCGAAAGCAGTCGCTGCAGCTTTTGCGCTACACCGTGCTCACGAGACGCTTTCGACCGCTGCACCGGTCTGGCTACCGTCTGCTTGCGAAGCAGAGGCTGCTCAGCGTGTTTTTCCATGAACCTCGTCAGCGCCAACCAACGGGCGTAGGCTTCTGAATCCCGCATGAGAACCGCCATCGCTTCAGCTCTCTGTGCAGCACTGGTGGATGGATCAGAGAGCTGTTCATAGAGTTCCAGAATCGCCGCATCATCAGGACGCGAACTTTCAGGCACACTACCAGCCTTCGCTCTGGATGCTTCTGCAAGCATGCGTCCAAGCAGGCGTTCAGGGTAATCAGATGTCTCTTCGTCGTTCGCCATGAGGTGGTTACTTTTTAAAAAGCTGGCTGGAATTTCCCGCGCCTGGGTGCTGGCTTACCATGCGCCTGCCCGATTTGGCTCTATACCGCGCCGGGTCAGTTGCTGTCTTGCTCGCTCGAGCGCTTTCTGTGTAAGACGGACAGGCGCCTGCTTTGGCATACCCAGCGCACGTGCAATAGCGGAAAAGCTCAGGCCATCGCAAAAATGCATGCGAAGCACGAGGGCTTCCTCATCAGTCAACTCCAGGCCCGCCACAGCGTCGACCACCAGTTGAGGATCTGCGATTGCAAGCTGCTCAACGCTCAGCGTTTCGTCTTCCTGCTTTAAAAGCTCGTGGGCAAAATAGAGCATGTCGTCCTCCACAGCCGCCTCATCGACACTGGCAGCTTCCACCAGTCGCACGACCGCTTCACTATCATCGAGCGAATCTACCCGATTGCTCACTCCACACCACGGCAGTCTTGTCTTGATCTCCCTTATCGCATCCAGCACGATATGTCGGTTGCCATCGACAAGCGGTAGATGCCGATCGACCACCGATTCAGGTGGCTGACGATCCTGGCAGAGCGACTTCCACAAGGCCAGCCAGAGCACACCTTTTCGCTTCAGCCATGCAGGAGGACGCTGGCGCCCGTAAACCTTGCGGGCATAGTCGAGAATCAGATTTGTACTGAGCGTATAGAGAAAGGTTTCGGGCGCACTGCCGCCTTTGAAGCTCTTGCATCGTTTCCAGTCATCGTCAGAAAGCGAGGAGATGGTATAGGTCACCGCTTCTTCGACTGTCGCCTCATCTGGGATACTGGATCTGGCGAGCATTTCTACCCGCTGAAAGAATCGCTCGCTGAACACGAGCTCTGGCCAATTGATTGTCATTTCTGAGGATTCCGTTCCCAACAGCAGACATACTACCTGCTCAATTGACATTACATTACAGAAAGGTTGTAATCTGTTCAACTTTGGACTACCGGAACAGTTACAGCATGCATGGATGCAGTTGTCTCCGAAGCCTGAAGCTGCAGGCGTCGAGCTGCAGTTTCAGGCTTCGCTTACCGTCGAATTTGTTCTCAATATTGCTACTCGCATCACTGTTCAGTGTCTTGCTGGTTTCACCATCCATTGCGCTGGCTGATGACGACTTCGAGCGTTGGAAACAGGCCCAGCAGACCGCCTTCAACGAATTTCAGACGCGCGAAGATCGAGCGTTCATTGCATTCCTGGAAACCGAATGGCAGTCCTTTGAGCGTTTCAAGGGTGTAAGCCGTGACCAGAATCCCAAACCAGCGGTTCCACCTCGCATCCGCAATAGCAGCGCCATCGTCAACAGCAGGGCTTCCACTGGAACTGCCACGCAAGATTCAGCCGCCGAGTTCGCAGACACGTTCTTCGCCCACGAAGTTCAGAGTCTCGCGCTGCCCGACATTCAGTGGCCAGATCTCACCAACGCCGATGGCGACACGCTCGCAGCAGTCTGGTCCGCTCTCAGTGCAAGCGATCATCGCGCAGCACTCCAAGCGCTCCAGACCCAGGCCGATGATCTCGCCCTGGGGGATTGGGGTACGCTGCAGCTCTGCCAACACCTCCTCCGCAAAAGCGATGACAATCGCAGAAACGCGCACTGCTGGTTTCTTCTCAACAGGCTTGGCTATGATCTGCGGGTCGGCTATGACGGCGACTCGATTTTTCTGCTCCTGCCGGCCTCGATACCGGTGTATGGCAAGAGTTTTGTCCGCCTCGGCAACAAACAATTTTATATCGTTGCAGACAGCGGTCGTGGTGATCAAAGCAATCGCCAGATCCGCGCGTATGAGCGCTCCTCAAATCAGGATTTACGCGACTTCGACCTGAGTCTGCAAACGATCATGAAGGCTTCCGGAAATACCCGATCCCTGGTGGTAACAGGCGCTGCAGAAAATGGTCAGTCCGAGATCGCTCTCGCCTTCGATGTCGGCCGCAGTGCCTTACTGGCGACTCATCCACAAATCGATCTGAAGTGGTATTTTACAGCGCCGCCAGGTGCACCGACTGCCGAGAGTCTCAGTGCTGCTTTAGCACCCGGCCTTGCTCGACTGAGTGAACGTGAAGCCATTAACCATCTGCTGCACTTCGTGCAGAACAGTTTCGCTTATCAGACAGATCAGGAACAGTTTGGCGAAGAGCGCTATCTCCTGGCTGAAGAGAGCCTGAACTATGGCGTCAACGACTGTGAAGACCGCTCAATTCTTCTGGCGTGGTTGCTTCATGACCTGCTCGCACTGGATGTGCTCGTATTGGATTATCCCGGGCATGTCGCGCTGGCAGTACGCACCCCCGTCCTGAAAGACGATTCATTTGTGGTTCAAGATGGAAAGAAATATGTAGTGTTGGACCCGACCTATATCGGTGCCGATGCCGGCATGGTCATGCCAGCCGTAGCTGCAATTTCGCCAGACCTGTTCCCTGCCAAGTACGCCTATCACCGGAACTGAACAAAAATTCTGAAAAAGTTGATGCCGTATTGTCACGCCGGTGGCTCATTTTGATCCGCTGTCCGTCCAACAAGCACATCCTCAGATCCAGGAATTCAATAGAAGCAACCCGATCCTTTGTGATCAGACATCGAACCAGGAGTTCAAATGAACACATCCAGCAGCCTCAAGAAACTCGCACTGATTGTCAGCATTTCCACTTTGGCAGCCTGCGCCTCGCAACAGCAGGTACCTGAAGCACCGGTAGCTCAGCAATCAAGCCTGCCCGACTGGGTCATGATGCCAGTCGTGGAAAATGGTATCGCCGATACCCAATGTGTCGCTTCCAAGCCTGGCATCGGCCTCAATTATCTAAAGAGCACAGCAACTTCGTTGGCACGAGCAGAGCTTGCCAAGCAGATCGATATCAAGGTCAAGGCCATGGACAAGACTTACCAGCGAATGGCAGACACTAATGAAGGACTATCCGTTGGCAGCTCATTCGAATCAGTATCGAAGCAGGTCACAGAAAAGAATCTGGCTGGTAGCCGGGCGATCAAGATGGACTACGTGACCATGGCCGATAACACCCAGAATTTCTGCGTAATGATGGCAATGTCTCCAGAGGTTACCAAAGCGCTGTTCAAGGATCTCGTTCAGGCTTCTGGCAATCAGAGTCTTTCCCCACAGAATGAAGCCGTGCTGTATGAGCGGTTCCTTGCTGAAAAAGCTGCAAAAGAGCTGGATGCCGAGTTCGAGAGCAGTAATTAAGCACTGCGTTATCCGAATCTGATTCAATTAACGGTTCTCGTCGAAAGGACGTTCATCATGCGTATCTCTGGAATTCACCAACTGGTGCCTTCAGTACTGGCAGTCGCTTTACTGTTGCCGGCCATTCCGATGGCCAATGCGGACGATCCTTTCGCCGAACTTGAATCTGCTACTGCCCCCAGCGCTAAGGCTGCCGCGGAGCAGGAAGCAGCCGCTGACGAGTTTCAGGCTTATATGAATTCTCATCAGACAGAGTTTGATGAGTACAAGACGAAGCTGCTTGCGGAATATGCAGCCTATTCAAAAATTGCGACAGAAGAGACCGAGCGGTATAGCGCAGCGCTGCAGAAGGTCTGGGATGAGCCCCAACTGTCAGGTCCCAAAGTCTGGGTCGACTATTCCGGCGATCTCAAAGAGCGAAACTCGGTAGATTTCGAAAAGAAGGCCATAACAATTTCAACTGTCGTGGAAGCCGACGGCAAGGGCGTGAGCGATGAGCGCCTGGGCGAACGGCTGAAAGCACTTCTCACCAAGAATCAGGCTCAAGCCTTTTCTGATGACAAGATTGCACAGGCGATTGAGAAGCGAAGCAAGGCTGAACTGACGATGCTGCAGACGGCCGAGGTCGAACCGGAGCCGATTCTGCTGCCTTTCGTTTCTGAAGAGGCTGAACCCAGCAAGGAGAAAGTGGACGCTATCGTGAGCGACCTCGTTGCCAAACAGAGCCGCACGGAGAGCACCAACAAACTGGGACAGCGCGTCGTCACGATTGAGGTCCCTCTTGGACCCGAGGCTTCTGAGACTGAGCCGGAAGCGAAGGTGGTTCCAGAGCCCAAGGCAGCGCCCGCACCGCGCCAGATGGCCGATGCACGCATGAACCATCTGCCTAAAGCTGCGCGGGTGCTCGAGGGCGATGTCAACACCTTTGCAAAAAGCGCGAAGATGGATGCAGCGCTGGTATACGCCATTATCGAAACCGAGTCGGCATTCAATCCGATGGCGAAGTCGCCGATACCTGCGTATGGCCTGATGCAAATCGTTCCCGGCTCGGCGGGCATCGATGCTACGGAACAGCTGTTTGGCAAAGGTAGAGTCCTGGCACCGTCATATCTGTACACGCAGGACAAGAACATCGAGATCGGCGCCACCTACCTGAACATTCTGTACTATCGCTACCTCAAGGGCGTGAACGACCCGCTTAGCAGGCTGTATTGTTCCATCGCGGCTTACAATACTGGCGCAGGAAACGTCGCCAAGGCCTTTATTGGCACCACTCGGTTGGGTGCCGCCTTGCCGAAGATCAACGCGCTGTCTCCGCAACAGGTCTACGATCACCTTGTCCAGAACCTGCCTTACGAAGAAACGAGGCATTACCTGCAGCGTGTCGTTAGCCGCATGGACAAGTATCGAACCAGCGACGCGCCTCTGATTGGATCTCTCGCCGATGTCGATTGATGAATTACAGAAGACTGCTTTCCGGGCTGAGCTGAAAGAAGAGCTGGCGAAAGATCTCCGCGACTTCGTCGCCAGCGAAGTCGATGAAGAAGTTGATGAAGAAATGAGCAAGCGGGCGCTGAACGGCGCTTACTGGACGAGGTTTAGAAGCATTTTTTTTGCTGTGGCCGCGACTATCATCGCTCTGGGGCAGTTCTCCGAAGCAGTCACGCTCATCGAAGGCAGTGTGGTTCAACTCAAGTCGAGGCTGACACATAGCGTAGAGTACGAGCTGTTGGACCAGATCCACGTCGGCAACACGGAAGGCTATATCGAGAACCTGTTGGGACAACCACAGGTCTCCAAAGCCATTGATGATGGAATAGAGGCGAGGTATTACTACAACGATAAATTTTTGCTGACAATCTTCGTCGCTGATAAGCGGGTAGCCGCCCACTTTGTGGTGCCACTCAAGAACGACTTCACCCCGGTTGTCGTTGAGAATGACAATACAGATTTTGAGCTGCAACAGTCAGTTTTTTCGGCGTATCCAGCCAACCCGAAGACCTACGTCGTCGACCACTCCAACACTGTCAGCTATTACCTCGAAGAACTCGACTCCGGTAAAGCCGGTCTTTTCTTCCATACCTATCTGGGATATGTGTCGTTTACACAGAAACCGGCTGACCAGCATCTCGTTTCCCTGTATGAAGCCGTTGTACACGGTGATATCGATTCAGAGTTAGCTGTGCAGTCGAAACTCCGGGAGAACTCATCGCCGAATCTCCACGGACGAGGTACCCTCGATCTTGTGCTGATTCAGAAAGGCATTCTTACAGGCGCTGAATTCGCCAACTATTTCGGCCGCTAGCCCGCATGGCTAGGTACGACGGGCGGAGCAGGAACAAACAGGCAGCGTTTCAAAGCGGAGCACTTGCCCTGGTGTCGATTGCGATAACGCTGTTTGGGCTGGCGGTCTCTGCCAATGCCGAGGAAGCGCCGTGCTGGATGGAGACACTCGTCACGCCGGGCAATCTTGGGCAGATCGGTATCGCACGAAACATCCACACCGGCGGCACCCCACCGAAAGCACTGAGTGAAATGCGTGCCATTAGCGGGCTCTGTAATACCCTGGCAATGGCTTGTGATGATGATTTCCTGAAAAAAACACGGGACGAAAAGCTATTGGCTGGTCGCCCGCTCTTTTTCGATAGCTTTATACGAAATGGGCAGATATATGCCTACGCTGCGTTTTCTCCAGTAGATACGAAACAATGCAAAGCATCCGCTTGCCGCATCGATGACTGTGATCCTGCCTGGCTCTGCAGTGGTGCTGTTGAGAGCAAGCCAGCATTACTCGGGATAAGTTATCGATCTATGAGCACTTATCGCCAAACCCTCAATGCGATGGAAAACGCACTTCTACAAGCGGAGTACATGTTCGGCGTCGATGTGGAAGCCAGTTCTGAACTGAATCAGGGTCGGATCGGCGAGCAGAACTATCTGATCTACCATCAGGAAGGCAATGTCGATACTGGTGCGCGTGAAGTTCTGCCCTTTCACATTGCACATCAGTGCGAGTCCGGAGACACGCTTTATCAGCAGGTCGTACTCGATCTTTCGTTGGAGGAAAAAATCAGACTCGACAATGGTGATCTCGGCTGGGTCAACAACCCCAAACACCTCGGATTGGATGGGGCTGTAGGTATCATCGACAAGCGCGCAGCATCCGGGCTGGTATCAGATCAGGTCAAACTCGCCATCAAACAGGCGGCTATTCAGCTGGCCTTCGAGAAGAGTACTGATGTCACTGAGGATAATCTCGTCGTCACCTCGGATGCTGCTGGCTTGGTGCATATCACCAAAATCAATCAACAGACGAACAACAGTCTCAAGGCTCGTGTCATGCGCATCCGCTTTGACCGACCAGAAGGTGCAGCCTTACGCGCTATGGCCTGGCTGGTCATCATTCCCTAGCTTCACGCCCATCAATTGAAAACAATTGTTAAATCTCCCGTCACAACATGGAAGCCCAAACTTCTCCTCTGTAAAGTGTGCGCAGCATCGCGGTGATCATTATTCCCACTGCGAAATGCTCATAACAATCTAGTTACCGCCGAAACCCCCAGGTAGTCCAGACGATCATGTTTGGACGCAGTTACTTTTTTGGACGACGGATTAATGATGAATAAACTTGCAATGACGGCCGCTGCAGTCGCCGTTCTAGGTCTGAGCGCGTGCGCTTCAATTGTTAGCGACGCCGACTACCCGGTCACTATTTCGAGCTATCCTGCGGAGGCAACCTATACCGTAGTGAATAAAAAGGGTGCGACAATTCATCAAGGCGTTACGCCTTCGATAGTCACTCTTCCCTCCGGTGCCGGCTACTTTTCTGGAGAGCGATATCACGTCACGGTCACAAAGGAAGGTTACGAGGCCACTTCGCTTGTAATGGATACCGACCTTGATGGCTGGTATTTTGGCAATCTCGTGCTTGGCGGCATATTGGGTGCACTTATTGTGGATCCCATTACTGGCGCGATGTGGAGACTGCCGGATTCGCTTGACACGACACTGCAGCCGTCTCCGGTTCAGCCAATCGCTTCGGCCACTGCACCAGTTCCGGTGGCCATGAGCGAACAAGCGGTTACCGCAGCGCCCTAACTCTCTTCGCTATAGGTGGTCACGAGCTGGTTTAAAAAGCTCATGCCAGCGGAGCTGAGGAAATAGCGCTCGGCTCCGCTTCGGAAGGCAAAGTTACGACGCACAAGAAACTCCATCGTTTCGCCCCAGCCTTTGTCGAAGCGCGCCGTGCGCAGAATATCGTTGTACTCGTCATCTGCAGCCATGGCGGCGAGATCGTCATCTTTCAGCCCTGCATCAGGCCTGCCGAGATACATAAGATCCCGGCCAGTCCTGGCAAAATACCGGCCGATCAATAGCAGCGCCACCTGAATCTTCAGAGCGTTCTCATCATGCTCATCAGTTTCGTCCTCCGAAGTCTCCCTGATATAAAAGAAGCCACCGGCTTCACTAAAATGTAATTCGTAACCGAGGTGCGCATACAGCTCAGTAAAATGAGAGAGATGATTGAACACGAGGTTATACAGTGGGTTGTCTTCCCGCTCGGCTGTATGAACGTTCCACAGTTCGCGCAGCACAACCTTACCGGCTGTCAGCTCCCGGTAAACCGCCGCACTCTGCTTCGGCAGAATTCCTGTGAAGCTTGATCGCTGCTGTTCTGTTGCTTCACTCACCTGATAGTGCTCCGTTCAACTGATGGGATGGCTCTTGAGCTGCTTCGAGTTGCCTGCGCCTGTAAACGAATTTTTGACCATTCTCATGGCTCAGCGTTCTGAATCTATTCACAGTGACCACTCGCCGCCCGTTTATTGAGCCGTTAGAAAGCCGATTCAGCGCGCCAAGTAGGTCGGCAAACGAATAGCCTTCGATGAAGCCTTCCAGGCGACCATGCAGCTCCCGCACGAGGTCTGAACTCGATCTCAACTCAAGGGTATCAATCCACTGAAACAGCTTCTCGATTCTGCGGATATCCGTTAGAGCTGGTGTTGACGAAGCAGACAGCTGCGGGAGCTCAGGTGCCTGCGCAGCTCGCTGCAGATCGGATAGACGTAGTTCGATTTCGGAAAACAATACCTGAAAATAGCTGACGCTCTCCCCAAACGCATACGGCTTCGGGCGAGAATGACCTTTCAGGCCGCTCATGAAACCACTGTCTTGAATAAAGTCCTGAGCGCTCAGACGGGTTTTCCTCAGATCCTGAGTCTGTGTCTCCCGATGCAGGGCCTGGAGCCGTTCGAAATGATGCGCCATCGCGTTGTACTGCAGCATGCCCTGCCTGGTCTTACGCAAAAAATTGTCAACTTCACGGGCGACCACTTCGATCGGTCGATGCATGGCATTGAGACTGAGCGCAGCCCTGAACAGCTGATTCGCGGCAGCTTCCCATCCGTTTCTGTCGAGCAGGCTCTTGATCGATTCGAGGGTAGCCAGAAGGTTATCACCATCCTCGAGACAGGTATCAGGATTGAGGAAGGCCAATGTCGGCTTGAGGTGACGCTCGTATAGGTGGACGATCTGCTGCAGTAGTGTCTGCCTGAACTGGGCGAACTGTTCAGGTGATCGACTGGCTTTCGCAGAGACGGCCGCCAGATCGCTACTGATTCGTTGCATGCGGTCGATATTCTGCCGTAGCAATCCAATAAGTTGACTCACCTGTTCGTTCAGATCATCGATCAGCTCTACAAAATCCGGGTCTGCTCTGTGAAAGCTGGACACAAGTAAGCGGGCCTGGGAGTCCCATAAGCCGACGAGGCGGGTCCGCAGGCGCGCATCAGTCAGCTCCTGATACAAGGAAGCATTGCAGGCACGCAGCAAACCGATCAGTGGCTCCTGGAACACCAGACGCTTCTCACCCTCGACATTGTCGATATCGACGACCAGGGTCGACTGAAACAGGTTATCGCTACTGAAGGCTCTGATGAGACGCAGTCGCTCACGAGCCTTCATGCTATCCGTATATTCGACGACCGCGTGCGTCAGATCCGACTCCCTGACGAAGCGCTCGCCAGCTCGATCCATGTGCTGGATCAGGCTGAACATGACACCGGGGTGCTCAAACAGTATCCGCGTCGTTTCGAGTGTACTGAATCGTTTACCCACCGTCGTGCTCCAGCAACTCGCTCTGCTCTTGCGAGAACCAGCCGCCAAATTCGCTTTCACTGGCAAAGCCCTCCGCCCCACCCCAGAACACGAGTGTCCGTTTCTTGTCGTAGGGCCGTGCGGTGCGCATCTGTCCGATCTCGAAGTGACGACCGATCTGGTAAATGAGCTCTGGACTGGCACTATGGGTCGCCGCCGCGAAGAGATTGAATCCTTGTCGCTTCAGCCGTTCAAGCAAGACCGGCACCTGGCTGACATCCACGCTGGCCAGCTCGTCGAGCACCATCGGGAATTCCAGACGGATCCCAGGATATAGCACCCGTCGCAGCAGGCGCTGAACAAGCTCGAGATTGATCAGGGCCGTCGTCGATGTCGATTGTCCCTTGCGATCCAGGGTGGACTGATTCTCCTTACGGGTTCGATAGGAAATGCCTGTTATGACGCGATCCATTGTGAGGCGATAACCATGATGCCGAGCCGGACTGACACCAGTGGCATTCGAATCGAAAAACTCAGCAACAAAGACTTTCAGGCGCTCATAGAAGGCATCCGAGAGCAACTCGGCAGAAAAGGGATCGATCGCAGCGGACTCTTCCACGAGATTGCGAAACTTTGGGTGACAGTGAATGTCGACGCGGACCTCAGCAAGGTCGTTGATCGTGACGTCTTCGAGCTCCTTGTTGAGGCTGCGTTCGAAGCGCCTGATATGCTCGTCATTGGCCTTGAGCGCCTGTCTGTAAGACGCAACGGTTTCATTGTGTCCCTGTATCTGTTTTCGCAGCAGTTCACGGCGAGCCGGTAATTCGGAGAAAATGGTCTCCAGCGCCTGATAGGCTTCCCTGATAGTCGCTGAAGAGGGGCTTTCGTGGGTCCGCTGGCCATCACCATGATCGATGATACCCACCATGGCAAACTCACGGATATGTGACAGCACCGCCATCCGTAGTTGCTCGAAGTCTTCCAGTTGCAGGCGTATCTGGGAAAGCTGTTCCGCCTTGATTGATTCTGTTGGTAGAGGCGCCTCAGTTGTCGCATGTTCCAGGTGGCGTATCCTCGACTGAAGATTTCTCACCTCCTGCTCCAAGGCGAATAATCCGCTCTGCTGCGAATCAATAGTCGCCACAGCCGCACGATCAGCGGCAACACGAGACTGACAGCTTTGCAGTTCAGCCTGCTGGGTCTTCAGCGCCTCTTCCTGCTCTGCCTGCAGCTCACGATTCTGTTCGATCGCAGTGGCGATATCGGCCAGTCTCACTTCAGCACCGGCAAGCCGTTGAAGCAGTACCAGATCCTTCTGGATAGAGGTCAATTCCTTTTTCAGCTTGTCTATTTTCTGAGGTCGTTCATCTGGACCCGAGCCGGTAACATCGAGGTCCGCGAGCTGATCCTGTAGGTTGGCCTGCTCTATGGATAGCGACTTGCGCTGTGCCTGAAGATTCTCTGTTTCCGGCGGAGTATCGTTGAAGCTGATATCAAACCAGTCGAACACGCCGGTGAGGCCATCGCCCGTCTGGCGTCGGAAAAGACTCGCAAAACCATTTATCTGCGCAAGTTGTTCCGGCTCCAGGGGTCGGCCAGGGCTCGCTTGCAGCAAGCGCGGCTCAACCGCACGAAGTGGCGCCGCTACTGAGGCCTCAAGCTGCCGTCCAAGCTGGAACTCAGCGCCTGCTATCCGCAGATCAAGCGCTTCCATCTGTTTCTGCACAGTCTGGATCTTCTGCGACAGCCTGAGACGCTGCTGTTCCGCCTGGGCTTCGTTCTGCAGCGCGTTCAGTTGCTGCTCGAGCGCGTTCCGCTCGTCCTTGAGCATATCTTCAACCTGATCTGGCCGCATACCAGAGTAGCGCGACAGCAGGACCTCGCCATCACGCTGGTCGCTATCTGCCCGCTTCTGCATTTTCTCGTTCTCGCGGAGTGCCCCACTAGACTCCTGAACAGCACGCTCCAGTTCTGCGACTTTCTGACGGAGCGACTTCAACTCGGTTTCCCGCGCACCCAGTGTGTCTGCCAGGGCCGCACGCTGAGCCTTCGTCGAGACCAGCACAGCACTCAGGCCATCTCGAAATGCCGCAAATTCATGTTGAGTCTGAGCCAGCTCTCGATATCGATGATAGGCCGTGTATAAACGATCATAGCGGGACTGCTCCCTTTCGACCGTAGTCAGCCCCTCATCCTGCGCTTTCAGATCCTCGTGCCGCCGCAGGAACTGGTCGATATCAAAATCCAGTGCATCGGCGGAGAACTTCTTGTCCGCTTCGACGATACTTGCCACGGCAGCAGCCATGGCCTTGTCGTTGGCACTCATTTCGAACAGCAGCAGAATGAGGGTGCGTAGTGATTCCACCCGGCGATCGTCAATATCGCTCAATGGCAGCACGCAGTACCGCATCGCCTCCTGCGACATCATTTCGCTGGCATACAGCATGCTGCGAAGTCTGGCGGTGTCGCTGGTAAACACACTGTCGCGGGAGTATTTTTTCGCAGCCTCCGTGAGTGTACGCAGAGAAAGATTCGGCACTGCACGCCCTATGCCGTCGTCGTCACCAGTCGTGTCCCAGAACAGTGGCCGTAGCTCACTGTAAGGCGCCGGAACAAATATTCGTCCGTAGCCGAGCTCACGTGTCTGCGACTGGCTGCGATGCAGAATCTGACAATGTGTGCCCACGGGATTGCGGACTTCCATGATAAGGAAGCTGTGCATTCCCGGGAAATAATGCTGAAAGCTTTCTTCCTTGCTGTAGTAGCTGCCAGCGCTGGCATTGCGGAAAGCGAACTTTAGACGGCTGTTACGGAAGTTATTCTCGGGCAGGAGAAACAGGCGCAACGAATTGAGCAGACTGGATTTACCCAGGTTGCCGCTGCCCAGCAACAATGCATGCTGATCGACGGGAATTTCTATATAGCAGAACCCCGCGGAGTCGACCAACACGAGTCGTCTAATCTCGAAGCTAAAAGGCTGCGAGCGCGCCGGGTGTGGGCTTTCGGGGTGCTGATCTGACATGTCTGTCCGTTCTCTATGGTTGTTCGATTGGTAGCGGATGCGCCAGGAGGCATGATACACCAGCAGAAGAGCGGCTTCAGTCGGCGTCTGATGCGAGTTACCCTGCAAGGCAGCAGATACACGACTATGCGGCGTTACTGGCCAGATACCCGGAAAGCGTCATCTGGAGAGTCCTAGCAGTTCGCCGAGCCCGGAAGAGCGCACGACGCGGTGTTTGGCGGCGTCGATGAAAATCTGCTCATCGGGCACCAGCACACTGAACCAGTTTCTGGCTCTGGTAATGCCTGTGTAGATCAGCTCACGTGTCAGGACCGGACTTGGCCTGTCAGGCAGGACGAGACAGGTGTGGCCGAATTCCGAGCCCTGCGATTTGTGCACGGTCATCGCAAACACGGTCTCGACCGACTGCAGGCGGCTTGGCGAAACCCATCGAATGCCACCTGAGCCGTCGCTCAGAGGAAAGGCGACACGCAAAATCCTGCCTGTCGCGCGCGCTTCACTCGAGCCCGCAATGCCAGCCGGCACGCTCAGCGTGATACCCACGTCGCCGTTCATCAGTTTGAGTCCGTAGTCGTTTCGGGTAACAAGGACCGGGCGTCCAGCGTACCAATTACCCGAGCGCTGAATAAGGTTTCTGGCACGCAGCGCTTCAGCGATAGTGTCATTAAGCCCAGACACACCATAGGGTCCGGCACGCAGTGCGCAAAGTACCTGAAAGCGCGAAAAGGCTTCGAGAACCAGTTTTGCCCACTCATCAAAAACGGATAGGGGCGCATCGTCGGTAGGTTTCGAGTTGCGCATGATTTCCAGGTAGTGGTGGTAACCCACGGGGCCGTTCTCAGACCAGATATCGGCAAGCGAGGCGGCGACCGGAAAGCTCGCGGGACTGCCGCTCAGAGCATGGTCTGCGATAACGGCCATAGAAGCAGCTACCGAACCCCTTAGCCTGAGCCAGGCGACGTCGGTATACCGTCCGAGCTGGAATGGTTGCAAGGCTGCGCTGTCCAGCGTCCCGGTATTGATCAACTCAGCCAGCGCCTTGATGCCGCTTTCATCTCCGAAGCGCCAGGTTCTTCTCAACATGGCAATACCCTGGTCAATGCTCTTGTCGCCGGCGAATTGGGTATCAGCGACTATAAAATCCTTCGTGATGGCCTGCTTTGCGACCTTCAGCAACCATTGCGAGGTCGCCGGTGTGTAGGCGCCTTCATTCGCGCGCTGACAGAGCTCGCCCAGTACCGCACCAGCATCGACTGACGATAGCTGGTCCTTGTCGCCAAGCAGTATGAGACGGGCCTGGGGTGGCAGCGCCTGGAAAACAGCAGCCATCATTTCGACATCCACCATCGAAGCTTCATCGATGACCAATACATCAATTGGCAAAAGATTGTTCGCGTGATGGCGGAACTTTCTGGTGCCAGGACGAGTTCCGAGTAGACGATGCAGCGTTGTAACCACCTTTGGAATGCTGGCCTTCAGCTGATCGCTATCGGCCAGACCGGCAAGCGAAAGCGCCTCCACGGAGCCAGAAATCGATTCACTGAGCCTGGCAGCCGCCTTCCCCGTAGGCGCTGCCAATCGAATACGCAGCGGTCGTCTATGACTGACTTCAGCATCCTGCATCGCGACCGCCTGAAGCACCACCAACAGGCGCAGTACAGTAGTTGTCTTTCCGGTGCCAGGACCGCCAGTAATAATGCTGAACTGACTGCGGGCAGCTAACCCACAGGCGATTTTCTGCCAATCCACGACCCCAGGCTCCAGGGTGCCGTCGCTTGCGAACATCACGTCAAGGATTTGTGAGAGCTGACTGGCTGCCTCAGAGTCTGGCGAGCTGCAGGCAACCGCAGCTTCAAGTCTTGACTGGATACCGGTGGCAATGATCTGCTCATAAGTCCACAGGCGCCTCAGGTAAAGGCGGGGGCCCATACGGACGAGGGGCGTCGGGGCAGCCGGGTGCTCAGCGACCGAAATGCAACTCACCGTAGACGGCTCATCGAGCGCCGACTCCCAATCTTCAAGTGTCACTGAGCTCAGCAAGACAGAAGGGCGAATGGTGGCGCCTATACCGGTTTCCGGAATGGCGTTTTCCGGCGGCAAAACCAGTATGGCGTCGGGATCGTGTGAAGCCAGTTGTCCAATATGCAGACAGACATGACCCCGCCCTACCTGATGAGAGGTCAGTGCCGCTGCGAGTAGCAGGAGCGGCGACAGCGCTTCTTCACGTTCGGCAGCCTGCCTGGCGAGGAATCGGGCGAAGGCCACGTCCAGCGCGCGCAGCCAATCCGCGGCCAGCCAGCCGTCGAGGAGGACCAGCATGGCCTCTGTGGAACGCAGAGAGTCTTTGGTCATTCTGCGTCCGCCTCACCGCAGAATAGCGAATCGAGGGCTTCTATCATTGCCAGAGGTGGCTTTTCAGTGAAAATGCCATGATTGGCAGCCTCATGACCGCGCAGAAAGAAATAGATAGCGCCGCCGACATCGCGCTCATAGTCATACGCGCGCAAGCGAGCCCGTAACAGGCGATGCAGGGCCAGCAGGTACAGCGAAAACTGAAGATCGTAGCGCTTTCCCAGAATCGCCTGATGCATGGCCTCCTGTGTGTAGGCAGTATCGTCCGCGCCCAGATGATTCGACTTGTAATCGAGCACATAATAACGTCCCTCGTGTTCGAACACGAGATCGATAAAACCCTTCAGCATGCCATTCAAGGTCATAGCTGCGAGCGCAGGTCTGTCTGCGCCACCGAAGGTATAGCGATTGAGCAGCCTATCGAGCGCGTGGGTATCCACGGCCCTCGTTTCGAACCAGAACTCAAGCTCGACCTGATAGCTCCGAACTGAAGAAAGCGTGAATCCCTTCTGTGCTGAGCCATCCACCGGGACCTGAAGCAGCGCTAGCAACCAATGCTCGAGTGGGTCGATCCAGTGCTTCCAGCCACGCGGAAAACAGCGCCGCCGTAACATGTCACGTAGCTCGTCAGTCGCTTTACCAGAGGCCACCACGGAAAAGCCCTGCTCCGCCACCCACTCGAGCAATCCATGCAGAAACACGCCAGCGACGGCTCCACGCGGAAAGTCGTGTTGTATTGCGTGACCCTGAATTGCTACGGACGAAACGAACTCATCGTCTGTTGCCAGCTCGTCACCTGCAGTTGCCTCCTGGGATGAGTCCGGCGTTGGCAGTCTGGACGCAATAGCCGAGTAGCTAGCAATCCACCAGTTTTCCCGCGCTACCCGCCCGGGCGTCAATGCGGGCCCCAGTTGCTCCAGCCTGGTCTCGGCAATACATACGGCATCAGGCTCCGGCACTGGCTCAACTACGATGGCCCCTTCTGACGCCCCGGCGCCAGCAGCCATGCGCTGCAGTGCCTCATTGAGAGTGCCATCGGAAGGGCGTGAACCAGTAAGATAGCCCAGTCCGCTACGATCCCAGTCCCGGGTTTCGGCGACTCCGACCCACGTTCTATAACGAGCACGTGTTAACGCGACATAGAGCTTGCGAATATCTTCGGCAAGGCGCTCGTCGTCCGCCTGCCCGAGCGGCACGTCATCTTTGCCGTGTCCGGTGTGCAGCCGACCTTCCTCATCGTGCCATTTGATGAGGCTGTCTTTTTTCTGCACAGCCCTGAAGTTGATTGCAAAGGGAAGAAATACCAACGGATATTCAAGCCCCTTTGACTTATGCACCGTCACAACCTGTACGACCTCTGCATCACTCTCAAGCCGAACCTGCAACAGTTCATTGCCCCCTGGTCTGCTCTCCAGCATGTTGACGTAATGTCGGATGAGCCCATGTCGGCCTTCGATATGAGCGCTTGCCTGTTGCAGGACCTCTGCGATGTGCAGCAGATCCGTGAGCTGGCGTTCTCCATCGGCTCCACCAATCAGGCGTGCTGGAATACCAAACTCAATAAGCAATGCGCGAAGCATGGGCAGGACACCTTGCGACTGCCACACCTCCCCAAGCCTGGAGAAACGCTCTATTTCTGCTTCCATCAATAGTTCGTTTTCGCTCAAGGCGGCCAGATACCCGTCTTCAATACCCATCGATGGCGTAGCCAGCGCTGCTCGAAGCAGGTTTAACTGCAGCGGGTCGGCGCAGGCATTCAGCCAGTAACGGATTTCCCGGGCCTGAGGCGTGTCGAGGACTGATTCACGGTCTGAAAGATAGACGCTCGGGACGCCTCGTTTGCGTAAGGCCTGTCTGACTGCAGCTGCCTCCGTACCCTTGTTGACGAGCACCGCAATGTCACCCGCTCTGAGCTGTGAGAACCGATCGCCCGTAGAGAAGCCGGTTTGCCCGGCCTCCGCCTGATTCAATAGTTGTACAATATGGGTCGCACAGGCCTCGCTCAGGTGCTCGACATAGTCATTCTTGTTCACACCCTTGCCAGGGTTCTCTTCGGGCATGGTCCAGAAGTTGAGCGCTGCAGTCTGATTGCTAGCGTCGACCCACACCGTCTCCGGCTCACGTGCGTTCACCCTGACGAAGGGCAGCTGATTATCATCCGGCGTACCAAACATGAAGGCCGCACGTGGCAAGGCTTCATCGGCTTGGGCGAAAAGCTGATTCACCGCGTTAACCATCGCTGGTGACGAACGATAGTTGGTGTCGAGTGAGTAATGGCGACCTGCAGTGGCTCTTCGTGCCTGAAGATAGGTGTAGATGTCTGCATTTCTGAAGGCGTAGATTGCCTGCTTTGGGTCGCCAATCAGAAACAGGCCATTGGGAGGAGAAACATCCGTCTCTGATTCAGTCACCACCCGCTTACCAATTCGATAAATCTGTTTGAAGATGCTGTATTGAACCGGATCGGTATCCTGGAACTCGTCGATCATGGCGACCGGAAACTGGCTACGTATGATTGCCGCGAGCGCCTGTCCACCCTGGCCGAGGAGCGCCCTGTTGAGTTGCAGCAGAATATCGTCAAAACCGAGCTCAGCACGACGCTGTTTTTCCAGCTCCAGACGCTGTCGTACCCACTTGACAGCATGGGCCAGTGAAGAGGGCCGGCAATCAGGTAGCCAGTTCCGGCTATGTCGAATTTCTTTCAGAGCATCCCAGGCGGGGTGGGCAATTAGCGCATCGCTGCGCTGGTCCGGCTTCTTGACAGCATCTTCAAGACCGTCGGGTGTGAAGCGCTCGTAAGCGCTGTCTGTCAAAAGCAACTCACACGCCGTCTCATCTTCAAGCCACTCACGGATTTGAAGAAGCCATCTCTTGCACGTATCTGTTCGCAGCTTTCGGCCATCGAACACTTTCTCAGGCAAGGCTGCAGCAAAGCGATTCTCCAGATCGGGAAGCCACTCACGCCAAGGCGTCTTGATGGCCGCCGCTTTTTGCAGACGTTCTGCGTTGATTCTGCTGATGATCTCGACGAGCGAAGCATCCGCATCATCCTGCTCTGAATCACTATCGATCCCGAGACGCGGCACAATATCGGCAAGCAAAGCGTTGGGAGTCTTCCAGTGCTCGTGAATTTCGTCAACGAGCGTGCGATCGAGTTGATAGACATGGGTACGCCAGTAATCTCGAACGGCTTCAGTCATGACGGCGGACAGGTCGGTCTGGAGCGTCTGTCTGAAAAAACTTCCGCTGGCAAAGGCATGCTCGCCCAGCATTCGGTTACACCAGGCATGAATGGTTGAAACGGCCGCCTCGTCCATCCACTCCGCAGCGCGCTGCAGTTTTCTCGCACAAGCTGCCCACTCATTGGCCGGAATGTCCTGCCGCAGACACAGCAGCAATGGATCTTGCGTGGCACTGGGCTGACTAGCCGAGAAGCATGCCGCTGCTTCAACAAGCCGCGCCCGAATCCGGTCACGCAATTCCTTCGCTGCCGCATCGGTAAAGGTGACCACCAGAATATCCGGCGGCGTGAGCCCTGCCCCGAGCGTGCCATCCGCACGATGTCCCAGTACCAGGCGCACGTACAGAAATGCAATGGTGAACGTTTTTCCAGTGCCGGCACTGGCTTCAATGAGCCGGCTACCATGCAGCGGGAAGCGCAGTGGGTCCAGGCGCTGAATAGCTTCTGTGGCTTTGACGCTCATTTCGGAGCAGCCTTAACATTTTGCCACAAGGGCACATAAAGTGTTGTTATGAGCCTGGAAAACTCGGGATCCTCTGCCAACATGGAGAAATCAGCAAAGGCGCGCTGCAGGTAGCCCTGATCGAATTCAAGCTCCCTGAGGAAAGCGGCCTCTGCAGCTTCCATGTCGAGTATGGGCCCCCTGCTCTCTTCGTCGCCCATACTCTTGATAGCAGCAAAGCCCGAAGATAGCGCCAGCGGCAGCGGCTTTTTCTCGCCGATGAGCCAGGCGGCAAGCATATCGCGAAAGTACACTTCTGCTCGTTCGGCCTCGAGCGGCGTAAAGATTATCGAACCATTCTTGCTAACCAGCTCTGTAGTCATACGGTACCGCCCCATCCCGATAACGGGAAGGTGAGCGGCAACATGTGTGACCCACCCTTGCATCATCGTTTTGAAGTGATAGGTCGCGGATGACTTACCTGGATTATTGATGAGCGAGGAGGACATCAGAACCAGACGACACAGCTCGCCGGACTCATTTTCCCGCAGTTCGTCGATGGTATCCTCGACATCCACCGCCATTCCGCCTGACTCAGGAGAATATTCCGGATAGCTATAGCTGACCGGGATACGAAGTTGGCTGCAATTCGGCCAGCGTGCGAGTGCCTTGTGATAGCGCCGGTGCAAGTCCTGCATAGGTTCGGCCACGAGCTCGTGCAGCAAGGCTGCAGTGCTGCCCATGCCAAGTCGCCCCTGGTTTGCCATACGTTCAATGCGGCGGCTTGCCTCTGCCAGCATTTCATCGGGGTCGGCAGTCGACTTCACAATATCGCCGATCAGCTCGTCCTGTAGCGTCCACTTCGCCAATCCGTCCAACTCGAAAACTTCTGCGTCCTGCTGCTCCCACTCGGCTAGAGAGAAATCGACGCCAAGCCGATGCTGATAGAAATACTGGACAGGATGCCGAAGAAATCGTGCCAGTTCGTTGAGCTGAATGGGATCAGCCCGAGCATTTTCGCGGCTGTTTGATATAGCGGCTCGAGTGCCTGCTTCGGTCGGGCTAAGGCTTGCCGTGACATGAGCGCTACGCCAGGTATGATCAAAACTGAACAGGGTTCTGCTCGAAAGAATATCAATAATGCCTTCGGACGCAGCCGGATTTGCTGGGCGCTCCCGCTGAGGAAAATACTGTCGACTGAAGGGCTGCAGAGGGTGCTCTGTCGTAAGCGCCTGTGAAACGGCACCCGCTGGCCTGGTGTTACTGGCGTCCAGCGCCCAGCAAGCGTCGATATGATCACGCAACTGCGCCACCAGAACCGACGGCGGCCGCATCGCGTTGTCCTTGATGCTCCGACCGACCCAACTGATGTAGAACTGCTGCCGGGCTGACAGCATGGCCTCCAGAAAAAGATAACGATCATCCTCCCGGCGCGAGCGATCGCCCGGGCGATAGTCTTTCCCCATCAGATCGAAATCGACGGGCGGACGGCTGCGGGGATAGTCTCCATCATTCATACCGAGCAGACAGACATAGCGAAATGGAATCGCTCGCATCGGCATCAGGGTCGCAAAGTTGACGCGCCCAGCCAGAAAACGTTGATTCAGCCCCTTATCTTCAAGCCCCTCGATCCAGACCTCGCGAACGATGGCAAGCGGAATGTCATGAGCCTTGACCTCTGAGCCATCCTCATCCAGCTGCGCCTCCCGACACGCAGAGTGCCACTGGGCGACAGCGTCCTGAAGCCGGACGAGAACAAGCAGGTCATCTTGACCCTGGGGCGCGAAAAATTTCGCCTGTAGCTCAGCCAGTCGATCCACCCAGCACTGAGGCGAGCAGTCGGTCTGCAGCAGCTGCCAAAGCCAGTCTAATGCGCTGACAAACTCATCCAGCAGCCCAGCCAGTCGAGCCTCCAGTCCTCCAATTTCGCCATAAGGCTCAATACCGCACCAGGCCTCGCTATCGCCTAGACTATAGCCGAGAATCATACGCTCAAGGCCAAAGCGCCAGGTGTTACGATGCATACCTTGCGGCAAGCCAAGTTCCGCCCGCTGAGCGGCATCAAGGCCCCAGCAGATGTTCGCGCCACGGATCCAGGCAAGTAGCTGAGGCAAGTCGTCCTCGCCGATGTCGAAACGGGCGCGAATAGCGGGAACTTCGAGCAGCGTCATGATTTCGACCGCGCCGAAACGGCTCTCCGGCAATGACAGCAAACATTCCAGCGCCACCACGATGGGTTGCCGGTGGCGCAGCCCCTGATCTGAGATGCTAAAGGGAATGCTGTAGCGTTCATCTGCATCGTGACGGCCGAAAACAGCCTGAATTCCAGGGGCATAACTGTTGATGTCCGGCACCATCACCATGATATCCCTTGGGCGCAGGGTGGCGTCGGCACTGAATGCAGCGAGAAGCTGGTCGTGCAGTATCTCGAGCTCGCGCTGCGGGCTATGTGCGACATGAAAAATGATCGACTGGTCCCTGGTGGGATCTACTGCGGGCCAGTGAGCTCTGGACTCCTGACATGGCCGCAGCGAGACGATGTCATCCTGCAGCTGATGCAGCAGACCCTTGCCTTCTGGAGAGCGGAAGATGTCCACCCGCTGACCCGCCGTGTAGAACTGCGAACGATAGGCTTCCGGATCGTCGAACTCGTCGAGCAGGCGGATGTAATCACGCCCCTGCTTACCCCAGGCGGCCAACAGGGGCTGCGCATGCAGGTGCATTTCCTTATCGTCGATATCGACAGGCATGGCAGCTTTGCGTTGTGATCGATGCCGCGTCGCTCGCAGGAGGTCCCTATCACTGACAATGTCCGCCCAGTAGTATTGGCAGGGATTGTGGACACAGAGTACGACCTGCGAGAAACGGCCGAGCACATCGAGCACTTCAAGTGTCTGCTGGGGGAGCGAGGAGACGCCGAAAACCACGATACGGCGCGGCAGTCCTGGCGGTCGCTCATGCGACATGAGCTTTAGCCCCCTGCTCTTGAAACGCTCATGAATACTCGCGCGACTGCCCGCATAGCCGGGTGCATTCGCCATGTCAGCTATGAGCCGACGCCAGAGTTCCGGCTGCCACTGAAAATCTTCAGGCAGGGGCTTGGGTTCCCCACGCGCAGGCCGAATCATGTCAGTGCCGGCTATCCAGTCCGATAGCCAGTCGGCTCTGAAAACCCCGTATTGTTCATACAGCTCGGCTAGCCGCTGAGCTAACTGGTAGAGCCGCTGATCGCCCCGTGCACCACCGAGGAATCTTGCAAGCGGGCTGAAGACCTCCTCCTCGGCGAGGTCTGGCAACAGCCTGAAAAGCCGCCAGACCAGCCTCTCCTTGTCGAACGGCGAGCGCTCCGGAATCCTGTCTTCGGTGAGCACGCTTCTGTAGGCCTGCCAGACAAAACGATGAGGAAGCAGAAAGCTGTTTGCTGCACTGATGCCGCATCCCCCGCCCTCGTCAGTACTGTTCTCCGCCAGCGCCAGTTTGAGCCACTGGGCGATACCGTTGCTCTGCACAAGGAACACTTCATTTTCAAGTGGGGGGATGGGATATTGTCTGGTCAGCCAGACCACCATCTGTCGCAGATCTTCGAGATGGTTGGCGTGAATAGCCTGTAGCCCCACGGGAACGAGGGGCTCTTCGACCGTCGCTAATGCTTGAAACATTTGAGATTCCTGACTGCTGGGAGCGGCACCGCTGCTGCCCGACACCTTATACTACATTCATTCGGTTCACAGCAGAGACTGGGCCAGCCTAAAGTAGTACAACGACAGCATCCGTCGCAAACAGCGAGCCGGATTCGATCATATTCGAGCCACTCATGGTTAAACTGGTCTGAACCATCGTAAGGACCTTTATCCATTGATGGATGAATTCATCACACGACTCAATCAGGTTAAAAAATCCATGAAATCTGACGGCACTATTTTTCGGCTTACCCAATCGCTTCAGCACAATTCGGTGGGAAAGTAGACATGAGCGACCGTACCATCCGCCTCGTACTCGCGATTGGGGATCCTAAGCCAGAGCGCTGGACCGAACCGCTGAAATCATCACTACCGGGAGCCAGTATTGACGTCTTTTCGGAAAATACACCAATTGGTGAAGCAGATTACGCCATTGTCTGGCGGCCACCCGCTGCATTCTTCGAGCAGCAAACGCGCCTCAAGGCAATCTTCTGTATCGGAGCTGGTGTAGATGGACTCATAGCCGTGCCTACCCTGCCAGACGATGTTCCGGTCGTCCGGCTCGAAAATGCTGGTATGGCCGTGCAGATGGCAGAATACGTCGCTTACCAGATCATCGACGTCTCCCGCGACATGAGCCTTTACCGCGAACAACAAGCCCGCAGCATTTGGAAACCACAGCGACCTATTGATAGGCCTGCATGGCCCGTCGGCATTATGGGCCTCGGCCAGATTGGCGGGCGAGTCGCCAAGATGCTCACTCAGCTCGAATATCCCGTACATGGCTGGTCACGATCGCGGCACGAAATCGATCAGGTGCGCAGCTATGCAGGACAGGGCGAGTTCAAAGACTTCCTGAATGCGAGTCGGATCCTGGTCAATACGCTGCCACTGACTGATGACACCCGAGGCATCATCAATGCTGAAACCATCGATCAACTGCTGCCCGAAGCCGTTATCATCAACGTAGGTCGTGGCGGTCACCTTATCGAGAATGACTTGCTCAAGGCGCTAGCCGAGCGACGCGTCATGCGTGCAGCGCTCGATGTGTTCGAGAATGAACCCCTACCAGATGAGCATCCATTCTGGCGTGACCCTCATATCCGAATAACGCCTCATGTGGCGGCAACTACGCTTCGCAACGAAACAATCGCCCAGATTGCAGACAAGATCCTTGCACTGGAAGCCGGTCGTACTATCACGGGCATCGTGGACCGGCAGTATAATTACTGACCTGGAGATTTTATGGCTACAGCACACTGGGACGATCTGCTCCTTTTCAATGAACAGCTCGATGAAACCGAAAGGCAGGTACAGCGCAGCATTCGGACCTTCTGTGATTCACAGCTCTTCCCCACCATTCTTATGGCAAACCGATTAGAGCGCTTTGACGCGGGACTGTTCAAAGCCATGGGCGATCTCGGCATGTTGGGCGCCACATTGCCAGAGCTGTACGGTGGGCCCGGTCTTAGTCATGTCTGTTACGGTCTGATTGCCCGGGAAGTCGAACGGGTCGATTCTGCCTATCGCTCGGCGTTGAGCGTCCAGTCATCCCTGGTGATCTTCCCTATCCTCACCTATGGCTCCGATGCCTTGAAAAAACGTCTGCTACCAGACCTCGCCGCCGGCCGCAGGATCGGCTGTTTCGGTCTGACAGAACCGGATCACGGCTCCGATCCCGGACAGATGGCAAGCCGCGCCGTGAAGGTCGATGGCGGGTATCGCTTGAACGGCGTGAAGACATGGATCACTAACGCGCCTATTGCAGACGTTTTCGTCGTGTGGGCGAAGCTGGATGATCAAATCACCGGCTTCGTAATTGAGCGGGACAATACCAGTGACGACGGGCTCACCACGCCGAGAATCGACGGCAAGTTTTCCTTGAGAGCTTCAGAAACAGGATCAATTTTCATGGATGACGTATTCGTCCCGGATGAGAATAGACTCGATGTCATTGGTCTGAAGGGTCCGCTCAGCTGTCTCACCAAAGCTCGCTACGGCATCTGCTGGGGCGCTCTCGGCGCTGCCGAGTTCTGTTGGCATGCCGCGCGACGTTACACCATGGAACGCCATCAGTTCGGGCGACCACTCGCTGCCACGCAGTTGATTCAGAAAAAGCTCGCTGACATGCAGACTGAAATTTCACTAGGCCTGCAGTCGGCATTACAGCTAGGGCGTATGATGGATGCAGGGACAGCCTCACCAGAGGCCGTGTCGATGCTGAAGCGGAACAATTGCGGCAAGGCACTCGATATCGCCCGTACTGCAAGGGATATGCATGGCGGCAATGGCATTTCAGATGAGTATCACGTGATCCGACATGTCATGAACCTGGAGGCCGTCAATACCTACGAGGGCACCCACGATGTTCACGCGCTCATACTCGGCAAGCTGCAGACGGGGCTACAGGCTTTCAACTAGCTTTAGCACATAACGAAAAAAGCCCCTCGAAAGGGGCTTCTGTAGGAGCTGGAACGCTCCAGTTACACGCTTACTTGCTACGACGTGACAGTCTCAGAGCAGCAACACCCAGTGCCAGAAGGCCCAGTGTGGCTGGTGCTGGTACGTCGAGTTCTGTGTCAGGACGCAGATCCAGGTCGAAGTTCAGGTCCCAGTGGTTGCCGCCGGTGAACATTGGCGTGCCATTGGCAGAGAACATGTCCAGCCAGGTAGAGCCGCCGAAAGCATCGGTCTTGTCGTTTGCACCAGTACCGATCTGGAATACCGGCATTTTACCAATGTTGTCCGGTGCGCCAACCAACTTTGCGAAGTAGGTTGTGGTGTTCACTGTGATCGAGCTGTCTGCAGACAGACCGGTGTAGAACGTCCAGTCAGCTGTGTTGGCGGATCCACCAGTCTTCACCGGCGCATAGGTATTGGTAAAGCCAGTAAAAGTCATGTCGAACGAGGCATTGATGCCGTACTTGTTCTGGGCAGAACCAACCAGCTTGGCAGTGCCGTCATCGAACGTAGTCAGTGTGGCGCCGTCCTGGATGCTGTAGAAGTGCGCACAGCCTGACTTTGAACCACGCAGCAAGGTGCTGGTGTACAGACCGTAAGCAGGATTACCACATGAAGAAGAAGACTGAGCTTGGTTCTTCACGTCATATACGCTGATCACTGCAGCAGAAGCTGGAACTGAAAGCGCAACAGCAAGAGCGGTCAGAGCAAAACTTTTGATAGTCATGGAAGTTCTCATTTTTAAATAATCCTGCGCAACTGGGTTAAGACTCAAGGAAGCCTGCATGCCAATCATTGGCACCTGCAGCTACGACGTTTAGCATTACAGATCTATTCGTTCGTGATGAACATATAGCAACCGCCATGCCATGTTTACAAGCCCATGAACTAATTGGATATTTGTTCGGCGGGGTCAAAGCAACTGTAAGCGTATGTATAGGAAATTGACAAAACTTAACACGATGAAACGAGATCGAACGCCATTTTCAGGCTTGTTGGCTCATGCGGCCTCTGCAGCCGCAGCTGTATGATTTTTCGACTGCCGTTTACTACCTATCTGCTTGCAGTAGTGCTTTCTGTACCGATTGCAGCGCCGTAAGCAGAACAGCCTTCTGGGTTCCGATGTTCATGCGCATAAAGCCGCTACCCGCCTTTCCGAACGTTATTCCCGGATTCATGCCTATGCCCGCTTCCTTCACGAAAAAATGCTTGAGCTCACGATCCGTCCACCCCCGTGACTGGCACAGGATGCGGCAATCCAGCCAGAGCAGATAGGTACCCTCGGAAGGCATCACACTGATCTCAGGTAAGTTAGCCTGTATGAAGCCCGCGACGAAACGCCTGTTTTCTTCAACATATCGCATCATTTCATCGAGCCAGGCTTCGCCACCAGCGTAAGCGGCTTCACACGCCGTGAGACTGAAGGGATTGCCGACTTCGATGTGCAGCGACGCGAAAACTTTTGCGAGCGCCTTGCGTTGGTCTTCGTCATCCACCACCAGCGTTGATAGACCGAGGCCGGGGACGTTAAAGCTCTTGCTCGGTGCCAGGGTCGTGATGACCCGCCCGGGCTTGTCCGCAAGCAGCGCAAGTGGGGTATGCGTATGCCCCTCAAATACGAGATCACAATGAATCTCATCGGATATCACCAGCATGTCATGCTCTGCAGCGATCGAGAGCAGGCGTCGCAGCTCATCACGGTGCCAAACGCGTCCCACGGGATTGTGAGGCGAGCATAGGATCAATATGCGCGCACCCTCTCTGGCGCAATGTTCGAGGTGATCAAAATCCAGCTCGTAGCGGTCACCCCTGAGGCGCAAAGGGTTTTCCACAAGGCGGCGGCCGGTGCTCGCTGCAATGTTGAAGAACGGCGCGTAGACGGGCGTCTGTATAACGATCGCATCTTCAGGTTGCGTCAGCGCAAGCACCGCCGCGTGTATGGACGGCACTACACCTGGCGCAAGCATGATCGACTGCCGCTCAATCGGGAAGTCATGACGACGTTTGAACCAGTCGATCATGGCCTGATATAGGCTCTCTGGCGCCATCGAATAGCCATAGATCGGATGCTGTGCGCGCCGAACCAGGGCGTCGCTGACAGCGGGCGGAACGGCAAAATCTGTATCCGCCACCCATAGTGGAATTATGTCATCTGCTCCAAAAACCGCACTGCGAGCGTCGAATTTGACAGAATTTGTTCCGGCTCTGGCTGTAGGCGCGTCGAAATCGAAAGGCAAGGATGTTCTCCAGTAGAAGTGTGTCATCGACCCCATCGGTCAGGCCACTGTGCAGTCGTGTCTGCCGATGGGCAAAGAGGGGCATGATGGCGTAAAACGGCTCATGCGGAAAGCAAAGTGGGGACGAGGACTGCCATCTTTTAGCTGCCTTTCGATTTCCCATCGCTCCAATCAGCCGGGCTGACATAGTTACGATCTTCACCCTCCGAGTTTGGGTGCAGGCGCAGGAACAGCCGTTCAAGAACGAAGATGGTGACGACGCCGCCTGCTGCCCAATAGAGCACATACAGGTCCTGTCGCCACTTCAGCCAGATGAAACCGGTGAGCACGATCAGGTCGAGGATGATCGCTGTGATCATCACCCAAGCTTTGGCGTCGATGTCGTTTCGGAGGTAGCGCAAGACGCCCCAGTGAACGGCAGTGTCCATGATGAGGTAGAAGATCGCACCCAGTGAAGCGATCCTGCTGAGATCGAAGAATACCGTCAGCAAGGCTGCGGTGATGCAGATGTATACCAGCATGTGTGTCTGGATATGACCGCTCATGCCCAGGTGACGGTGTGGAATGATCTCCATCTTGGTAAGCATCGCCATCATTCTGGATACTGCGAAGATACTGGCCAGGATACCGGAGGCTGTCGCGATGATGGCCACACCGACGGTGAACCAGACACCATATGCGCCGAAGGCAGGTCGGGAGGCTTCAGCCAGCGCGTAGTCCCGGGCCTGAACAATCTCCGGTATGGTCAGGGTGGAGCCCACGGCCCACCCCACCAGCAGGTAGACGATGAGGCAGATGGTGAGCGAAATAATGATGGCTCTTCCGACATTCTTCTCGGGATTGCTGAGCTCGCTGCCGCTGTTGGTAATTGTGGTGAAGCCCTTGTACGCCAGGATACCCAGCGCCACCGCGGCTACGAAACCCAGCATGCCGTCTGCTGCGCCTTCACTGCTTCCAATGTTGCTGGCGGGCTCAAAGGAAAATCCTGCCATGTATAGTGTTGCACCCGCGAATAGCAGGATGCCGCCAATCTTTAGGGCGGCAGCCACCATCGAGATTCGGCTGATCAGCTTGTTTGTCGCTACGTTAACGGCAAAGGCCGCCGCGATGAGCAATACACCAAGTATCGGTATCCAGTTTGAATCCTTGCTGCCGCCGAAGGCTTGCATGATATAGGTACCAAAGGTACGGGCGACCAGACTTTCATTGATGATCATGGAAAAGACCATGAGCAGTGCACAGGCACCGGTCATCACACTGCGCCCATAGGCCTTCTCGAGAAACATACCGATGCCACCGGCAGAGGGATAGGCGTTGGCCATCTTTACATAGCTGTAGGCGCTGAAGCCGCTGACGATAGCGGCAACAAGAAACGCGAGTGGGAAGATTGGCCCGGCCATCTCGGCCACTTGCCCCGTCAGGGCGAAGATGCCTGCGCCTATCATGACGCCTGTGCCCATGGCTACGGCACCTGTCAGTGACAGGCTGCCGGATTTGTAGTGGTCACTCATGCGCTAATTCCTGAGCTAAGGGAACTGGAGAAGACGGGCAGAACTTATCTGCCCTTCATTAGATATCAGGCTGCCATTTTTCGACACTCTTGAGCACAGCGCTTGCAGGCTTCTGCACACTTTTGGCAGTGATCAGCGTCGTGACGCTCGCACTCTGCGCCGCAGGCTTCGCAAATTTCCGCGCATACCCGGCAGAGGTGGCCAATATGTTCGCTGCCCCTGGCCATGGCAGCGGCTGTGGTGGCGCATATGTCGGCACAGTCCATATCCAGCGCGATACATTTTGCCATCATCTTGACGTCATCCTCTTCCAGACAGGCAGACGCACAGTGATTGCACTCTCTGAAGCAATCGAGGCAGGCTTTTATACAGTCTTTGTACTTGTCGGTGTGGGACATGATCTTTTCCTTGAACAGGTTCAGTGAATGATCCATCGCACGGAACGGCGACCGACCGGTTAGCGGAAAGCACAGCTTGAACTGTGAATTTCCTAACCGGAGGTACGGCGCACCAAGCGCATCAGATTAGGCTCGCCTTCAGGCCACTATGAGGCCGGCTCGACTTCAGTTACTGTCATTTTGCCGTTCATGTCGGCGGCCCGAAACTTTATGTTTTGACCAGTCTCCAACTGATCGATCGCCACACTGTCGTCAGTCTGGAAGACCATCGTCATCGGCGGCATACCGAGATTCTTTATGGGGCCGTGCTTGATCGTCAGCGTTCGAGCTTCTTTGTCGATTTTACGGACCACGCCCTGGGTCATCGCGCCGCCGTGATCCTGCTGCTTGTCCTTCATGTTCCCCATCTTGTCATGGAAGGCGTTTCGGTAAGAAAGGAATAATTGTCGTTATTCCACGGAGAAAGAACTCCAAACGAGGAAATAAGGAACTCGACTGACTGTACAAATGCGAACACCAGGTCGAGGACGCTTTTGCCAGACTCTAGCATTTTCACGCCGTCGGCAGACGATATGACAAACTTGGGCGAAATTAAAAGAGAGTCGATGCCCTGGCCTGCGCTTTCGTGTGGCTATCGATGTGAAACATCAACAGCCCCTAGCTTGCCAAAGGCTTTTTGCCACCCATGATCTGTAAGATGAAAGTCCCGGATGCCGTGATCAGCAGGAAGCCGTGAAAGGCCTCCATCGCGGTCATGAATCGAAGGTGTCCGTCGGGCATGAGATCACCCCGCCCGAGCGTGGTGTAGTTGACCAGCGAGAAGTAAAAATAGTCCATAAAAGTGAGGGGTCCGCCCTTGCCAGCTGGAGACGACACGAGGTCGCCGATCTGTACGTCATGCACGGCGAGCCAGAAGCCGGCCGCATAGAGCAGCGCCTCGGCGGTGTGGGCAAGCACGATTGCGGTGACAGCGACTGCAAGGCATTGTCCTGGATGGCGGGACGGCGTCACGAACTGTGACGCAAGCCGCAGCGCGCCAAAATGTATTGCAGTGACGACGGCGATCAGTATCGCCGACAGCGCAATGGCTACAATCACTGCCTGCCCCGATTCGAATGGCCGCGCCGCAGTCGAATGCGCCTCATTAAGTGAAGATCACGATGGCCATCGCCACCGCCATGCCGACCATCATGAGGTTTTCAGTCAACGAAACGAAGCCCAGCGGAACGTTACTGTCGCCGCCGACACAAGCACACTTCAGCTCGCGCTTGTCGACATAAACAGCTTTGAAAACCGACGCCGCGCCCACCGTACCGATGAGAAACGCACCGGGGATAGACAGCCACGGCAGGACCATCGCCGTCATCAGCAGGCCGGCGCCCGTCTCTACGAACGGATAGACATAGCCATAGCGCACCCAGCGCTTCGCCAACAGATCGTAGTTCAGGAACATGGTCGAGAAGCTCTCGATGTCCTTCAACTTCTGTAAACCCAGTAGGACCATGGAGATCGAGATGAACCAGCCTAGTGTCTGCCATGCGAAGATCGATGGCAGCGCGACATAGGCGAAAGCCAGCGCAAGCAATGCCGCGACCGAAAACAGCGCGATAATCGGCTGATAGCTTGTATCGTCAGCCTCCGGGTCCTTCTTGCCAAAGTAGACCTGAAGGTCATCGTATCCACCGATTCGCTCATGACCAATGAAAGTCTGCGGCGTGGTTTTGACGTCATGCTCGCGCATAAAGGCATCGGTCTGCTCGCGGGTCTCCAGGTGGTGATCCTCAACCTCAAAGCCCTCTCGCTCCAGCAAGTCCTTGGACTTGAGTCCATAAGGGCAGGTATGTTTGGGCATGACCATCCGGTACAGGGCGGCCTTCTTCGTCTGAGTATCCATGGGCATCGAAGCCTCCTTCAGTTGCATTTCCAATAACCGGCGCAATCTCCCTTGAGGAACAGCTGGGATACGATCACCAAATCAGCCTGGATTGCTGCGTCCACCGTGCCGGTTCTGAAACCAACGCCGGGCGGGCTGCATGCGTAATAACTATATGGTGGGTTGCTATCGCCACTGTCTCGTGAGGTGGCGGCGAGTCGATTCCAGCGCTTCCAGCGAGGGTGTCTGTACTTGTACAGGTGCCAGCCGAGCCCCTCATTTCAGGACCGTAGCCAGCAATACGAGCGATAGCATGACTGCATACTTTTTCACATGGCGATGACTTCAGGTTCAGTGGCAGGAGAATTTTACATACTTGACCCGGGCAGCAAGCAGAGCGATGTCTGTAGCCTTCAACTGAATAGCACCCGCGAAGCGCGCGGTGGCGAAATCATTCAGGCGTATCATGACCCGCTCGTCTCCTGCTCCCGTATCGATTGCGATCCGTTCTATTCAATCAGCAAGATACAGCGCACCGATTCAAAATACTCAAAATGGACTTTGCCATGAGATTTCTGCCGCCACTCATATCACTTCAACTTGTACTAGCTGGTTGCAGTTCGACAGCAACCCAGCCTCAGCCCCTTTCCACTGAAGAAACGGCTACTATTGAAAAGGCATATCCCGAAGTGGATCCGGTGTTAGGGGAAAAACTATATCCCGATGAGGCGCTTATGGCCCATGAAACAGCCAACCTCATCGAAGATATTATCCGTGACCGATACACCAGCGGCGAGGCGCGCCGTGATGTTCACCCAAAAGCTCACGGCTGCTTGAAAGCAGAGTTCGAAGTGTTGGACGATCTGCCAAAGTCATTGAGCCAGGGCGTGTTTCAATCGGGTAGATCCTATCCTGCGTGGGTGCGTTTCTCCAATGGCAATCCTGATCCTTACCGTCCAGACATCAAGGGAGACGCCAGGGGTATGGCTGTAAAGCTACTGTCTTCGCCGGCCGAGGCCGATTGGCAAAGCGCCGCGCAAGCGACAATGCAGGATTTTATTCTCATTAGCCACCCCGTCTTTTTCGCAAAGGCACCTGCAACGTATGTGGGTGTGCATCGACATCTCTCGTCTGACGGATTCTGGACGAAATTGGCCATTCCCTTCCACTTGGGGCTGAAAGGCTCGCTTATTGCGCTGGAGATGACCGATAAACAGATAGCCAACCCCTTATATACCCGATATTGGTCAGAGGTTCCTTTTCAACTTGGCAAGGGGCAGGACCGGAAGGCGGTGAAATATTCAACTCGTCCTTGTACCGCCAAGGCGAATGAGCCTCCCGACGACTCTGAACCAGGCGATGATTATCTTCGCGAGGCAATGAAGACCACCCTCGATCAAAGTGCGAGCTGCATGGAGTTTCTGGTTCAAATTCGAGCAAGCGACGAAATGAGTGTCGAAAATTCAATGGTCGAATGGGAAGAAGAGCAGGCCCCTTTTATTCCGGTGGCGCGCATCCATTTTCCCAAACAAACCTTCGATACAGATGATCAAAATACGTTCTGCGAGAACGTCGCTTTCAACCCCTGGAACAGCTTGCCCGAACATGAGCCGCTGGGCGCCATGAACAGAATGCGGAAAGTCATATATGAGCGAACAAGCAAAGTCCGACGGGAAATGAACTCAGTTGTTCCAGCCCAATAATCGGGTCTTAAGCGTGTCTGGCCACTAAAAATCTCGATAGGCCTTGGCATCCAGCTCTGGCAGACGATCTGGAAACGCGACCACATCCCATAGCTGATCGTCGGTGTAGCTTGGCCCCATGGCTGGCATTCCTATCGTCCTGATGCCGTGCTTGACGATCCAGAACAGATTGGCGGGGGAGTGATGGGAAACGCCCTATAGATTTTCGCGCCCCGTTGCACACTTCCATCACAAATTTCTGCACACACTCTTGTGAGGGGACCAGCGTGCTCACTGCCTCGGGACATGGCCGCGGCTGTCGTACTACAAATCGAGGCGCAGTCCATGTCCAGAACAATGCAGTTGGCCATCATCTTAGCCATGTCCTGCGCCCTGTTGTTCTGCCAGATGATGAACAGCCGGGGACATCATGCACAACGGTCCCACCCGGAAAGGCTGACTGGCCTAACCTGCTCGTTTGTAGCCGCTGCTCACATTTACTTCCATCTGCTCATGGTAATACACCTCGGCGGCTTCTTTTCCCATCCGGTACCCCGCTTCAAGTCTCGATAGATTTTTCGTGAAGCGCTTGACGCCAAACTCTATGGGCGGGGCGATGATACGAACCTGGCAGTCTTCGGGTGGTTTCTGAAGAAAGTCCATTGCTTCGTTGTAGCGTACTGAACGTCGCAGAATAGCTTCAGCCAGCGCTGGGGTCCGAGCCATCGCTCGCCTGATGAGCCAGGGCGCTTTAAAGGATGCCATGCGATAACCAGACGCTTGTGACAACAGGACGGTGATGTGGCGGGCGCCTCTATTATAGGCTTCCACGACTGGTATGGAATCAGCCACGCCGCCATCTGCCATAGCTACACCTTTGAGCTCGGGAGAGTGGCGGTAGGCGAGCGGCACCGCGCAGGTAGCCTTCAGCAAGCGCTCCACGTTCTCGAGCGTTGCGTGAGTGTATACCGGCTGACCGGTTTCCACGCAGGTAGTGACGACGATGAGCGGCGTAGCTTGAGCGAACAGGGCCTGTTGATCCAGCGGTATTTCCTTCAGACAGATTTCGAACATCCAGTCGAGATCGAGGGCATGACCACCTCTCAGAAAGCGCCGGAAATTGATGAACTCCGGACGCCGGGAGTGGTCGGTAATTACGGTAAAAGCACGTGAGTGCTGCCCCGCAAGCCAGCTTGCCAGGTTGGTCGCCCCCGCCGACACACCGATGCAGAAGTCGAATGAACGATACCTGCGCTCGTGAAATCCATCCAGTGCGCCAGCAGCGAAAATCCCCCGCATGGCGCCACCCTCTACAACCAGAGCGGACGGACTCAGTCTGTCCCTCACCATTTTAACTCTCCCTGTCACCAGACAAGCCTTCCAAACTGAGTAAGTTATTCGAAAAGGGCAAACGAGTTATCTTTTTTCCTTCGTCTCATTCCAATCGGCCGGACTGACATAGTTACGGTCCTCCCCATCCGAATTTGAATGAAAGCGCAGAAACAGCCGCTCGAGCACAAAGATGGTGACGACGCCGCCTGTCGCCCAGTACAGCACATATATGTCCTGTCGCCACTTCAGCCATATGAAGGCAACGAGCACGATGAGATCAAGGATGATCGCCGTGATCATCACCCAGCCCTTGGCGTCGATGTCGTTTCGGAGGTAGCGGAAAACACCCCAATGAACCGCAATATCCATGATGAGATAGAAAATCGCACCCAGAGAAGCGATTCTACTGAGATCGAAGAATACCGTTAGCAAGGCTGCGGTGATACAGATGTACACCAGCATATGTGTCTGGATATGACCGCTCATGCCCAGGTGACGGTGTGGGATGATCTCCATCTTCGTGAGCATCGCCATCATTCTGGAAACCGCAAAGATACTGGCGAGGATGCCCGAGGCTGTTGCAATTATGGCGACACCAACTGTAAACCAGACGCCGTACTCACCGAAAGCAGGTCGTGAGGCTTCTGCCAGCGCGTAATCTCTAGATTGAACAATTTCTGGTATGGTCATTGTTGAGCCGACTGCCCAGCCTACGAGCAGATAGACGACAAGGCAGATGGTCAGCGAAATGATGATGGCTCTGCCGACGTTCTTCTCCGGATCGCTGAGTTCGCTGCCACTGTTGGTGATCGTGGTAAATCCTTTGTAGGCAAGGATGCCTAATGCGACAGCTGCCACGAAGCCCAGCGCTCCGCCTGCTGGCCCGTCGCTACTCCCAATATTGCTGGCAGGCGCGAAGGAAAATCCCGCCATGTATAGCGTCGCACCCGCGAAGACCAGAATGCCGCCGATTTTGAGGGCCGCAGCCACCATTGAGATTCGGCTGATCAGCTTGTTCGTCGCTACGTTAACCGCAAAGGCCGCCGCGATAAGCAGTACACCAAGAATTGGTACCCAATTAGAGTCCTTGCTACCCCCAAAGGCCTGCACGGTATAGGTGCCAAAGGTACGTGCCACCAAGCTTTCGTTGATGATCATGGAAAAGACCATGAGCAGTGCACAGGCGCCGGTCATCACACTGCGCCCATAGGCCTTCTCGAGAAACATGCCGATGCCACCGGCAGAGGGATAGGCGTTGGCCATCTTTACATAGCTGTAGGCGCTGAAGCCGCTGACGATAGCGGCCACAAGAAAAGCGAGCGGGAAGATTGGTCCGGCCATCTCGGCCACCTGCCCGGTGAGGGCAAAGATGCCAGCACCGATCATGACGCCGGTGCCCATCGCCACAGCGCCTGTAAGAGAGAGACTGCCAGACTTATACGGGTCGCTCATGCGTTAAATCCATCTGTGGAGGTACAGGAAGAGACGGGGCAAAAAGACCCGTCCCCATGAAGCATTACGCCGCCATCTTGCGACATTCCTGCGCACAGCGCTTGCAGGCTTCGGCACACTTCTGACAGTGATCGGCCTCGTGCTTTTCACATTCTGCACCGCAGGCTTCGCATATTTCAGCGCAGACGCGACAGAGGTGCGCGACGTGCTCGCTATCGCGGGCCATTGCCGCTGCCGTTGTCGCGCAGATATCTGCGCAGTCCATATCCAGCGCAATGCACTTCGCCATCATCTTGACGTCGTCTTCGCCAAGGCATGCAGAGGCGCAATGATTACATTCAGCGAAACAGTCAAGACAAGCTTTGATACAATCTTTGAATTTGTCAGTGTGAGACATGCCATTCTCCTTGATCGGATTCAGAAATGATCGGTCGAGCAACCCGACGTTTGATCGTGGACGGAAAGCTCAGGTCGTGCTGTGGCTTTCACAGTCGGAGGTACGGTGTAATCCTCAGCCTAGATCGGCTGTGGCAGAGCAGTTAAAGTAAGCGAATACCTAGGCGCGCATTGCCAATGATCGAGACCCACGACAGACGCATGGCCGCCACAGCGATCATCGGACTGCGCTGGAGACTAACGGTGGGGTATGCCGGTGCATTGTAGGCAAAGGCAAAGATGAGGTTCTGACGAATGTTGGACATGGTCATCAGACTGAGTCGATGCGCTTTCGCAATGCCCATCAGCCGTCCTTCACCAGCGTAATAGATGGACTCTCCATCGCTATATCCGTCCCCGTGCCAATGGCAATACCGACGTCGGCATGCGCCCGCGCAGGCGCATCATTAATGCCATCGCCGGCCATCGCGACGATAGCCTATCGTCATCGAGACTAAGCCCGAGCGCAGGCATGCCTGACATTTTGATACCGTGCTTGATGATCCAGAACAGGTTGCCCGGGGCGTGATGCTCAATGTGCTCCTTCAGCCGCGGTGGCTGCGGTTTCATCCCGACGTGTATGGCAGTAGGGTCGACGCCAGGGCCTAGATGACAGCCAGCGCAGATGCGGGCATACATCTGAGCTCCGCGGTTTATCCTGGCGCTCGATTCGAGATCATCGGGCGCTTCGATATCGTCATCACGAACGGCGATCGAGCGAGCCATTGTGGTATTTAAAAGCCAGCGCGTGACGCCGAAGTGCGGATCGTCTGCGGCCACGTTGTAGAGGCCCGACTAAGCGAAGCCGACGACACCGAGAACCACGGCTATGAGCAGTCCGAGAATTGTCTTGATCGCAGTCATTCGTTCCTCTTTTTCAAACCGTATTGCCTCAGCAGATACGCCCTTTGCTCAATGGTGGATGAAGGCGGTACATATTTTTTCAGAACCAGAAGCGCAGACCGGCAACAGCCGCCGTTTTACTCGTATCCTCACCGGCTTTTTCGAGCATGTTTTTGGTAGAGCCCACGTTCTGTTCCCACTCGACGCCGATATAGGGCGCAAAGCGCCGTACGATTTCGTAGCCCATGCGCAGCCCGAGTTCGAAGCCATTGACGCCTGAGCCAATGTTATAAGCCTCCACGTCCTGCAAGGCGAGCGAAGTTTCGAATCGTGGTTGCAGGTAGAGCCGCTGGGTCAGCCGCATGCTGTACTCGACTTCGACAATGGCAGACACATCGCCATCGTCGCTGATGTAGGCTGTGGCATCAACTTCAAACCAGTAGGGTGCAAGCCCTTGCACACCAAAGGCCAGAAAATCTCGATCAGCCTTGCTGGGAATGAAATCGTGTCTTAGGCCTACCTGCAGATCCCAGAAGCTGGCGATGTTGCGACCATAAAGGAGCTCCATTTCAGTTTCCTGGATGCCACCATTTTCGGTATCTGCAGTGCCTTCGCTTTCGATATACAGCTTGTTGTAATCTTCACCAACCCAGCCGGTAAGATCCCAGAGCGCTATGTCAGGCCCATCCTGAAAACGTTGCTCAAAACGGTCAAAAGCGAGCGTTGCGAAAATCCCATCGTCATGAACCGGCAGGGCTCCGAAATTACCAGCCGCTTTGCCAGGCTCATCCACAGCCATCTTACGAATGGCCTTGCCCTCAGGCGGTGGCGCAGGGGTATCGTCATAATCCTCCGGTAGCGGCGCCGTGATTGCCGCATTGGGAATCTCTCCTTTTCGCTCTTCAGCCCTCACCGCATGAGTGGCGAGGGTAGCCAAAGACAGAATCGCAAGGATCGTAACTGTCCAGTTTTTCATCTTGATTCTCCTTTATGCCACACGCATGACCTGGAACATCCCTGCCTCCATGTGATACAGGAGATGGCAGTGAAAGGCCCAGTCGCCTTTTTCGATCGGCGTTATTCTGACCGCCAACTTCTCTCCGGGCTTGACAAGTATCGTGTGCTTGAAAGGGATCTCGTCATTACTGCCGCCATTTTCGAGCTGCATCCACATACCGTGGAGGTGGATCGGGTGCTCCATCATCGTGTGATTCACCATCCACAGGCGCAAACGCTCATTGTGCTTGAACAGATAGGGGCCTTCGTGCTCGCTGAACTTCTTGCCATCGAAGGAGAACATGTAGCGCTCCATGTTCGCGGTGATATTGATGGTCATTTCACGATCTATCTCAGCCTTATAGGGCTGTGGAGCTGCTGACCGCAAATCCTTGTACGTAAGCACCTTCCAGCCATCGTTTCCGAGACCGATGCCAGGCTCGCCAAGTCGATCCTGTGGATTGGAGATGACCATGGCGACATTGGTATTGCTCTTGTCTGGCTTGAAAGGTGTGGGGCCGTCTGGTCCTGGCACGGCGGTGTCACCCTCTTTCATACCTTTCATACTGGGCATTTTCTTCATGCCACCTTTCTTCATCTCCTTTTTGCCATCCGGGCCGTCCCACTCATCCCCAGGCTGCATGTCATCCATCATGCCCATGCCAATATCAGCCAGATCCCGCACCGGCCTTGGCCGCAGCGCCGGAACTGCTGCCGTCATGTTGGCTTCCGGGGCCAGTGTACCGCGGGCGAAGCCACTGCGATCGAGTGACTCAGCGAAAATGGTGAAAGCCTGCTCGGCCGTCGGTCGGACGAGCACATCGTAGGTCTCGGCCACACCAATTCTGAACTCATGAAATTCGACTGGCCTGACCGGCTTTCCATCGACCATCACCACAGTCATGTCGAGTCCCGGGATCCGCACATCAAAGGTGCTCATCGCGGAAGCGTTGATGAATCGGAGGCGAATTGTCTCTCCGGGCTCGAAAAGACCAGTCCAGTTCATATCGGGCGAGCTGCCGTTCATGAGGTAGGTGTATGCATGACCGGTCACATCGGCCAGATCGACAGGCATCATGCGCATCTTGCCCCAGGCAGCGCGATCGGCAATCGCATCGCCGAGACCCTTTCGACTGACTTCATCAAAAAAGTCGCCGACCGTGCGACGCTGAAAGTTATAGTAATCGCCTGCGAGATTGATGTTCCTGAAAATGGTTTCAGGATCTTCGAAAGCCCAGTCGGAAAGCACTACCACATGGTCGCGCTGATACTTGAACGGCTCCGGCTCTCTGGGCTCGATGATGAGGGGACCGTACATGCCGGTCTGCTCCTGAAACCGGCTGTGGCTGTGATACCAATAGGTCCCTGCCTGCTTGAGGCGGTACTTGTAATGATAGGTGTCACCGGATGGAATGCCTTTGAAGTTGATGCCCGGCACCCCATCCATCGGGAAGGGCACGAGAATGCCATGCCAGTGAATCGAGCTATCATCATCGAGTTCATTGGTCACATTGAGATTGACGAAGTCGCCCTCACGCAGCCTGATCAATGGCGCCGGGACCGTGCCATTAATGGCAGTAGCCCTGGACTGCCGGCCGTCAATCGTGAGCGGCGCATAGCCCACCGTGAGATCATACCTATCCTTGATCTCATGTGTGGCCAGCCCCTGCGCAGCAGTGGCAGCCCAGGCAGGCAAAGGCAGAACGCTGTTGATGCCGGTGAGAAAAAAACCAGCCCCCGCCATTCTGAGCAGCTCCCGGCGATGAGGGTCTGCGAGCGATGATCGTCTCTTCACTGTGGGTGCCCTCCTATCCTCAGTTTGCTGCTTTGACTTCAGTTACCGTCATCTTGCCGCCCTGGTCGACGACCTTGAACTCCACCTTGTCGCCAACTTCCAGCTCGCTCAGATCGACACTGTCTTCAGTCTGAAAAACCATGGTCATTGGCGGCATACCCAGGTTCTTGATAGGGCCGTGCTTGATGGTGAGGGTTCGAGCTTCGGTATCCACTTTACGGAGGGTTCCCTTCGTCATGGCGTCGGCATGCTTGTCTTTCATCATGCCGTCCATTTTGCCCATGTCACCTTCCATCATCTTGCCGTCTTCCATCATCCTACCGCCATCCTTCTTCATGGCTTTATCATGGCCGTGACCTGAATCGGCGACTGCGAAAGTGTTAGCCAGTGAAACTGTCAGAAGTGCGCTTGCCAATACAAAATGCTTGATAGTCATTGCTGATGTCCTTTCGTTGAATCGATCTGAATGATTTATTTTACTTCGACGGTGACTGTACCAACCATGCCGGCCTGATAATGACCTGCGATCAAACAGGCGAAATCGAAGTCACCAGGCTTGTTGAAGGTCCAGTTTACCTCTCGAGTTTCTCCCGGGGGTACGTGAGCCATATAAGGTTCGCTGTGCTCCATGCCTGGAAATTTCACCATCAGCGCAGCATGCTCCTCGAGAGTCTCTTTGGTGCCGAGCACGAATTCGTGCATGATGGCGCCGTCGTTCTTGAGTTTGAAAGTCACTGTATCTCCTTCCTGGACAGTGACCTTGGATGGCGAGAAACGCATGTTATCGGACAACGCCATTGTGATCGTCTTGTCGCTCTTGCCCGCATCAGCAGCCACACCCCAGATCTGCTGGGTCTTGTCAACAGGTCCACTGGCTTCAGCCTTGTGCTTGTCGCCGTGGGCCGCCACCAATGAGCTCCCTAACACCAAAAAAAGCGGCGCCGCGTACTTCAACCGACCAATCATACTTTTAAACATGACTTACTCCCTTTTCACAACATTGGTTTACTTTTAGTGTTCATGGCTACCTGAATCGGCACCCGGTTTTCGTACCTTGACCTCGATGTCTTTTGACGGTTTGTGGACTGGGCTCATCGAAGATGCACCTGCGTCGTTTGACCGACTGGCCACCGGCACCTCTCCCTCAAACTCATAGGCCACCGTACCCTTGGGATGATCGTAAAAGCCTGGATCGCTGTAATCCCCTCTCGCCTGATTCTTGCGAACCTTGACCATGCTGAACATGCCGCCCATTTCAACAGAGCCGAACTGGCCTTCCCCGGTCATCATCCGCGCAGTATTTTCTGGAATCGGCATATCCATCTCAGCCATATCGGCCATGCCGCGCTCACCCATGACCATATAATCCGGAATCAGCTGGGTAATCTTTTTCGTCAGGCCAGTATGATCGACACCAATAAGCGTAGGCACGTCGTGGCCCATGGCGTTCATGGTGTGATGGCTCTTGTGACAATGAAACGCCCAATCGCCTTCCTCATCGGCCAGGAACTCGATCTGCCGCATCTGCCCGACGGCTACGTCGGCGGTGACTTCTGGCCAGCGCGAGCCCTTCGGTGTTGGCCCGCCATCGGTGCCAGTGACCTCGAATTCATGACCGTGCAGATGCATGGGGTGATTGGTCATGGTGAGGTTACCGACACGGATGCGCACCCGGTCGTTATGACGCACGTTGAGTGAATCGATCCCCGGGAAGATTCGGCTGTTCCACGACCACAGATTGAAGTCGAGCATGGTCATGATCTTCGGCGTATAACTGCCAGGATCGATGTCATAGGCATTGAGCATGATGCAGAAGTCTCGATCGACCGGATCGATGAGCGGATGCTTGCCCTTTGGATGGGTTACCCAGAAGCCCATCATGCCCATGGCCATCTGTGTCATTTCGTCGGCGTGTGGGTGGTACATGAAGGTACCCGGCCGTCTGGCCATGAATTCATAGACAAAGGTCTTGCCAGCGGGAATGGCTGGCTGCGTGAGCCCTGTCACCCCATCCATACCGTTTGGCAGGCGCTGGCCGTGCCAATGCACACTGGTATGCTCCGGCAGACGATTCGTCACGAAGATGCGCACCCGGTCGCCTTCAACTACTTCGATGGTTGGACCTGGCGACTGGCCGTTGTACCCCCAGAGATGCGCCTTGAAACCGGGCGTCATTTCACGTACCACGGGCTCGGCGACAAGGTGAAATTCCTTCACGCCATTCTTCATGCGCCAAGGCAGTGTCCAGCTATTGAGCGTGACGACCGGATTGTAAGGGCGTCCTGTTTCAGGAACGAGCGGTGGCATGGTATCGGTACTGGTCTGAATCACAGGCTCAGGCAATGCCGACATGGCTACCCTGCTGACGCCTGCAGCAGCGACCATACCGCCAGTCATGCTGGCAAATTTCAGAAAGTCTCGTCGTTGTGCCGCTGCGGCGGCCAGTTGACGCTGATCAGTGACCTTCATCGTCACCTCCGGAAGCATTTGGTTGATCGGAAAGAGATGAAGCGGCACCCATGGATACGCCAGCGCGCGCCGACTTCAGGCCCGCCTCGGCCATCCAGAAGGCCTGATTCGCATTGATTGCCGAAACCACCGCGGCGACGTGACTTCGGTAATCTGCCAATAATTCGAAGACACCGATAATCATGCCGTTATAGCGCAGCACTGATTCATCCATGATTTTCTGTCGCAGCGGAATCACATTGGTGCGGTAGTGCAGCGCGATATCGTAGGCGCTACGATAGGTCGAATACTGCGCTCGAAGTTCGGAGCTGACCGTACGCAGCGTGAGCTCGAGATTATTCGCCGCGGCCAGAGTCCTGGCATTCATGGCTTCCCTGGCCATCCCGCCCAAGTTGAACAGCGGCAGGGTCAATTCGAACTCGTAGCCCCAGGCGGACTCGCGCCCTTCGTCTCCAAAGGCAGTCTCACGAATCGCACCCACCTCGATGTCGGTAAAGCTGGTCAATAATGTGAAGCCCTGGGCTTCTGCGGCGGCTTCAAACTCCGCTTTAGCCATTTGCACATCAAGCCGTTCTTCGACCGCCATGGTGCCTATGGCCTCGGCATTGACCGGCGCGTCAGGTATTTTCGGTAGCCTGTCTGGTAACTTCAGAGCGCCATACTGCTTTTCTGTAAGACCCAGGATTTGCACGAGTGATTCGCGGGCACGCAGTGCCTCATGCCGGGCGTTTGCCAGCGACGTCGCAGCATCAGAATAAAACACCTGCTGACGGGCTCGCGCCAGTTCACTGAAGTTACCGGCGGCTTTCATACGCTGGGCCAGTTCGGCACTTGCCTCACCGCTTTGATACACCTGCTCGGCATACCCGAGACGCTCACGCGCACCCACGGCCTGTACCCATGCCTGACGAACAGCAGTGACTTCTCCGATGACTGTCGAAGTCAATCCAAGCTGAGCGGCTGCCAGGGCCTGTTGGGCACGGTCGTAGCGTTGTGGATAAGTGAGGATATCGATCAGTCCAATCGACAATGCGCGGGTGATTTCGAGCTCATCACCGACCTCGATGCGCTCAAAGGCAAAAACAGGGTTCGGTATGCGGCCTTCATCGGCAATGGCTGCAGCGTTTGCCCAGTACCGGGCAACGAGCAACTGCATACGCGGACTGTTCAACAGGGCAACTCGAACTGCCTCTGCTTCGCCAAGGGGCTGCTTCAGCAGTTCGGTTGCAGCGGTCTGCATTTCCAATCGCTGTTCGTCTGCTGCGCCAAGTTGCAGCTCACCACCAGTGAAAGCGCTCGCGCGGTCATTGGTCTGCTTGACTGATTCAGAGATATCGACCGAGGCGCAACCACTGGCAATGACTATGGCAAGTAGCAGCGCAGGACGTAGTGGTCTGAGCGTATTCATTGGTGATCACCTCCATGTGAAGGCATCTCTTCAGAAGACATCTCTTCATCGTCTTCATAGGGCTCCATCGCGTAAACGCGCCAACCCCCAATTTTTCCGACACGCTCGTTGAGGCGCTCCCAAGACAACACTGGCTGTTCGTTGAAAGCCTCGTAGTCAGCGAAGACGGGCTTCCAGTCATCAATGACTGCTACGCCCTTGCGTGCAGATACGCCCTCCTGTGCGGAACTTTCGCAGACACAGCTGTCCTCCGACTCGACGGGAGACTCTTCGGCATGGGCTGTCCAGGCGGCGCCAAGGCCAAGCAAACAGAAACCGTAGACAATATGGGTATGAAATTTGAAAGACATGAGGTCCTCACATTACTTCGTCTTCAGATATCGGCAGGACAATCAAAATCAAGCCGAGGATCTACGTTTGACAAGACTCAGGAAATGGAGGTAATTCGAGGGGGGCGATCAAGCGCAGTGAGTAATGAATACACGTAAAGCGAAGTTGGATCAGAGCCGACGTGAACCGCTCTGGCTTCGAAAAGATCTGATCCGGAATCGAGCATCAGAATGGAACCCGCGCAGCATGGAGAGCAGTGTGTGCACTGGGCCTGCTTCTGAACACTCTTCTCATGTGCCCCTTGGACATGTGAGTCGTCGGCTAGCTCAGTAGAATCGATATTGGAAAGGTGATCTGCAGAGCCAGTATGCGCATGCGATGAACCAGCAATGTTCGATGACTGCTGCGTACCGGTATGACACTGAATTCCGGCCGCAAAGACCTGCATCGGCATCAGAAATACCAATGTAAGGACCAACCAGAATTTTATTGCGCTGCGATTCATCATCAATTTTTAGCAGACTCCCGACGGCAGTGCAAAGTAAATTCGCTTAAATTCCGGAAAGCCGAAGTGATTTCATTTTTCTGTAACAGCGGCGTAAAGTCATTGAATTCAGTTTCGTTTAAGCTTGGTGAGGCATTCTGCTCAGCTGGCGCAAAACCCTCCACTTTCCAAATCTGACTGGTCATCCATAATGAGATTACTACTGGTCGAAGATGACTTGATGCTGGCACGAACTACCTGCAGAAATCTCATGGCTGGTGGCTTCGTAGTTGATCAGGTGGGGTCCGCGCAAAGCGCGCTTCAGCTCGGCCTGCAGGAAGATTATAAAGTCGCCGTCGTCGATATAGGCTTGCCGGATGGCAGTGGTCTCGATATTCTTCGCCGATGGCGCGAGGCTGGCAAGCGCTTGCCTGTTCTGCTTCTCACTGCCCGAGGCGACTGGCAGGACAAGGTCAATGGCCTGAAAGCAGGCGCAGACGACTATCTGGCGAAGCCTTTTCATATGGAAGAACTTCTGGCCAGACTTCACGCCCTCGTTCGCCGTAGTGAGGGTCGCGCGGAGAACCGACTCAGTGCCGGCAACTTCGTTCTCGACGGTGACAGACAGCAGGTCCAGACGACCAACGGTTGGCAAGTCCTCACCGCAACAGAGTTTCGTCTGCTGAGGGCCCTCATGAGTCGACCAGGCTGGATCATTTCCAAGCAGGAGCTTCTGGAACAGCTCTATGATCTTGATACGGAAGCAAGTGCGAATACCATCGAAGCCTATATTCATCGGCTCCGCGCCATAGTCGGAAAGTCCTCGATTCTGACCATGCGCGGCCAGGGCTACTGCTTCAAACCTGATGACTAGGGCCCGCCGTTCGATCAGAAGTACACTCCTGCTCTGGTTGCTCCCATTCGCTACTGTATTGATGCTGATCGCCTGGGTCGTTCATGGCGCACTCATGGATGCCATGCTCAGGAACTTTCTCAGCGATCGGCTACAGCAGGAGGCCGACTATATTGTCAGCAGGATCGAGGAAGAGTATCCCGATCTGGACAGTTGGTTCGAGAGTGATACGTTTTTTGCAGAAGCCTTCCACCATATGGTGGCGATCAGGATCGGCTTGCAGAGCTGGTCAAATCCGCAGGATCTCGCTGCAACCCTGGAGCCCCTTGAGTTGCCCACCACATCTGAGAAACTGTTCATCGTCGTCGACCAGAGGCGCCTCTACGCGGTTCAACAACCGTTCCATATCAAAGGTCAGCCGGGCGTGGTCATTGTTGCAGAGGATCTCGAACAGCTCGAAAGTGATGAGGCCAGACTTCACCTCTGGGTCGGGGTGGTCTCCGTTGTCCTGCTGTGCATGCTCGTTGTGCTCATTATTGCGGCGATTCATCTTTCACTGCGTCCACTGAAGGCGCTTCGCCACAGTTTGGCCGACCTGCAGGCCGGGCGGATCAGTCGTTTCGACCAGGCTACGCCGGTTGAGTTTCTTGGCCTCGTCAGGCAGCTCAACAGTCTGCTCGATACGCTAGACAAACAAGTACGGAAGTCCAGAGAGGCGCTGGGCAATCTCTCGCATAGCATCAAGACCCCGGTTACAGCCCTGACGCAGATCCTCGAGGACCGGACTGTTGAAATCGATCAGGCGCTGCGTCAGCAGATGACTGACCGGCTGCGAACACTGCATCGCCAACTGGACGCTGAGCTGCGCCGGAATCGCCTATCAGGTCCACAGGCCGGTAAGACGGCCAGTTTATCGAGCCAGACTCGCAATTTGCTGTGGATGCTTGGGCGCCTGTACCCGCAGAAGCGTTTTGAGTTAGAGAGTGGTTTCGGCCCCAGTGACCGTTGGCCTATCGAAGAGCAGGATTTCAATGAGCTTTTGGGAAACCTGGTGGACAATGCCGGGAAGTGGGCGAGTTCCGTCGTCGTTGTCACCCTGAAAGGCTCGCGCCGCCAGTTCTGCATTCAGGTGGAGGATGACGGGCCTGGCGTACCTGAAGATCAACGTTCACTTCTGGGTAATCGTGGCTTCCGTATCGATGATCAGCGCGAAGGCCACGGACTTGGGCTCGCTATCGTAAGAGAGCTTGTCAGTGACTATGGGGGTGTGATGGACATTTCAGCATCGGCCAGACTTGGCGGCCTATGTGTACGGGTCGAGCTCACGATGGCTGAGAGTAGTCCAACGATAGCCATCCGTGGCCATTAGGGCAGACATGTACAGTCCTGTTCGACTACCGAACAGCGTGCAACTCGAGCTCTCTGTGAAGTTGCTCATGCAACTCGTCGCGCTTAGCCTGATCAACCGAATTTGGATCGATCTTGTGAATCTCCTTCACCAACTGAACAACCTTGCGATGTGATTCACTGGCCAAGAAAGCATCGCCAGCGGTCTTGAAGGGATACGTCCGCGCTTCATTGATTCGATCGGCCAGTCCGGTACCTGCTGAAGCCATTCCCGCTGCAGTTAACGTCAAGGTAATCGCAAGTGTCTTGATAATCATGTTCATGGTCGAGTCCTCTGGGTTTTTCTTGCTTACAGACTCATTTAAACAGGCCAAGCTGAAACAGAACTGAACGCCGCTTAACTTTTCTGTTATTCCGCTTACTCCGGAGTGGGAGCGAACTTTGACACCAAGCGGAGAGCGGCGGCGGCTTCGCTCTCTGCTTGGCCATTCTTTTCAATGTTTCCCGGACGGCGGCTCACGCAATCCCACATGGCTCGAGTAGACAGACTGCCCCTTTTGGCCAAACTGAATCACATCGTATCTGTCAGGCTCCCCACCCGTTTCCATGCCAGGCGATCCTATGGGCATACCCGGAACCGCAAGTCCCTGTACATCAGGTTTTTCCTTCAGAACCCGTTGCATATCTTCCGCCGGCACATGACCCTCAAAGGTGTATCCGCCCACCTCTGCCGTATGGCAGCTCTGCAGTGAAGATGGCACGCCAAGTTTTTGCTTGAGGGGGGCAAGGTCCTCGATCTTGTGAACCTTGACTTCGAAGCCATTCGCCTCCAGATGATCGACCCAGGCGGTGCAGCAGCCGCACCACGGAGTCTTGTAAACCTCCACGACTTCGGCGTCGGCGCCAGCAGCATTCGCAGCACCTGCCCCAAACAGCAGGGATAGCATCAGGACCTTAATTGGCTTCATCATCAACGTCTCCACGGGGAGTAAAAATCATTCGTCATATAGTGTCGACGATCTGCAGGATTTCAAGTGCAGCTAACGAAGACCTGCGGAGCGCCGTTCAGAAGAGGCTATCGCCTGGTCTTGCTCGGTAGACCGTCAAAAAAGTCCACCAGTCCGGTTTCAAGAGAATACTCTGCGCCCACAACCAGCAGCCCATCCTGCTCGGTCAGTTGCTCCAGTACCTGAGAGCCGTTACGCAATTGATGGGCGGAAGAGCGGATATTCGCGCGCACAGCATGGTGCATCAGTTTCTCCGGGCTTTTTTCGAGGTCGGTCTGCAGTAGCGTTTCAACAGAAGGCCGGATACGTCCGACAATTGAGCGCATGTTCGGCGAACGCTCTTCCGGTGGTCGCTTCAACTCCTCAATTGTGGCCTGAACAGCTCCGCAGCTGGAATGGCCGAGCACCACGACGAGACGGGTACCGAACCGCTCTGCCGCAAACTCGATACTGGCGACCAGTGAAGGCGCCACGATGTTACCTGCGACACGAATCACGAATAGATCGCCAAGCCCCTGATCGAAAAGAATCTCGGCAGGTGCGCGCGAGTCCGAGCAACCGAGTATGATTGCAAACGGCTCCTGACCAGAGACCAGTTGATTTCGTCGCTCCGCATCGGAGCTGCCATTACCGCCCTCGCCTGCTGCGAATCTCCGATTGCCTTCCTGCAGTCTTGCAAGCGCTTCCATTGCGCTGATCATGCTATTGCCTCCAATGCCTGTGCCACGTCTGCAATGATGTCGTCGATGTGTTCAATGCCTACTGAAATTCGAACAAGATCGCGCGAAACGCCTGCCTTCGCCAGCTCTTCATCATTGAGCTGACGGTGAGTGGTCGATGCCGGATGGCAGGCCAGAGACTTGGCGTCACCTATGTTGACCAGTCGCAAAATCATTTGCAGGGCGTCAATGAACTGTGCGCCAGCGGCCTGACCACCCTTGATGCCAAAACTGAGGATACCGGATGCTCGTCCACCCGTGATTTTCCGGCAGGTATCGAAATATGGGCTGTCTGCAAGGGCTGCATAATTCACCCACTCGACCTTGTCATGCTTCTGCAGATAGCTGGCCAACTTTTCGGCATTCTCGCAGTGACGATCCATGCGCAGGCCAAGCGTCTCCAGGCCCTGAAGTATCTGAAATGCATTCATTGGCGATAAGGCGGCACCAGTATTTCGCAGCGGCACGACGCGACATCGGCCAATAAAAGCGGCTTCTCCCAGGGCTTCGGTGTAGACGACGCCATGATATGAAGGGTCCGGTTCATTGAACACCGCAAAGCGCTTCTTGTCTCTGGTCCAGTCGAAGCTGCCAGAGTCGACAATCGCGCCCCCGACCGAAGTACCGTGCCCCCCGATATACTTCGTCAAAGAATGGACCGCGATATCGGCACCGTGATCGAAGACGCGGCAAAGATATGGTGTGGCCACCGTGTTATCGACAATCAGCGGCACACCAGCGGCACACCAGCGGCATGAGCAATTTTCGCCAGGCGTTCGATGTCGACGACATTACCTGCCGGGTTACCAATGGACTCGCAGAACACCCCTCTTGTGTTCTCATCGATGGCGCGCTCGAAACCATCGAAGTCGTCCGCAGACACCATACGCACTTCAATGCCCTGACGTGGGAAAGAGTGGGCGAACAGATTATAGGTTCCGCCATAAAGCTGGCTTGTACTAACGATGTTAGTGCCGACTTCACATAAACACTGGATGGCATAGGTGATTGCTGCCATACCTGAAGCGAGGGCTAGCGCCCCTATGCCACCTTCCATTGCTGCAATGCGCTCTTCGAGCACTGCATTGGTCGGATTCATGATTCGCGTATAGATATTGCCGGCAACTTTCAGATCGAACAGATCGGCGCCGTGCTGGGTGTCATCAAAGGTGTAGGAGGTTGTCTGATAAATAGGGACTGCGGCTGCGCGCGTAGTCGCTTCAGACTTGTATCCGTGATGCAGTGCAATTGATTCCAGTTTCATCGAGGTCATCTTCGGCTGTCAGTGTAGTTGCGATTATTAGATGCCCACTACGCCATGACAGGCTTGCGTAGTCAATACACCTCTTGAGGAGAGCTGCGGATATAACGAAGCACCTGTGCCCGTAGTGGTGGATTGAGTGCCGCACCGTGGACGGATAGCGCCTGGGTATGAACATAACCCAAAGCCACCATTCGCTTGCTGAAGCGCGCATGATTGCCTCGTCCAGGATCGACGAGGATGACTTCGCAACGAGGCCTCGCGTGACGGTCGATGAATTTCGACAGCAGATCGACATGCTCGGCCTCGTAGAGCAGATCACTACCGACGATAAGATCGAAAAGGCCGAGCGCGCCATCATCATCGGCCCAGCCTGTGCGGAGAAAGGGAATATCCCTGTCGCCATTCAGCCTGGCATTCTCTGCCAGAAAATTGCCTGCCTCTGGGTGATAATCAGTCGCAGTGATATCGGCGCCCCGATGGTTCAGCAACAGGCTCGCCAGGCCTATACCACAGCCAACTTCCAGCACACGCCTGCCCGCGATATCAATGTCGTAGAGATATCTGGCTAGCACCTCCCCAGACCCCCAGACAATGCCGAAAATCGGCCAGCTGGCGGATGAAATGCCAAGTTTTTCGGCAATGCCTTCAGCATCGTAAAATTGCTGACTGTCGCGCAGAGAACGGATATGGATGTCGACATCACCGAATTCAACAGTTTGATAGCGAACACGAATTGAGGTCATTCTTTACCTTTGCCTGCGCGTCTGACGCTGCAGGTAGCACCAGACCATATAAGAGACAGTACGCGTGTTTGCATCAGGAAGGGCTAACTTTTCGCTTATCTGGCAGGCCTTCGCATTCGACCAGGTTGAGCCTACAGCCTCCGATGCCTGCGAAACGCACTTCTGCCCACTGATGCGGCTCGAGAGGCGTCACGCCGGAAAATGAACCTGTGGTAATGACGTCACCCTCGCCTATTCCCAGTTCCTGCGCCCTGAGATGATTGGCCAGTTGCAGGATCGAGTCCCACGGATCTGGCTGTGGATGAGCTCGTTCAACCTTCTGAGCAAGCTCGCCGTTCACTACCAGCTCATAAGCGGCGTGTGTGAGCATCTGCGGATCCTTCAGCTCAACGCCCTGACCCAGAATAAAACTGCCATGGCTCAGACCATCCGCCAGCAGCCAGAGTGGCTCGACATCCGGCCAGGCTGCGAAGCGTGTATCAACAATCTCGAATGCGGAATGAATAAAGCCGGCTGCCGCCTGGACTTCCGCGAGACTATAGGGTTCAGCGCGTGGAGGAAGTGGCTGGCGGAAGCTGATTGCCAGTTCACTCTCCAGCAGAAAGCGATTAAACCCTTGCCTGCTCAAGGTAGCTGGCGAGCGATGAGTTCGCTCGGCATACAAAGGCGCGAAAACCACCCGGCCTTCCGCATTCAGACCAAGCTTCCAGCCAGCTTGCAGACCAAGCTCATCCGCGACTAGCGCCTGTACCTGGTAGGCTTCGTCTTCACCGCTGAGCCTGAAGGGTTCTACGTCGAGTTGCCGAGCAGTACGGTGGGCCTGAACGAGCGCGTCTGCCGCAGATTGTGTCTTGTTCGAGGGTGCTGTCATACCTGGCGCCTTTTGCAGTGATTGATGGCGTAACCTTACCGGAGTTCAACCCATTAGACGATCCAGGCCGGATCTTCTGCGACGACCTGTCGGAGGCCGGACAGAATGGCATCCAGCTCGGGCGAACCCATATCCAGCCTGTGATTGACGAAAAGTGGATAGGTGAACTCCGGTGACCCGGGCACTTTAATCAAGCTGCCCGCACGCAGGTACTGATCCACAACTCTCGTCCTGAACCAACCGTTCCCGCCACTCGCCAACATGGTGTGCAGCGCTAACAAGCCCAGATTGAAGCCGTAGGTGTTTTTCTTTGGACGCGGAAGACCAGCATTGAAATCACCCGAATTCTCATCACCCCACTGCACGAAGATGTCAGGTTCCGACCGCTCACTTGACTGAACATGGATCAGCTTCTCTTCCAGTATCTGCTCCACCACGAGGCCCGGGTGGTATACGGGGCGGTGAACGATGATCGCGTCAAGTACGCCGTGCTCGAGGTCGCTGGTCAGGTTCGCCGAGGTGTCGACCCGGGCATCGAAGATGATCGCCGACTCGTTCTGCCTGATCCAGAGCAGCCAGCTCAGTAGCAGCGGATTCCACACGCTGGTTTCACCACCCAATCGAAGACAGACCTGATCCCCTTGCGGATTGCGCAGGTCGTTGCGCGCCCTGGCCCAGGTCTGGACCAGAGAATTGGCATAAGGGGCGAATCGTTCACCCTCCGGCGTCAGTGAAGCACCTGAGCGGTTCCTGATAAAAAGTGGCACCCCCAGTTGCTCTTCCAGGTTCTGAATCCTTGTCGTGACAGTAGTCTGGGTCACGTTGAGCTTTTCCGAAGCTCGAATGAAGCTGCGTGAGTTCATGACTTCGATGAAAGTTTTGGCCAGGTTGATGTCCATCACGCTACCACCGTATACATCGAAAATATTGATACTAAGTATCGCTCAAATTCATTATCAGTGATCCAGGTTTCAACCTACAATCCGCCAGCTCTATTCAATCGATCATTTGTACTGGTAATTAATGAAGTCAGTGGGTCTGTAGTGCAAAAGTTTTGGCATGAATTCTTCCTTCTCATCGGCCTGGGAGACAACGCTACCAGCCATAAGGAAAAACTGCTTTCGGGTATAGGTGCGGCCCTGGGTATGTATGCCATCGTGCTGTTTGGCACTCATTACGCTGGGGCAGAGCAGTCCGTCTGGCTGACTGCATCTATTGGTGCCTCGGCAGTACTGCTGTTTGCAGCGCCCCACGGGGCATTATCGCAACCTTGGCCCCTTCTGGGCGGTTATCTAGTTTCAGCTATGGTCGGCGTGAGCTGCCAGCAATTGATAGCCGATAGCGGCCTCGCCCTGTCTGTTGCGGTTGGACTTGCCATCGTTGCCATGCACTATCTTCGATGCCTGCACCCGCCGGGCGGCGCAGCAGCCTTGCTTGCAGTGACCGGTGGTGCAGGCGTTACCGAGCAGGGTTTCGGTTTCGTACTCATGCCGGTCCTTGCCAATGCCCTCATTCTCATGACCGTCGCTGTCGTCTTCAACGCCTTCTTCGCGTGGCGCCGCTATCCTGCCCATCTGGCGCAGCGCCAGCCTCGCCCTGTTATTCGTACGGCCCAGAGAGCCGCGGTACTTACTGAGGAAGATTTTGCCGCAGCACTGCAGAAAATGGATTCGTTCATAGATGTCACACCAGAGGATCTTCAAACGCTGGTAGAGCTAGCCGATGAGCATGCCAGCCGGCGTCTTCGACCGGTGATCAAACCACTGGACACCGTAAAGATGCTCAGAACGCTTTTCAGGAGGGACGCTGAAAATTCGAAGACTCGCAAGGCGCAGTCTCTATCCTCGCAAGCTAAAGAGCAGGCCAAGTCCAGCACAGTAGAGGACGACAACGGCGGCTGAGTCGACGCCCATTTTGCCAATTGTTCTATCGCGGCGCCCGGCCAAGTTGGTTAGCACGCCAGACGATTCGATATCTGGCATGACGGGCTAAACGAGCAGACGATTCCAGGAACCATATCGTTCATTAATCGCGCCGCGTCTGATGCTCAGGCCAATAAGTAACGCGCCGCTCACGAAGCTGGTGATCATACCGATGATGTCGGTCTCGTAGACGAATGGCGTGACAAAGAGCGCCAGGCCCAGTGGAATCAGCAGGAATCTCAGTGGTCGGGCACATTCCGCGAACGCCGTGACCACAACAGTGATTGCCAAGGCACCGATCAGATGGTCTGCGTTGGCCATATTACCGGTCTGTCCAATGGTGAGGCGTGTGAGCATCAACCAGAGCCCGACCAGCAGGCAGAGTCCGAGATTCCAGGGTATGCGAAGATCACTCAGCATTTCAGCCAGTATTCGGCGAGGCCTTTGCTCAAAATCTTCTTCGATATCGTCGCTTGGTCCATCATCGGTGTCGCCCATGAAGAAGACTCGAAGCAGTGGGCGCCCTTTTTTCTTCTTGCGCCACAGAAACTGCCCCGTGGCGACGAGCTCATCGACAGAGTACGGGATCTGGATAAGCATCGCTGCAGCCGCCAAGAGGCAGAGCGTGCACCAGGTATCGAGCAGAATGGGCTGGATGATGATAAAGAAAATCGAAATGGCGCCCAGCGGAACGATCATGATTCCGAACAGTATGACCAGCCAGGGCATCGTGCGCCAGCGTCGGTTCGATCCCATGAGGCCAGTGAGTATTTCGAGGGCGTAGGTCAAGGCACCAAGACCTGCATCTGGAACCGGCCACGCCTCAGAAACACGGGAAGTGATTATTTCTTCGGTACCGTTTTTCTCATTATCGAGCGCACCACCGAAGAACGGGTCCCAGATTCCGTCGATATGGCCAAGCTGATAGGCAGCCAGATATCGGGATATGAGGAAACCAACGACCGCCAGGCCAATTATAGGTGCACGTTGGAACCAACCGGACGGCGAGTAGGACCATCCTGGAGGAATACTTGGACCAGTCATCAAAGCCACACTGGCAACACCTGGCGTTGGTCGCACAGCAACAGAAAAACCAATAATCAGCATGCCGACCAAGGTACCGTTCATATAGGCAGCTGCTGTCGGCGCCCAGAAGGCTAGCGGTGCGAACAGGACCCACAGTCCTATTGCGGCGCTGACCCACCGCAAGGCACTCAGCCGATGCGATAACGACAGGGTGGCGAAGAGCAGCAGGCCAGCGCCCGAAGCCATATCGCTGGTGATCATTGCCGAAGATTGATACCCCAGGGTAAACGGCGCGGTGATCAACCAGCAGGCCAGCGCCATGTTGATGAAATGCGCCCAGAGACTGCGCCTGTGCTGTGCACGATATTTTTTGTCGTACTCACTCCGCAGTGTTTCCGCATTGCGATCCTTTTCTTCTGCAGTCTCGACACGGTCGGGCGGTGTGATGCCGTTGCGCTTGTACCAGCTGAAAGGATCCTTTTTAAGGTTCTCGGTCAGTGCTTCCAATCCATAGTAGATCTTGTGCTTCGGCGCCCAGCCGAGCTGGGCCTTCGCCTTGCGGATATCGAGATCGTAGTGATCGGAAGCAAGTTCGATCATGAATGGCCGGATGAAAGGTTTTTCGCCTTGATCGATCGCATCCGGCACCACTGGCTCTGCCTTGACCTGCAACCAGGCACCAGGCTTTGCGATCAGCTCTGGCACCACCATGGTCTGCCATTGCGCCTCGCCGAACAGTAGTTCCCCTATTCGGTTCTGCAAAGCCTGATAGCTCATCACTGAATCTTCACCGATCAGGATACTGCCGTTCTGCTCCAATTCGTTACGCCGCTCGATGACCCGAATGAAGGCGTCGATCATATCCTCCTGATGCAGGAAAGCCTGCCCTGTCATCAGGTCTCCGGAGTAGACATGGCTCTTGAGAGCTTTCTCATAGATGCGCGCAATTTGCTGGCTGAGCGTGGGCACCGCCGATTCGTCATCGTAGAGGCCTGCGAGCCGCAGCAGGGTATAAGGTATGTTGCCGTGCTCCTGTTCGATTACGGCCTCGGTCTCAGCTTTCGACTCAGGATAGGCCCAGCCCGGAGCGAGCGGTGTGGTTTCGTCGATCTTCTTGCCGGGCACGGCAGGCTGATGCACTAGCATGGTCGAAGCGTAAAGAAATCTTTCGACTTTGAAACCTTGCAGCGCCTTAAGAAGATTGCGCGTCCCCTGAACGTTCACCTCGTCGTAGAGCGGGCTCTTCTTTCCGGTAAAATCGAAATAAGCGGCAAGGTGAATGACGGCGGCGAGATATTCTCCATGGGCCTCGATGATCTTGTTCATCGCCAGCTGGATGGACTCGGGATTGGTCAAATCACATTCAAGCACCCGGTCCGCCGGACGTTTCTCGTCTCCCGGCCCGCTGCGATCCAGACCGATAACATGGTACTCTTTCTGGAAGACTTTGCTGAGTGCGGTGCCAATTCGGCCACTCGCACCTGTGATAAGAATTCGGGGCTTGTTCGCTTCTTTCGGAGCGTTCTCCTGCGTTTCCACGGGCTCTCCCTATTCCGCACGCCTACAGCTGGTGCTGGCGCCACTGGCGACAGTATGGCCTGGCGTTCTATGGTAGCTTGAATCGTGAAGTGTCTACGGCGCCAGTCTCGCAGTAGTTCCCCCCTTGCCGACAGTGATTTGCAGACCCAACATGCCAGACCAGCACTTACCCATTAACGCCATACTTGCCGATGTACTCGCTTCGCTCAGGCAGCAGCATCGTGTCGTCGTGCAGGCGCCGCCTGGTGCAGGTAAGACCACGGCCATCCCGATCGCCTTGCTGAATAGCAATTGGTTGTCCGGCCGCATCATTTTGATCCAGCCCCGGCGTCTGGCGGCTTTTGCGGCAGCCAACCGAATGGCAAGCATGCTCGCAGAACCGGTCGGACAGACGATCGGCTATCGTACGCGACATGACAGCGCTGTTTCGAAGGCGACCAGGGTCGAAGTCGTCACCGATGGGATTTTTTTGCGCTGGATTCAGAACGACCCGGCGCTGGAGGGCGTGTCTGCGGTGCTGTTCGACGAGTTCCACGAGCGCACCGTTGCAATGGACCTGAGCCTGGCTTTTGCAGTTGAGTCACAACTGGCGCTGCGGGAGTCAGCTGATCCTCTATACCTGCTGGTCATGTCGGCCACACTGGACGGACGCCAGTTTTCGGAGTGGCTGGAGGCACCATTCCATGAGTCCGCGGGCCGCCTGTTTCCGGTTGAAGTTCGCCACCGGCCAAGCGCTTCGAGAATACCTGTCGGTCAACATGTTTCCCAGGTGATTCTGCAGGCATTGGCTGCTGATCCTGGTGATGCGCTGGTTTTCCTGCCTGGCTTCCGCGAGATCAATCAGGTCAGACGAACGCTGCTTGAGTCTTTGCCGTCGGCTACTGTTTTGCATAGCCTCCATGCGTCGCTGCCACAGTCAGAGCAGCTGGCAGCGCTTCGACCGGCGCCCGCGGGTCAACGAAAAGTCGTATTGTCGACCAACATTGCTGAAACCAGCGTGACCATTGAAGGGATCCGCATCGTCGTCGACAGTGGCCTGGCGCGCGTCTCACGCTACGACGAGCGGCGAGGTCTCGATACGCTCGAAACCCGAAAGATCTCTCTGGCCTCTGCCCGACAGCGAGAGGGTCGAGCTGGACGGATGGCACCTGGTGTCTGCTATCGGCTATGGAGCAATGCCGACGAAGCCACCATGAGCCTATTCGATGAGCCGGATATCCTCACTTCCGATCTGGTGCCAGTTGCGCTCGAACTCGCCAAATGGGGGCTGACCGCCTTTGATGAATTCAGCTTGCCCAGTCAGCCGAAACCGGTGGCGTGGCAAGCCGCACGCGGCATCCTTCACGATCTTGGCGCCATCGAAGCTGATGGTGGTCTGACGCCACAGGGTAGCCGGCTTGCCGATCTTGGCATGCATCCGCGCCTGGGCCAGCTTTTGTTGAGCCATCGTGATGACGAGCTGGCTTCGGCAGCGCTGGCCTGCGCCGCACTACTATCCGAAGGCGATCCACTGCGTTTTCCAGGTGAGGCGCCACATAGCGACATCCGCCTGCGACTGGCCCTCTGGCAGCGTTCACCTAGCTTCGGTGTGCTCCAGCGATCCACCTGGCAGAGTCTTCAGAAGATTATCAAGCAGCTGGCGCGAAGAACCAGCATCGACTGGAGTCCCCAATCGGCCGATCTGGAGGGGATTGCTGAAGCGCTCGCGCAAGCGTGGCCAGACCGGGTGGCCCAGCTCCGCGAAAACAGTGCGACGCGGTATCGAATGGCAGATGGCCGCGGTGTAAGGCTTCATAACGAGGATAGTCTGGCGGGCAGCGCATACCTGGTCGTGCTGGATACCTCCGGTCAGGCGGGCGGCAGTCTCGGCAACGGTCGTCACGGCGAAAGTCAGGCACGAGAACTCACCATAGCGCTAGCGTGCGCGCTCAGTAGGCGTCAACTCGAAAGCGCATTGGCACCGTTATTCGTGCGACGTGAGCATATCGCCTGGAATCGGCAGCGTCAGACAGTGGAGGTGGAAAGTCAGCAGACGCTCGGCGAGCTGGTGATCAGCGCACAGCCTATGCAGCGCCCGTGGCCGCTGGCGGTTGCCTCTGAAGTCAAGCAACAGCTGCTGCGTCAGCTCGCAGTTGAGAATTGCGCCCAGCTACCATGGAACGAGGCGACCCGACAGCTTCGAGCCCGGCTGCAGTGGCTGCATCAGCAGCACCCTGAACAGTGGCCGGATATGAGCGACCGTGCCCTGCTGCAGAGTCCCGAGGTTCTGGATGAGTGGCTCGGCCCTGACCTGGATCAGGCCTCAGGCTTTGCTTCTCTAGGCCGGCTCGACCTGACCTCAGCCCTTAAGCGGCGTCTCGATTGGTCACAATGGACTCTGGTCGACCAGATCGCGCCGGCATCAATGGCTCTGGACAATGGTCAGGTCGTGGCACTCGACTTCAGTGAAGAGCGAGGACCGGTAATGCGAGTGCGCCTGCAGGCGCTGTTCGGACTGAAGCAGCACCCAAGGCTGCCAAACGGCGCACCTGTGCTCGTGGAACTGCTTTCGCCGGCTCAACGACCATTGCAGCTAACCAGTGATCTTCCCGGCTTCTGGAGCGGCAGCTACCGAGAGGTGGCAAAGGAAATGCGCGGGCGCTACCCAAAACATCCCTGGCCTGATGATCCAGCCAATGCGCCACCCACCACACGCGCGAAACCCCGGCGTTGAGAACTGCACCGCAATTCTGAAATTCGCCGGCCGTACCCCGAATTCCTGCCAGCTTCGGCATCGTGTTACGCGCTATGCTTAAGGTCGAATTCTTCAGGATGCTGCCGCAGCAGAGCCATTATGTTCAGACACCTTCTCTTGCCGATGACTCTGTTCGCCAGTCTCACTCTCGGCGCCTGTTCTGGCATGACAGGCCCGGAAACCAGCGATCTCGCTGAGGCCAGTGCACGGCAGAGCAAAACCGGCCCCGCCACTGTGCAAGTCGAAAGGACGCTCAAGCGCAAGGTCGCCATAGCACGCTTCACCGATGAAACCCGACATCGTAATGCCTCTGCGCTCGACCAGAATGATGAGCAGGCAGGCAAGCAGACGATGGCAATGCTATCGCGCCGACTCAGCCAGACCGGCAAGTTCATGATGGTAGAACGTTCGGACCTCACGACCGCAGCTGCAGAGAAGGGATACCCTGGCGCCCAACAACAGCTGATTGGTGCTGATTATCTCATTGTTGGCTCGATCTCCGAGTTCGGCCGCTCGGCCGAGAGCGAAGTGGGCATGTTCAGCCGCAACAAGATTCAGACAGCTCGTGCCAAAGTCGACGTGCGGCTGATTGACGTCAGGACTGGCCAGATCATCTTTTCACAAGAGGCCAGTGGTGAGGCGTCTGCTGAGGTCAATACGACTGGAGCCGGTCAGAAGGCTGCCTACGATGCATCACTCGACGACAAGGCCATTGCCGCCGCGCTTGGTCAGCTCCTCAACCCTCTGGTGAACAATCTCCTGGACCAGCCCTGGCGTGCACCACTCATCGGTGAACAGGACGGCATGTATATGCTTGCAGGCGGTCAGTCTCAGGGCATTGCAGTGGGCGACGAGTTCAAGCTGATGATTGCCGGCCAGATAGTCAGGAGTCCACAATCGGGTATACTGCTCGAGCTACCAGGCAAGCAGATTGGCACTGTGAAAGTGGAGTCCTTTTCCACCCAGGGCGACAAAGAGGTGTCGCTTGCCTCCGTGGTGTCTGGGCGGGTCGACGCCAGCAATCTGTCCAAGCTCTATGTCGTCAGCGCTCGGCCAGCGTCTTGAGTGTGAGCGCTTTCAATTAGCCAGGGTTGCCCCCAGCACACATGAGCCAAACCCGTCTACCGAGTTGAGCCTGTAAAAATGTACATGTGCATGGAACCTTGGGGTTGAACCATTTAGAGTGTGGATTCTGGTGAAGGAGGAATAAGACGTGACTGACGTGCTGAAGGACTGCGGCGCACATCTGAATGCTCGACTAGATGTCATTATAGAGAAGTGGTTCGAGGCCTGTAAGCAGGACGACGCGCTGGGCATCATCGTTACCAAGCTCTCGCGGAAAGCATTTCTTGACGATATTCCCGATGCCATCGAGGGCTTGGCCAAAACGATAGCCTGCGGCGACCATGCTTTTTTCGCGCCTGACGCCAAGGTGCTCGATCTTCACAGTCAGCATCGCTGGAAGCAGGGCTTCAGTCTCAGGCAACTCATCCGCGACTGGGGTAACCTCAACAAGATACTCATCAACGAACTTGACGCGTTTTTCCACGAGCATCATCAGGCGGATCACGCGGCGCGTGCGCTCGTGTTCACCAGGTTTGCAGACTTCATCAAGAATGCCCTGAGCGAAAGTGTTCGATGTTTCGAGGCATTACGCCAACGAGAGGCCGGTGGTGTCGCCAATGAACTGCAGGCGATCCATGATCAGTTCGAAGAGGCCACCCATTCGCGGTCGCAACTTTTGCGTGAGGCCACACACGATCTGCGGGGAGGCTTGTCCGCCATTGCAGGCGCCACTGCCGTTCTCAAAGTTTCCGAACAGCCGAACAAGGTGTTTGGCGACGCGCTGGAAAGCCTCGAACGTGGCGTGGCATCGGTCAAGGCCATGCTGGACTCCCTGCTCGATCTGTCCCGTCTGGAATCTGGTGAAGACCAGGCCCAGCTGAAATCGGTCGATATTGCTGAGACGCTGACGAGACTCGCCGAGGAGTATCGGCCTGTTGCGCACGGCAAGCATCTGAAACTTTCGACCTCCGGCGAGCATTCGCTCATCGTCGAGACTGACGCGGAGAAGATTCGTCGGATTGTGCAGAATATCCTGATCAATGCGCTCACGTACACGCTGGAAGGTGAGGTGAACCTGGCGTGGTATCTTGAGCGGGAACAGGAACGCTGGGCCATCGAAATCAGTGATTCAGGTCCTGGCATCGACTGTACTCACCCAACCTCATTGGCTCACGAGCTGGAAACGGATAAACCAATCCGAAAACCAGCTGGCGCGTTCTCGGGAGAAGGCATAGGTCTGACCATTGTGAAGAGACTCTGTGAAGCCCTTGGCGCCAGCATTCAGGTCAGATCAGCGCCTGCAGACGGCACCAGATTCACCATCCATTTCCCGCTCAGCTATGACCGGCCCGGCCTGGAGGCGTCAGAGCAGGCGCCCCCCGCAAAACCTTGAATCGCTTTGCCAGGACTGGCTTACAACAGGATGACCATCGCACAGGCGTCACGCTAGCCGCTATTGGAATGTTTGTTCTCAGTTTCGATGCTTTGCTCGTGCGACTCGCCGACGTGGCCGCCTGGGACATCGTCTTCTGGCGTGGTTGGCTGGTGTGTCTGGCACTCACGATTTATCTGGTTGCCGCGCGTCAGCTGTCGCAAATCCGGCTGCTGAAGCAATTCTGGGTCGCCACACTCGTCATCGCTGCCCTGTATGCACTGGGCTCCTCTCTTTTCGTGTTCTCCATCAAACTGACCAAGGTAGCCAACACCGTACTTATTCTCAGCTGCACGCCCTTCTGTGCCGCACTTTTCTCCTGGTTTATCCTGGGCGAGCGGATTCGCCTGCGCACGGTCATTGCGACGCTGGCGGCGACCACGGGCATCGTGGTGGTTTTTGCTGGTGCGGCGGGTTTCGGTGACGGTCTCCATGATGTAGTCGGCAGCTTTTTGGCCCTGCTGATTGCATTGATCACCGGGCTGACGCTGACATTGCTCAGGAAGTATGCGGCCCTGCCACTCATTCCCATTCTGGCATTGAGCGGGGCGGTCGCCGGCCTGCTCGCCCTGCCCTTTGCAGATCCTCTTGGCACTGAAGCTGAGAGCCTCGGTTGGCTCATGGTGATGGGTCTGGTGCAGATCCCGATCGCCTGGATTTGCGCGTTGACGGCCACCCGGTATATTCCTGCGCCGGAAGTGAGCCTTTTTCTCCTCATAGAGACCGTACTCGGGCCAGTCTGGGTCTGGCTGGTGCTGGGCGAGATTATCCCACCACTTACCCTGTTTGGCGGAATTTTCATACTGGGCGCGGTGTGCATACACGCCTGGCTAGGCATGAGGGAAACCCTGCAGGGCCAGCCGACCCTCAGTTAGGTATCAGGAGTGCGTGTAGTCAGAAACAGCCTTGAGCTTTGCGGCCCTGGTCCAGCGCTTGACTGCATACTCCCGTTTACAGGCTGCAGCGCGGTCTGGCTGCAACTCCAGCCAGACAAGTTGCGCCGGACGCCTTGAGCGGGTGTATCTCGCGCCGAGCCGGTCTGACTCGTTATGCTCCGATTCACGTCGCTGCCAGTCTGTGGTGATGCCAGTGTAGAACGTGCCATCAGCACACCTCAGCATATACACATACCAGGCTCTATCGACCGCTACACTCAAGGACTCAACCACGGAGCAGCGCTGGTAGTTCGTTGAGACTCTGCACGAGCACATCTGGATCCGACAGTTGAATATCCTCGCCGTGATTGTAGCCATATGGCACAGCAATACTTGTCATACCAGCGTTTTTCGCAGCCGCGATATCGTGCTTCGAATCACCGACCATGACGCTTCTGCCAATCGGAACATTGACATGCGCAGCAGCATGGAAAAGAACCATCGGGTCGGGCTTTTTCCTGGCCAGCGAATCGCCCGAGACCACCACGTCGAACAGCTGCCGGATGCCTAGCGCCTCGAGTAGAGGCAAGGTGAACGCTTCGGCCTTATTCGTGACGCAGGCCAGGTTGAAACCCGACTCGTGTAGAACCTTGAGGGTATCCTCTACACCGGGGTACAGGCGGGACTGCTCACAGAGGTGCTCAGCATACGCGGCCCGAAATAACTGCAGTGCCTTCTGAAAGCTTGCCGCTTCGGGCTCACCGTCGACCTCTCCTGTGAGGAGACGCTTCACCAGTCTGTCGATGCCGTTGCCTATGGCATGGCGAACCACGCCCTCACCGCAAGGTGGCAAGCCCATCTGCTGCAGCATGATATCCGCGCTGACGGCAATGTCGGGTACGGAATCGACCAGCGTGCCGTCAAGATCGAAGATGATCAGTTGCACGTCCTGCAGTGCCAGGTCTTGGTTTCGAAACGGGCTGTCATCAGGCAGGGTTGTACCAGAACCGTTCATATCACCTTTCCTCCAGAGGCGCTGCCAGCACCATGGTCCACCAGGTGCCGTAGTCGGTGACATTCTCGCTGAAGCAGGCGACACCAATTTCGACTATCCGCGGCCTGAGTATGTTCTCGAGATGCGAGGGACTATTCTTCCACGCTGTCATCACAGCATCGACGCTCTCCTGTCCGGCTGCGACGTTCTCTGCCACCACCCTATAGCGATAGCCCTGTTTCTTCACCCGGTCTGAAACACGCGTACCATCAGGGCCTGCATGCGTCATTTCACTCCGCTCACGCATGGAGCGGCTGTGAACTTCTGCAGCTGTCGTCAGGGCCGGTGATACTGAAACCTTTCCGAGACCGTTGCTCGCACGCAGCGCATTGACCTGCCGCACGATTTCATCGGTACCTACGGTATCGAGGCATGTTTTGCCTGCTGGAGCAGACTCCGCAGCCACAGGCATTGCGGCGAGCAGGCAAATGAAAGTGCATTGCCTGAGTAAAACTGACGTAAACATAACGAAGTCTCTGGTTGGCGAAAAGAATAGAACAGACACTGGTACGTTAGAAGCAGCCGGCGCGTTTGACACGTCTTCGGCTGACAGACGTCGCCCTCGCCACTACACTCTGCACAAAACGTATGACCACGGCACGGAGAGAAGATGCGCCCTACGCTCAAGATACTGATAATAGAAGATGACGCTGCGCTGCTCAGCCAGATTGTCGAGAACATCACCAAGACCATCGTCACCTTCGAACGGCAGGATATTGACATCGTGGTGCTTGAGGCCGACAACGTCAGGAGCGCGCTCGAGGCGGTCAGGAACGATGGCGACATCCAGGCCGTCGTATTCAGCTGGGACGTCAGTACCAACTGGAGAGAGATCGATGTCGATCGCAGCGGCAAGGTCGACAACAATGCGGTCGTGATCGATGCGATCAAGCATATTCGTCATGAACTTCCGGTGTATGTGCTTGGTGACGCCGAAAGAGGCCTCGAGATCGTCAACGACACGCGGGCCATGGAATCCTTCTTCTATCGCAACGACATCATATCGGATCCTGAGTCGATTCTCGGCTACATCATCAACGACTATGACGATCGCTGTGACACGCCGTTCTGGACCGCATACCGGAAATATGTAGTCGAGGCCAATGATTCCTGGCATACGCCGGGACACAGCGGTGGCGCGAGCTTTCGTAATTCGTCCTACATAAAGGACTTCTACGACTTCTTCGGTCGCAACGTATTCGTGAGCGACCTCTCGGTCTCAGTCGATTCCCTGGGCTCGCTTTCCGATAGCACCAACGCCATCCGTCGTGCGCAGGAAGCCGTGGCCTACACCTTCGATGTTCGCAAGTCCTACTTCGTGACCAATGGATCAAGCACGTCGAACAAGATCGTTCTGCAGACTCTGCTCAGGCCTGGCGACAAGGCTATCATCGATCGTAATTGTCACAAGTCCGTCCACTATGGCGTAGTTCAGTCATACGCCATGCCGATCTATCTCGACAGTATACTGAACCCGCAGTACGGTATCTTTGCGCCCCCTTCACTGGAAAACATCAGCGCGGCTATCGATGAAAATCCCGACGCCAAACTGCTGGTGCTCACCGGCTGCACCTACGACGGCCTATTGATCGATCTGGAACAGGTGGTGCAGAAAGCCCATGCGCACAACATCAAGGTCTTCATCGATGAAGCCTGGTTCGCCTACGCCTCGTTCCACCCGCGCTTCAGACATTACTCAGCCATCAATTCTGGCGCCGACTACGTTACCCATTCGGCCCACAAGGTCGTCTCAGCCTTCTCGCAAGCCTCATACATCCATATAAATGACCCAGAGTTCGACCAGGACTACTTCAAGGAAATCTACAACATCTATGTCAGTACCTCGCCGAAGTACCAGCTGATTGCTTCGCTCGATGTCTGTCGTAAACAGCTTGAGATGGAGGGCTACAAGATCCTCAATACGCTGCTGCGCAACGTTGAGGAGCTCAAACAGCAGGTTAGCCGCTTCAAGCGTATCCGCATTCTCGGGCCTGAAGATTTCGCGAAGATGTTCAGCCACTTCGAGTCGAATAACATGGGGCACGACCCCTTGAAGATCCTTATCGACATATCAGCGCTGGAATATTCGAACCAGGAAATTCACCGCTATCTCATGGACGAAGTGGGACTGGAGATCGAAAAGTTTACGCACTCCACCCTGCTGGTACTGCTGACACTAGGCGGCATGCGCTCGAAGATGGTCAGGCTCTACAACGCCCTCAAGAAACTCGACGACGGCAAGGTCAGCCTCATAAGAAGCCGGTCCAAGCACCGGCTACCTGATGGTATTCCACCTATCAATCTTGCATGCCTGCCGTCGGAGGCGTTTTTTGGTCGTCGCGAATCCATACCCCTGCAGGAAGCCGTAGGAAGAATAGCCTGTGCTCTGGTAACGCCCTACCCGCCGGGCATCCCCTTGCTGGTGCCGGGCCAGCGGATCGAAGAGGCACACCTCAGCTATCTGAAGGCCCTCTCGACACAGAAGCTCACGATTCAGGGCATGTTCGACGGCGATATTTATGTACTCGCCAATCCGGAGCAGCAAATCGAGAATTCACAGACGGAGGCATGACTTTGGCCGACAAGCAGCGGATGAGGCAAAAGCAGGTAATCTATATCACTGGCGGTGCACAGGGCATCGGCAGGGGGATCGTGAAATATCTGCTCGAGCGCGGTCATCAAGTGTTGGCCGCGGATATTGACGCAGAAGCCGGTGCCGATCTCGTCGACGCGTACGAAGAGCATTGTCAGCGACTGAAGTTCATCCAGACTGACGTGGCTGACGAGGCTTCGGTCAAGGCCAGCATCGATACCGCGATACAAAGCTTTGGTCGCATCGATGGCGTCGTCAACAATGCGGCAATAGCAGACCCGTACAATGCACCGCTTGAGCGTTTCGACTTCGCTGACTGGCAGAGGGTTCTGAATACCAACCTGAGCGGTGCCTTTCTCGTTTCCAAATACGCCTTGCCTCAGCTGCGGCAGAATGCCGGCAGCATCGTCAACATGGCCTCGACTCGAGCATTACAATCGGAGCCGAATAGCGAGGCCTACGCCACCTGCAAGGGCGGCTTACTTGCTCTGACACATGCGATGGCGATCAGTCTGGGTCCCGATATACGCGTGAATGCTGTGAGCCCCGGCTGGATCGATGTGAGTGGATGGCAGAAGCGCAGTGAACGGCAGCAGGCCGACCTTGGTGAACGCGATCATCAGCAGCACCCAGTCGGACGCGTCGGTAAACCCGCCGATATCGCCGCGACAGTCGCGTTCCTGCTGTCGCCGGAAGCAGGATTCATTACCGGTCAGAATCTGGTGGTCGACGGCGGGATGACCCGCAAAATGATCTACGAGGACTGATTGACGCTGTGTGGCTGATACGCTTCCAGTAAATCCCGCAGCACCTGGGCTTCCACTGGTTTGACCAGATGCTCGTCAAAGCCAGCTTCCCGCGATTGCCTGCGGTCGTCCTCCTGGCCATAGCCAGTCATGGCAACCAGCAAGACCCTCCTGAAATCTGGCTGCTTCCGCAGACGTGCTGCCACCTCGTAGCCATTCATCAGCGGCAGACCGATGTCGAGCAGTATCACCTGAGGCTTGAACGCCTGTGCCAGATCGAGTGCAGCCGTACCGTCATGAGCAGTTCTGACATCATGTCCCCACATTTCAAGCAGCATGGCGGTCATCTGGGCAGCATCGGTATTATCGTCCACTACGAGGATACGCATAGGAACGAACGCTGTAGCGGAGTCTCCGCCGGACTCCGAAACAGCTGCGTCTTGCCTGCTCTGATCCAGCGGCAGTCTCACCACAAACTCGCTGCCCTTGTCATGGCCAGCGCTTTTCGCATCAATGCGGCCACCGTGGAGCTCGATCAGGCTTTTCACCAGCGCCAGCCCAATGCCCAGACCACCCTCTGAACGATCCAGCGATTTATCGCCTTGCGTGAACAGTTCGAATATTCGTGGCAGCAAATCGGCCTCGATGCCGACGCCTTCATCTACTACACGGATTTCTGCCTCCTGGCCATGCTGAGCAACGATCAGTCGGATGACGCTTTCGCTTCCGCTGTATTTGGAGGCGTTGTTCAGCAAATTGCCTATGGCCTGCTCCAGCCTCGTGGCGTCTGCGTTGAGATAAAGGTCAACAGAACTGAACGAGAGCTTCAGCGTCTGGTGTTTACGCTCGATCAGTGGTCGCACACGCTCGATCGCCCGCTCGACGAGTTGATTAACTGTCACCCGATCCCGGCTGAGCCTGATCCTGCCGCTGGAAATGCGGGAGACTTCCGTCAGGTCATCTACAAGTCTCGCAAGATGGCGCACCTGCCTTTCAATGACACCACGAGCATCATGCTGGGGCTGCGATTCGTGGCCTACATGCCTGATCAGCTCAAGCGCGTTGAAGACCGGCGCCAGCGGGTTTCGCAACTCGTGTGCGAGCATGGCGAGAAATTCGTCCTTGTGCCTGTCGGCATCGGCCAGCTCAGCAGTCTGCTTGTTGATCTGCCGCTCCATTGCCTTGCGCTCACTGATGTCTCGAATGTTGCATTGCGCCACCATCCGGTTGTCTTCTTCGTAGACGTTGCAGATAAACTCGACCTCCTGCACCCGGCCCTGCTTGGTCTCCAATGGCAAATCGTCGTAACGGACATAGCCTTCGGTCTTGAGCGCTTCCATCGCCTCCTTGCTTTCCTGCTTGTCCTTGAAGAGGCCGATTTCCCAAAGCTGCTTGCCCTTGAACTGTTGCTGGGAATAGCCGAGCAACTCGGTCATATACGGATTGGCATCGATGATACTCATGTTTTCGGCATCGAGAATGATGATGCCGTCCTTTGCCGATTCAAATAACCGTCGAAATCGTTTCTCGGACTCCTTGAGCCGACGCTCGGCCTGTTTTCGTGAGGTAATATCGACTGCAACCCCCGGCAGACGAATCGCTGTGCCTGCAGCATTCTTTTCCAGCCGTCCCCGCGCGACGACCCAACGCACAGATCTCCCCGGTCCAACGATGCGATACTCCGCTTCGAAGAGATGATCCTGCTCGATGGCGTCCGAAATCGCCGAATTCACGCGTACCCGATCGTCTGGATGAATGGACCGGATGTAAGCTTCTACAGGGCCGCCGGCCGCCTCTGCTGGCGTTATGTGAAACATTTCGGCCAGGTTGGCGTCAGCCCACACACGATTTGACAGCAGATCAAACTCCCAGGTGCCGATTTCAGCTGCCCCCAGCGTAGAGTCCAGTCGCGAACGCGCCATCTGCAGTTTCTCTTCAGCTTGCCTGCGTTCGGTAACATCTTCGATGGCCAGCAGAACAAGTTCACCGTATTCAGGTGACTGCATCCGCCGCGCGTTAAGCTGCAGCACTTTGAAACCAAGACCCGGGAAATACCGCTGCACCTCATAGTCCGAATACTCGAACAACAACTGTTCCTCGAGCAGCCTTCTCAGCTCAGGCGAATCCCACTCACCGCCACCCAGCGCGTAAATGAGCTCCCCTTCTGTTTCTTCAGGCCTTAGATGAAAGTTTTCGTAGAACGCCCTGTTGGCGGACACCACTTTCAGCCCGTGATCGAGCACGAGGAGGGACTCACGCATGGTGCCGATGATATTAGTGGCATAGGCCAGGGCATCTTCGATCTTCTGGGCCTGGGCATTTCGCTCCGAAATATCCCGGAACACGATCACAGCGCCAGCGATGCGGTCCTGACGATCCCGGATCGGCGCTGCACTATCGTCTATGGGGCGCTCGGTACCATCGCGTGCGATCAAGAGCGTATTACTGGCAAGCCCGACTGCCACGCCTTTATTCAGTGCGTTGAACACCGGATTTTTGACCGTATTCCGGGTATCGGCATTGACGAGAACAAGGATCTGGTCCAGATCGACACCTTCGGCATCCTCGAAGGTCCAGCCGGTCAGCTTTTCAGCGACCGCATTGAGAAAGGTCAGGCGGCCTTCAGCATCAACGGCAATGACCGCATCAGCAATACTGTCAAGGGTGGTTCTCAGCCAGTAGGCAGTTTGCAGCAAGGCTTCGGGCATCTCAGACCGAGCCATGGACTGCGCTCATTTCAAGGCGCATTAACAGTCCTTCCAGAGATACATCGACAGCAGCACAATCTCAGAGAAGACCTGTTTAAGGTAGCGACTGAGATGACAACCAGGCTTGGAATAATACGCTCACCCTTTTGAAGCCGATCAGCAGGCTCGTGTGTGCTCAGGCAGCTCTTTCAATGTCCTCGAGCAGACGTGTGATCTGCTCAGCGATGATCTCTGGATGATCCTCCGGCGTGAAATGGAGCCCGCCTTCAATGCGGTGTAGCGGTGCATTCAGGTCCCGCGCGAAGCGCTCACCATAACGCAGCTTCTGAAAGCTGTCGCTAGTGCCCCACACCACTCTTGCCGGTATGTTCAGGCCTGGCAGGGCCCCGGCGATCGACTCGGTATCTTCGACATTCAGCGCCATAACCTGACGGATGAGGCTAGCGGCACCACCATGACGCTCATAAGCAGACCAATGTACGTCCAGTGATTCCTCGGCGATCTGCAGCTTGTCATGACCGCGAATCATCAATACGCGCAGAATCTGCTTGGCGGCGATGTCAGGCAGATGCTTTACCAAAGGTGCTGTCAGCTTGAGGGCCTTCACACTGGGAATGGGCCAGGAATCATAGCCAATCGCATTGGTCAGAAAGAGCCCTGCGCAACGTTGTGGATGGCGGACTGCTGCAATGTGCGCAACCCCGCCACCGAGGTCGTGGCCGCAAAATACTGCTCGCTCTATACCGAGATGAGTAAGCCAGTCGATGAGATAGTCTGCCTGGCGTCCAACCGAGATATCACGTCCGACGCCTGCTTCCATCGACTCGCCATAGCCGACCATCTCGAAGGCCAGACAGCGCACTCCTCGGAGTTTTGCCATCACATGCCGCCACAGACGAGGCGAAGTCGGAATACCGTGAATAAGCACGAGCGGGACCTCATCACCTCGTCCTCGCTCGATCCAGCGCATTGGGATGCCACCTATGACTGCTGTCCGCGACTTCATGATCGTGCACTCGCGACACGAAAAGCGGCATCAGTAATGATGATGTGTGATAATGAATCAGATTTATACGGCATGGATTGCCTCCGCATCAGTTGAATTGGCCTCTGAATGACCTACGCAGTCTTGCCCGCTAAAGACCATGGATAATCAAGAGAAGCTTATCGCAGCGCTCGATATCACCCAGCGGAGAATCGAGGCCCTGGTTAGCGACTTGTCTGAGGCGCAGCGCTCGGTGCCGTATCACCCGGGCATAAATCCCCCGGTATGGGAGCTTGGTCACAGCGCATTCTTCTACGAAAGCTTCCTGCTCATGGCGCTGGATGGGATCCCCTCATTCGATTCAAGCATGGATGATGTCTGGGATTCCTTCGAAATGGATCACGAGGACCGCTGGTCAGCGAGTCTCTTCCCCTCATGTGCGGCGACGCTGGAATATGCGAGATATGTGCACACTCAGGTCATGACACGGCTACGTGATCGGCCATTGACGCCGCAGGATCACTATCTGTACCGCTATGCCATCTGTCATCAGAACATGCACATCGAGTCGATGATCTGGGCCAGACAGACTCTGGCCTTGCCAGCCCCGTCTTCGGCGAGTGACGTTGCGGCTACCCGGGAGGCGACCAGCGCGAATGATCAGGCGAACGACGTGCATGTTCGCGGCGGCCGCTTTCTGATCGGCCAACCTGGTCATTCAAGCGAATTTGCGCGCCGGGATTTCTCCTTTGACAGCGAACAGCCGCGGTTTCATACGGCCATCAGCGACTTCTCGATAAGTAGAACCCTCGTCAGTTGCGGAGACTATCTGGCGTTTGTGGAAGCGGGGGGCTACGAGCGAGCCGAACTCTGGAGTCGGGGGGGCAAAAGCTGGTTGCAGAATGTTCATAAGCGGCAGCTCGCCGCAGAATGGCGAACCCAGCAGGGGTATGAAGCGCAGCGGACCATCGATGTCCAGCCGAAGCACCCCCAATATTGGCGCAAATCAGCATCGACTGGCGCCTGGGAAGTCCGACATTTCGATAAATGGCTGCCGCTCGAACCATCCATGCCGGTCATCCACGTCTCTTACTGGGAAGCGGAAGCCTGGTGCGCGTGGGCTGGACGCAGACTCCCGACCGAGCAGGAGTGGGAAGCCGCTGCCCTTGAAAATCGGCCTGGTCAGCGTTTTCGACTATTGCCCTGGGAAGCCGGCGATAGCGATCCTCGCTCACTTGATGAGTGGACGAATCTGGTCGACATGGACGCCCGGAGCCTGGGTCGTCTGCCGGTCACGGCCTTGGCCGATGGTGCAAGTCCGTCGGGCTGCCTGCAGATGATAGGCACCTGCTGGGAGTGGACCTCATCGCAGTTCCTGCCCTACGATGGCTTCAAGATGGATATGTATCCCTATATGTCGACGCTGCAATTCGGTAGTCACAAAACCACTCGCGGTGGCTCCTGTGCCACATCATCGTTGCTGATCCGTGGTACGTACCGCCAGGCCTATCTGCCCGACCGTTTCGACGTCTTTACAGGTTTTCGCAGCTGTGCGCTCACGCCGGGCCAGCCGTCATGAGTGTCGGCATGAATCAGGCCACCTATGAGACTGATGAGCTACTGAATCAGTATCTCGATTTTCACTACGGTCCCGAGCACTTCGGGGTCGTCAATTATCCTGCACGCTGTGCGCAACTGTGCGTCGAGGCGCTCTTGGGCCCTCACACCCGCGAGGGATTTCGTGAAACCGCACGTGTGCTTGAGCTCGGCTCTGCCTGCGGCCGTACCGCTTTCGAGCTGGCGCGCCATTTCCAACATGTGGAGGCGGTCGATTTGTCTGCGCGGTTTATCGAAGCCGCACAGCATTTGCAACAGACCGGGCAGCACCCCTACTCGGTCGCCATACAAGGCGAGCTGCTGGAAAACCGATCAGCCGATCTCGCCAGCCTCGGGCTCAGGCAGACAGCTCATAGAGTGAAGTTCAGGGTCGGCGACGCCTGCACTGTTGAGGAACATCAGCGACACGACCTGATCTTTGCCGGCAATCTGCTTGACCGACTTGCGCAACCCGCCCAGTTCCTCGCTGGTATGCAAGCGCGCATCAATGATGATGGCCTTCTCGTTATCAGCAGTCCATATACACTGCTGGAGGCCTTCACCAGACGTGATGCCTGGCTGGGTGGTTTTATCGATGAGCACAGCAAGCCGCGAACAGTACTCGATGGCATGCACGCCATTCTAAATGATGATTTTGAACTTCAGGGTAAGCCCGTCGACGTGCACTTCGTGATCCGCGAGACCGCCAGAAAGTTTCAGCACACTGTAGCTGAGTTGACTGTCTGGCGGCGGCGCAGGCGGCAACCTGCCTAGGCAGCCTCGCCCAGAATACCCTCTATCTGCGCGCGTGCACTTTCCACACTCTCGTCGCCCTTGGCATTCAGCTGATCAGCCGTGATGAACGTGACATCGGTAATACCAATGAAGCCCAGCACGAAACGGACGTAGGGCGTGAGGAAGTCGGCTTCACTACCAACGGCTACCCCACCGGTCGCGACTGCAATGAAAGCTCGCTTGCCTTCGAGCAGACCCACCGGACCACTGTCGGTGTAGCGGAAGGTGCGGCCAACTCGGGCCACAAGATCAATCCACGCCTTGAAACTGGCTGGGACACTGAAGTTGTACATTGGCAGCCCGATCACGATGGTATCGGCAGCCTCCAATTGATCGACCAGGGCCTCGGAAACAGTAATGATCTCGCGCTGATCTACTGTGCGTTCAGCGGCCGGGCTGTAGTAGGCGCCAATCATCGTTTCGGTCACCAGTGGGAGGCCTTCGGCAAGGTCCTGATAGATAACCTGATCGCCATCGTTCTGAAGGCCCTGCAGCAAAGTGCGGGACAGTTTTCGGCTGGTAGAGTCTGTACTACGCGCGCTGGCATCGAGATGGAGAATAGTGCTCATGGTCCTGTCCTTTTTCAGAGAATCGAAAATGCTTGGATCTACTCTATCTCTTTCCAGGAGGATGATAATCAAGTGCGGAGGAATATAATTAAGTCCAAAACCACTATAATTAGCATCTCGATATCAGCAGGCACACAGATTGGAACGTCTCAACCGGGTAGAACTTTTTCTTGAAATCGTAAAGCACAGGAGCTTTACCGGGGCTGCCAAAGCGCTCGGTACGAGCGGTTCTGCACTGAGCAAACAGATGCAGAACCTGGAGAGTCAGCTGGGGGTGAAACTGCTGAACCGCACCACTCGTCATGTATCGGTCACCGAGGCTGGGGCCATCTATTATGAGCGGGCCCGGCTGGCACTGGATGACCTGGCCGAGGCCGAGCGGCAGATTCAGGATCTGGGCGCCGGGCCACAGGGTACATTGAAGATAAGCGCCCCAATGTCCTTTGGCCGTAGACATCTAGTCAAACCCTTGGCCGCCTTCGCGGCCCGTTATCCTGCGGTTCATCTCCAGGTTGATTTCGACGATCGTCATGTCGACATCGTGGCCGAAGGCTACGATGTGGCAGTTCGTATAGCCACACTGGCCGACTCGACCCTCGTGGCCAGAAGGCTGGCCGACTGCCCCATACTACTGTGCGCCAGCCCGGCCTATCTGGAGCAGTATGGCCGGCCGGAAACACCTGGAGATCTCGCTGTGCACAGACACATCATCTACAGCCGCCATGGTATTCAGTCAGACTGGTCTTTCGAGCACAAGGACGGGCAGCAGGGTATCGTGCACCGAAACGCCCATATGCTGGCGAACTCCGCAGAAATGTTGAGCACAGCCGTTGCCGAAGGTATAGGCATGGGCCTTCTACCTGTATTTGCGGCTGCAGAGCAGCTAAAGGCTGGTACCATCGAGCAAGTGCTGCCGGATTATCAGACTGTCCCAGCCCGAGGCATATATGCCATCTATCCGCAGAACAGGTATCTGTCTGCAAAGGTCAGACTGCTGATCGATGACCTCGTGAATGTAGGCAGGGATCTGCCCTGGTGAAACCGCCCTAAGCAGGAAGCGTTTCAGATAAAGTGACGCGATTTCGTCCCTTGTGCTTGGATTCGTAAAGCGCCAGATCCGCCATCTTCAACAAGGTCTGCCCTGCTCCTTCTTCCTCGGGAACGAGGCCGGCAACACCGATGCTGATGGAAACCGGAACCAGCTTGCCCTCGACAAGGAAGCCAAGATTCTCGGTTGCCAGCCTGATTCGCTCCGCAACGTGGCAGGCACCTTCGAGGCTGGTGGCGGGCAGGAGCACACAGAACTCCTCACCGCCGTAGCGTGAGGCCACATCGGTTGGCCGCTGCAGCTGGGCACGAATCGTTTCCGCAACCGCCTTGAGACACTGATCCCCCACCAGATGACCATAGGTATCGTTGAAGCGTTTGAAGTTGTCGATGTCCAGTACCATCGCCACCAGCGTGATCTTGTCGCGAAACGCTCTTGCATACTCCAGGTCCAGCCGTTGCTCGAAGAAACGCCGGTTATGCAGGCCGGTGAGGCCGTCGGTAAAGCTCATCTTTTCAAGCTTCAGGTTGGCCATTTCCAGCTGCTCGGTGCGCTGGCGCACCCGCTCTTCGAGTGTATCATTCGCCCGCAACTGCACTTCCAGAGCATGTGCCTGCGCCTGCTGCACCTGGCGCTGCGAGCGCTCACGCTGGCGAACCTCGATATTGATGCGCTCAGCAATGGCCATGGATAGCAGCAGCGCCTCCAGTGCAGAGCCCATCTGCCAGCCATACTCTGTGAACAGATTTACAGGCAACAGACCCCAGGCCTTCAGGCTGAAAGCAAAGCCACCTACGATGACAAAGGTCCAGGCCAGCAGAAAATATCGAGCAGCGCTATTGCCATTACGCAGACTGTTCCAGCCTGCCACGCATAGCAGAACGCCCGTAGTGGAGGCGACCGGATTCACCACACGAATGGAAATGTAGTAATCCACGAAGATACTGCCAAGGGTGGCAACTATGCCCAGAACTTGCAGCCGGACGATCCAGCGGTCGAGCTTTGGCTGCTCCTGGGGTGTGCACAGCAGAAGTCGCGTAAACTGCATCAGCAGAACCATCGACGCGCCAGATACTACCGAGAGTGCTTCGCGCGACCACCACGGATGTTCGAGGCCAAACAGGGTATAGGTCAAGCCGTCGTACATGGCGAAGAACAGCCCATGATGAACGACGATCACCAGAATATAGGCGCCATACACTCGGTCTCGTATGGTGATCAGCAGAAACAGACTGAACACCATCATCGCGAAAATCAGGCCCTGATAGAAGGTCAGCCAGGCATAGCCGGTTCGTAGATACTCATTCAGTGCCACCTCGTCAAACAGCTTCAGGGGCATGTAAAAAGTATCCGCACTATCCGCGTAAAGATAGAAAGTCTGCGACTGCTCGGGCGGTAGCGTGATGGGGAAAACAAAATGGCGGGATTGGTAAGGCCGATTCTGCGGCAATACCATCCGTCCCGAGCGCTGCACCTGATATGCCCCCTCACCAGGCTCGTAGGCAGGCTGATAAAGTCTGATCGTGTCAACGAAAGGCGTTTGATAGTCCAGAAACACAGTCTGTGCGTCGGTCGTCACGTTCTTCAGACGAAAGCGCACCCAGTAACCGGCCGAAGTGTAACCAGGATTCAACACCTCCACCGTGCTCGGCTGGAACTCATCGGACCTGGCGAGTATGTCGGGTAAGGTCAGGTCCCTTTCAGGGTCCTCGAGGTAATCCATGCTGGTGCCAAGCGATACGCTGCTGAAGGCGTCGTCCACCCGCACTTCTTCGAGCGCAACACAGAACGTAGCGGGCAATATCAGAGCCAGCATCAAGATACGAAGCCAGCGAATCATGCGGCTTCATCCACTACTGCACCTAATGACAGCACTTTGATTTCTGCCGTATCAGGGGACACTACTGCGCCGGGCAGTAGCTTGCTTGTTCGCTGTCAGATCAAATATCTCCGCGGACACCTTTGAGAGGCACCAATGGCACCCGATACAGTCAAGTATAGGAGGCCACGGGGTGCTGGCCATTCCAGGGAGGCAGGATCTTGTAAAGAATTGAACGGCTCGCCGTCGATAACCCAACCGAATCAGGCGGTGCCGCTACCACAGCCGGAGTCGGCATCGCACGCGCTGCGCATGGCCGCATCTTCCGGCTGTAAAGTACTATGAGTAATATCGAAGCGATCTCGCAGTACACTGCGCAACTGCGGGAGCGTCTCCGACCATGATTGCATCGAGCTCAGTTCAATATGCGCTGAAAGTGCATGGCTGCTCGTGGTGAGGCTCCAGATGTGCATGTCATGGACGGCCTGCACGCCGGGGGTGGCGATCAACGCTTCTTTGACTTGCCCCGCATCGATACCAGCCGGAACACCCTCCATCAGCACATGCGCAATCTCCCGCAGCAGGCGAATTGCCGAAACCAGTATCAACAGGCTGACCACGAGCGACAGTATCGGATCAATAATGAAGGGCCCGCCAAGGTAGATTGTTGCACCAGCGGCTAGCGCGGCCACGGAGCCGAGCAGATCGCCCAGCACATGCAGAAAGGCGCCACGGACGTTGATGTTCTGTTCTCCACGTAACAGCACCCAGGCGACAATCACATTCACCAGGAGCCCAAGCCCTCCGATAACCATGACGACAAGGCCATTGACCTCAGGTGTGGCATTCAGTCGCATGAGCGCTTCGTAGATGATGAACGCCACGACCAGAAACATGAAAATGACATTGAAGAGCGCACCAAGCACTTCGGCACGTTGAAGACCGAATGAATGACGCTGGGAGGCGGGTTTACTGGCCAGCCATGCGGCGAACGCGCCAACAGCCAGCGACAGAGAGTCAGTGAACATGTGTCCAGCATCGGAAAGCAATGCGAGCGAATCGGCCATGATGCCGCCCACCACTTCGACGATGGCGAAGCTGATGGTGAACACCAGCGCAAACAATAATGTTCGGCCACTGCCGTGACTGTGGCTGTGACCGTGCCCGTGGCCATCGCTGTGTGTATGACCACGCGTGTGGTCAGCATGATGATGGTGTTCGTGCTTGTGGCCAGCCATGCCAAACGCTCCTTGAGCTGAAAATACAGCAAAAACCTGTCGCCACCTGATTATAGTCAGTGGCTGTTCACGGTGCTCCGCTTCGGCCTCGCATCTTTGCATTGCCTTCAGATGCTAGTCGCGCGGGAGCTTCTTGTGAAGTGCGGAGCAAAGCGCGGTAACGACATACGCTTCGTAGGCATCGGCAGGATCGAACGCGCCTTTGTAGGCCACATCAATGGTTTCGATCAGGGCCGAGATCCTGTCTGATGATGCCTCACCTGCTTCCAGTTCCTCTATTTCCAGGGCGGTTGCAAGTAGAAAGTCCCAGAACTGTTTGTTCATGCGCTCATACTCCAGACGCCTGCCGTCGGGTTGCTCCGAGGTTCGTCGTCATCACTGCAGGAGCTCAACAGCAAATGGCAGACAGAGTGCGGTGAATATGCCGGTGAGCCCCATTCCCAGAGAGGAAAAGGCGCCGGCCAGCGGGCTGATACTGAAGGCATGAACGGTGCCTATGGCGTGACCGTTGACCCCCAGCACAAAACCGATGATGCGATCGTCGTTGATACCAAACAGGGGCGCCAGCAAGCTTACGAAAAGTGTTGCCACGACGCCTGTCACCAGCAGACCGCCCATCATTAATGATAGCGATCCCCCAATGTGCTCAGTAATACCCATTGCAATTGGCGCCGTCACCGATTTCGGTGCAAGCGAAAGCATCACCTCGGGCGTCCCACCCATCCACCAGGCCAACCCGACCGCATAGGCACAGGCCAGTGTTGCTGCGAGCGGCACTGTTGCCAGAATCGGTAGCCAGAGCGCACGGATATGGTGAATCTGCTGATAGAGCGGCACGCCAAGCGCCACGGTTGCCGGACCAAGAAGAATCGACACCCACTGTGCACCCCGTTGGTAGTCAACGAAATCAATCGAGAGCAGCGCCAGGATACCGGCCGTTAACGTGGCAGACATCAGCACTGGTGGGCACCATATCGGATGCTTCAACTTGCGGAATAGCCAGGTCCCGGCGATGTAGGTCGCTATCGTTAAGGTGATGGCGAATATCGACGACTGGCCAAGATGTGCCAGCAGTGCAGCCAACCAGGAGGGCTGCTCAATCATTCTCGCTCTGTCCGGGTGCGCGACGCGTCAGTGCCATCATGATCAGGAAAGTGCTAGCGACACTGAACAAGGTCCCAAGCACCAGTGCCACACCAAACGTCAGCCATTGCCCGGCAAATCGCTCAGCGAGAAAAAATACGCCAACGAGCCCAGGCAGAATAAGGATAATCAGTATCGCAATCAGGTGTTGACTGGCGATGGCGATATCCGCACTGACCTGACGGCTGGCGAGCAGCCACAGGGTCAGCAGCAACATGCCGAGGACACCGCCGCTGACCGGCCAGCCAAAGGCGAATCGGAGCGATTCACCAACAATCAGGAACAGACATAAAACGAAAAAGCCGCGAATCAGGGGCATGAGTTAGCACGTGTCGATTGGCTGGAAGCGGTGAGGATCAGCGCATGGTCTTCAGCGAAGTCGCCCATTTGCCCAGCTCATCGAGCATGGCCGTAGCGGAACTATCGATGTGGTCGTCGGTCTGGAAGACTTTGCTGTCATCAATTCGCTTGCCTGCCATCTGGATCATGACACCCTCAACCATGGGCATCATTTTTACGGTCGTCACCAGTTGTTTCGCAGCCTGGGCAGCTCTCAATCCCCCCGATACGCCGCCATAGCTCACGAAGCAGCAGGGCTTGTAGTTCCACTCCCTGTACAGAAAATCGACCGCATTGACGAAGGACGGCGGTGGGAAGTAATTATATTCCGGCAGTACGAAGGCGAAGGCATCGGCTTCGGCGATACAGCTGGACCAGCGCTTGGTGTGGTCATGAGTATACTGCTGCAGAGAAGGATGCTTTGGTTCATCGAAGACGGGCAGGCCGAAATCGGCAAGATCCACCAAAGTGCAGTCGAACTTGCCATGAGTGCTGGCAAACTCGTGAAACCATTGTGCTATGGAGAGACCGATGCGACCCGGTCGCGTGCTGCAGGCAATCGTCTGGAGTTTCATGAAGAGGTTCCCGCGTTAGGTCCGACTTGTTACGAGAGGGTAACTGAAGCGGACTTACCGCGCGAGTCACTTCAGGCCCATTATGCCGCTCGGGCGGCATCAACGAGGGCGTCACAGGCCCGGAGGGGGTCGTTGGTCTGCTGAAAGGTTTCCACCCACCTGGCGTAGTGGCGCATGTCCGGAATATCAGTTGGATGGAAGCCTGGCTTGAAGTAGACCAGAATCTTCGGCAGCAAGGTGGAGAAAATGCCTTTCGGGCCGTACATCCATCCCAGATTGGCAAAAAGCAGGCGCTTTCGGGCCCACCAGCTGAAGCCGTCAGCCTTCAGCAACACATCACAGAAGCCAAGCATCATTCGGACAGTCAGCAGCATGCTGTAAGCCATCGCGGTAGTGCGTTTGACATAGCCAACCTTCGCCACCTGCTGCATGACGTCGAAGGCAACGGCCTTGTGCTCCATCTCCTCGATGGCATGCCAGGCAAAGAGCGACTTGACGCGATGATCAGCGCCTTCTAGCACCGAGGTCTTGGTGAAGAAGCCGTCGGCCATCAGCGCTGTGAAATGCTCGAACCCAGCCGTGAGGGCGAGATTGAAGCTTGGCGAAAAACGATCGAGATGGCGCTGCAGGTGCTTCTTGTGAAACGCCATGACCTGCGGTACCGGCATACCCTGCCGGGCCAGCAAGGTGTTGAAGTGGGTGTGGGCAAGACCATGCTGACCCTCCTGACGAACGAAGTCCTTCACCTGCTGTTCGAGTACAGGGTCAGTAATCTGCTCCCGAAAGGCGCGAACGGACGTGATGAAGTAGCGTTCGCCTTCAGGAAAGGACATCTGCATGCCATCGAGCAGTCGAGTCTTGAAGGGGTCGTTCCGAAACCAGTACTTCGGAAGCGTCTCGTCGAGTTTGAAATCCATATGCTCTCTAGGCTGGATTCTTGTCACCCTGGCGGCCTGAATGCTCATGACTGTTTCCTTATTGTTATTGGCAGGGACTCCGGGCGCACTGTGGCGCTCTACTCAAATCAATCTTTTGGCTGGTCCAGGACCTTGTAGTGGTCAGGCTCCATCATCTTCTTCATTTCGCCATAGAGCAGCCGATTGCGCTTCTCCAATGGCAGTGCCCACGAGGCGAGCCAGACCGGGAAAGCGTTGTGACCACAGACGATGCGCTGCTTGCCCGACCGAATGCCGCGTATCACCTGTCGAACCACGTCTACAGGGGCGGTCTTGAGATACTTCTCGGTGAATTCTTCGCCGCCCTCGACACCCTTGGCAATATTCGTCTTGACGCCTCCAGGATGCACGAGGTGCACCGATATCGCTGAGCGTTGCAGTTCGACCATCAATGATTCAGTGAAGCCACGCACCGCAAACTTGGCCGCACAATAGTCGGATGTATTGGGCGTACCGACCAGACCGAAAATACTCGACACATTGACCACTGCGCCCTCACCGTTTGTGAGCAGCTGCGGTAAAAACGCCCGCGTTCCATAGACGACACCGAAAAAGTTGATCTGCATCGTGCGCTCGTAGGCCTCGTCACTGTTGAGCCACACCGGCATACCACCCCCGCCTACACCAGCGTTATTAATCACGATATGCGCGTTACCCAGCTCAGCCTTCACCTCATCTGCGAAAGTATTCATAGCTGCCTTATCGCCAACGTCGAAAACCTTGCTGAACACAGCGGCTGATGTATTCCCCAGCTGTCGAACAGTTTCGGCGAGACCTTCGGCATCGAAGTCATTTAGTGCCAGCTTTGCGCCAAGGCCGGCAAACTCCAGTGCATAGGCACGACCCATGCCCGAGCCGGCACCGGTAACCACAACGACCCTGTTTCTGAAGTCTTTCATGCAGCCTGGTTTCCTGCTTCGGCGACTGGTGTCACGGTGGATTCGAACTTCAGATGGGGGTCAGCAACCTCCCCTTTTCTCAATACCGCCCTGTCATGCTGATAATCCATCGACATGACCCATGGCCAACCCTCACCTTGCCGCGGAAGCGAGTCGATCGAACGCTTGACGTATCCGGCACCAAAATCCAATAGCGGGCGCGTTTCCATATTCTCGTCCGGCAACTCCGGCACACAGCTCTTGAAACCATGTTTATCCATATGGGCCAACAGGCGGCAGAAGTGCTCACACAGCAAGCCGATTTTCAGGGTCCATGAGGAATTGGTGTAGCCGACGGCAAATGCCAGATTAGGCACACCATCGAGCATCATGCCCTTGAAAGCGACTTTCTCGGCGTAGTCCACAGCCTTGCCATCGACGGTCACCTTGATGCCTCCGAACACCAGCAGATTCAGCCCCGTCGCTGTCACGATGATGTCGGCCTCCAGCTCCTGGCCGGACTTGAGTGCTACGCCTCGCGGGGTGAAGCTCCTGATATGGTCGGTCACGACGGAAGCCTTGCCTTTCGATATGGCCCGGAACAGATCGCCGTTCGGCACGGCACAGAGTCTTTGGTCCCAGGGGTTGTACGGGGGATTGAAATGCTCGTCGACCGGATAGCCCTCTGGGAGCGCTTTCTGATTCATACGGCGGATGATTCGTCTGGCGGTCTTCGGATACTTCTGGCAAAAACGCCAGACTGCACTCGAGATCGCGATGTTCTTGCGGCGGGTCAGCGCGTAGGCCCAGGTAGCAGGCAAAAGTTTCCGCAGGCCGTTGGCCAGCGGATCCCTGGACGGCAGACTCATGACATAGGTCGGCGTACGCTGCAGCATGGTCACATGGGCCGCCTTCCTGGCAAGGGCCGGAACCAGTGTGACCGCCGTTGCGCCGCTACCGATTACAAGGACACGCTTACCGGAATAGTCCAGATCCTCTGGCCAATGCTGAGGGTGGATCACGTCACCCTTGAAGTCTTCTCTACCCTCAAATTCGGGCGTAAACCCTTCGTCATACCGGTAATAGCCAGCGGCCGCAAAGATCCAGTTACAGGTCATGCTGATTCGCTCACCAGTATCGCTGCGCTCCACTTCGACCGTCCATCGTGCATCAGCGCTGCTCCAGGCAGCCCCGAGCACTCTATGGTTGTAGTGAATTTTGCTATCGATACCGTTTTCGGCAGCGGTCTTGCGAAGGTAGTCGAGAATCTTATCGGCACCGGCGATGGCTTCGGAATCTATCCAGGGTTTGAATTCATAGCCGAAAGTGTGCAGATCTGAATCGGAACGGATTCCGGGGTAGCGAAACAGGTCCCAGGTGCCTCCGGATGCTTCACGGGCTTCGAGGATAATGTAGGACTTCTCTGGTTGATCCCGCTGCAGGTAGTACGCAGCGCCGATACCTGATACGCCTGCACCGATGATGAGGACATCTGTGTGCGCTGCGGCGGCTTGTTGTTGTAGTGGCACTGCGCCTCCTTGAATATTTTTATAAACAGGTCAGGCTATTGTGTGCACAATATTCGCCTGGAACAAGGTGTGAAGCTCACCAACAATCAGTCGGCATGGTGCATTTTGCCCTTTAATTGCAGCGTGCTGCTCGCTAGAATTCCTGAGCTTGCTCTGCAACGGGTCTGTCAGAAAACCGCACCAGGAGAACCATGTGACCAAAACGCCACAAGTGGCCAGATGGCCGCCACCATCCCCGGCGGTATGTGAACTGTTCCGACGAGGTGCCGAAATGGCGCTGAGCGCTCCGCCTGAATGGCTTGAAGAAATCGATCAGGCGAGTCTCTCAACCGACAATCTGCACCTCATGGCAGACGACCCCGTCATCATGGCAGCCACTCGACGTGCCAACCGGTCAAATCTTGTTCACTGGGCAATGGCGAATATCGAAAAGCCTGGCGCTCCTGTCGCGCCCCACCTGCCGCCGGATATGCTGAGCACTGCTCGTGAACTGGTTCGACGAGACGCGACCAGCCTCATGTTTACCGCTGCCAGAGCAGCCCAGGATGCCGCCTGGCAGCGCTGGATGGTAATCGCCTTCCAGCTGACCTCAGACCCAAGCGAGCTGCGGGAACTGCTCTCCGTATCCGCACGGTCCATCGCCAGCTTCATTGATGCCTGCATGCGCGAAATGACGATTTTCATGAAAGCTGAGCACGACCAGCTGGTTCGAGGCACACATGTGGATCGTCGCGAACTGGTAACCGCCATACTCGAAGGTGCCGTGGTAAGCGCTCAGCAGGCCAGCCACCGCCTCGACTACCCCCTGAATCATGCTCATCATGCCGCAGTAATCTGGAGTGAGCAGGCTGAGACCGAAATTGGCGTTCTCGATGAGGCGGCCAACACGTTTGCCCGCTGCGCTGGCAGCACACAACCGCTGACGGTTATCGCCAATGCCGCGACCTTGTGGGTCTGGACCACCGGCGATAAGGCCTTAGATGTACAGGCACTTCAGGTGGCTTTGAGAAAGCTGTCGGATGTGCGCATGACGATAGCAACAGCTGGCCACGGCATTGAAGGCTTCAGGCGAGCTCATCTCGATGCTCTGGCCACGCAAGGTGTTCTGGGAAGGCTCAATTCTCCGGCACAGGTGGCGAGTTTCGATGAAATACGGCTGGTTGCCTTGATGGCTCGAGACCCGGAAGCGACCCTCCAGTTTATCAAACATACCCTCGGCGGGCTGTCCACTGCGCAACCCAGTCTCAGGCGCTCGCTACGAATCTATCTTTCGGCAGGTTGCAACGCAACGCTGGCAGCTGAACGCCTCCATACGCATCGAAACACGCTTCTGCGCAGGTTGGCGCGTGCCGAAGAGCTGCTGCCACGCCCGCTTGCGCAAAACCAGATTCATGTCGCTGCAGCGCTTGAGGCACTGAGCTGGACGGCAGCTAGCTGAAGTCGCCGGCATGGTCTGACGGTGCGCGATCCCAGATTCGCGCGAGTAAATGGATCAGACGACTTCCGCCAAGTCACCCTTGTCTTCGAGCCAGGTCTTCCGATCGCCGGCCCGCTTCTTCGCAAGCAGCATGTCCATCAATTCCATGGCTTCGCTGGGTTCATCGATAGTCATCTGAACGAGTCTCCGGGTATCGGGAGCCATCGTGGTTTCACGCAGCTGCAGGGGATTCATTTCGCCGAGGCCCTTGAAGCGGGTTACCTGGGGCGTACCGCGTTTGTTCTCCGCTTCGAATCGATCGAGCACGCCTTTCTTTTCGTGTTCGTCCAGCGCGTAGAACGTCTCCTTGCCCAGATCGATCCGATACAGCGGCGGCATGGCAATAAACACGTGTCCCGCGGCGACCAGCGGCCTGAAGTGCTGGAAAAACAAGGCACATAGCAAGGTGGCGATGTGCGCACCGTCGCTATCTGCATCAGCAAGTATGCAAACCTTGCCGTAGCGTAAGCCGCTCAAGTCATCCGAGCCAGGATCGACACCCAACGCAACGGCAATGTCATGCACCTCCTGTGAAGCCAGGATCATGCCGGACTCGACTTCCCAGGTGTTCAGGATCTTGCCGCGCAGTGGCATTATGGCCTGGAACTCACGGTTTCTGGCCTGTTTGGCAGAGCCGCCAGCAGAGTCACCCTCCACCAGAAACAGCTCGCTCAGCGCGATATCGCTGCCACTACAATCGGCCAGCTTACCGGGCAAAGCGGGGCCGCTGGTAATCTTCTTGCGGGCAACCTGCTTGGATGCCTTGAGCCGCCGCTGTGCCTGCTCGATGACCATCTGAGCCAGGGCTTCACCTTCGCTCACATGCTGGTTCAGCCAGAGCGTGAAGGCGTCTTTCACAACACCAGCGACGAAGGTCGCGCACTCGCGAGAAGACAGGCGCTCCTTTGTCTGGCCGGAGAACTGCGGGTCCGCCAGCTTGACCGACAGTACATAGCAGCAGCGATCCCAGATATCGTCGGGCGCAAGCCGCACACCGCGCGGCAGCAGGTTTCGAAATTCGCAGAACGTACGCAGCGCTTCGAGCAGGCCGGTGCGGAGTCCATTAACGTGGGTGCCACCCTGAATGGTCGGAATCAGGTTGACGTAGCTTTCCGCAATGGTTTCGGCGCGCTCTGGCGTCCACTGCACGGCCCAGTCCACGGCTTCCTGACCACCGGCCATGGAACCCACAAAGGGCTCCTGCGGCACGGTAATCGTGTCATCAGTCGAGGCCTTCAGGTAATCAGTAAGACCATCCTCGTAGTGCCATTCGATGGTTTCGTTATCAATTTCGTTCTTGAAAGTGATTCGCAGACCGGAGCACAGCACTGCCTTTGCGCGCAAATTGTGCTTCAGCCGACTGATTGAAAACTTCGGCGAATCGAAGTATTGCGGATCTGGCACGAAGGTGATCGAGGTGCCCGTGTTACGCTTGCCGACGGTATCGACAATGTTGAGATCCTCGACTTTTTCGCCACCAGCAAAGCGCATCTGGTACACGTTGCCATCACGCTTGATCTGCACCGTGAGCTTGAGCGACAGGGCGTTGACGACAGATACACCAACGCCATGCAAGCCACCGGAAAACTGGTAATTCTTGTTGGAGAACTTGCCGCCAGCGTGCAGCTTGGTAAGGATGAGCTCAACGCCCGGCAGGCCCTGATCCTTGTGGATATCGACTGGCATACCACGGCCGTCATCGCTCACGGTCAACGTATGGTCCGCGTGTAGCGTGACACTGATATGCTTCGCGTGGCCTGCAAGCGCCTCATCGACACTATTATCGATAACCTCCTGAGCCAGGTGGTTTGGCCGCTGGGTGTCGGTGTACATGCCCGGTCTGCGCCGGACCGGGTCCAGGCCGGTCAGGACCTCTATCGAATCTGCATTGTAGTCGCTGGTAGAACTGGAGCTACTGCTCGCCAAGTCTGTTTCTCCGAAAAATCAATTAGTTGATGAGGCTCCCGCTGTAACCTTCAGGTCGTCCTCGAGCGCGGGGTATGTTTGTACCACAACACAGGGCTGGGTCACCACTGCGGCCGACATCGTACCAGCCGCGGGATCACGAATGGTCACTGGCACCTGCAGGAGACCTTCAGCTCGCGCGGCATTGCCCGCCAGCTCGATACCACCGCCCGCTCGACTCTGGGGCGAGGCAATCACGGCCACCAGCGAATGCTTGTCGAAATCGACGTCAGGCGCTTTGGGGATCTCGAACTGTGAGGCATGGACTGATTTCCAGAATAGCTGCCATTTGGTGGTGTCGCGAATCACGATAACACGCTCGACCGCTGCATCGTTCAGGTGTTGTTCAGGTTCGAGCGCTTTGACGGCAGCAGGCAGTAGGTTGCACTGGTTGCTCAGCCACAAGGTGTTGAGCGCGACCTCACCGCTTGGAACAGCGTCTTTTTCGCTATCGGATGACGCGCAGGCGTTCGTCATGAAAACGACAGAAGCCGCAAGTGCGGCTTTTGTGAAGAGCGTGAAATGTGACATGGTGCTTCATCCCATGCCGGCATCCGTGGCCGGCTTAATAAGATTAATGGGTAGGCACCGCACCTCCGAAGATCTGCTTGTCAACGGCCAGAACGTTCTGATTCTGGCTGCGGGGCGTTCCCGGCAGGCGCTTGATGCCCTTTCCAGTGAGGATACTCGATAACAGGGCGTCTGACGATGAACCTTCTGCAGCAATGTCGTCCTCGAAGCCAGTCCCAAAGTCGATGTCATTGCGATTGCCGTCGAGCCGGATGATGTCGGGCAGATTTCTCAGCGGGAAGGCGGCACAGGCTTCACCGGTGTCACAGATAAACCCGTCGTTATCGATATCCGAACCAGCGTAGACCTGGTAATTGCCGGCTGGAATACCGTTGAAGGCGAAGTCATAGAAGCCATTGCTGACGGTCGCGACGAACTGATAATTCTGACCAGTATCGACTTCCACCAGAAGGACATAATGAGTGCCTGCATCAGAGGCGATATTGCTGTTGGGTATATCAAAAGCCACAGGAATCATCAGCGTGCGGGCCTTTGGCGTACCACCATCGACCGCAGACGTATACGACACCTTGATGGCACCAGGATAGGAGACACCTTCTGCCAGGCCTGTGGCATCGGCAATGACGCGGTAGGTCGAATCGTTGCCATCGGCAAGATCATCTATTCTCAACCAGGTCTGGTTGTCGACGGTCGTAGTCTCGACATTGGTAATCACGATACCGGAATCAGGGATCGTCAAATTGAGATCGACAGCACCAGAAACGGTAAACTGAATATTGGTCAGGTTGGCATTGATGACAGGGGTGGGCACCGGATTGGGTCCTGCTCCAGCAACGATGGTCAGCGCCTTGGTGGCATCGATGATGCCGTGACCATACACATCATCACGCTGGGGATCGCCAAGATCACGGGTAAAGTCGCCATTGGCGATATAACCGCGGACTGCCTCAGGAGTAAGATTCGCCGCAAAATCGACGGTCTTGCGATAGGACTGCAGCAGCGCAATCACGCCAGCCACATGTGGAGCTGCCATAGAGGTGCCCTGCATGAAGCCGTAGCTCGCAACTGGAGAGCCGCTACCATCGTTCACCCAGGTGCTCAGCACGCCATCACCGTAGGTGTCGGTATTCAGGTCCTGCTGCATATTCCCACCAGGCGCGACAAGACTGATTGTAGAACCGAAGTTCGAGTATGGCGCCTTGACCCGGTCAAGACCAACAGCACCGACTGAGATGACCTCAGGATAGGCTGCTGGATAAAAGGGTGCTGAGGTGCTGTCGTTGCCAGCGGCGGCTACCACGACTACGCCAGCATCATTGGCAGCCTTGACGGCATTGGCCAAGGTCACAGAACTGCCGGCGCTACCCAGGCTGAGATTGATGACATCGACTTTGGTGGCAAAACCGCCGCATTCAGGCACGTTCTCGATCCCTGCTGCAAAGCGAATGGCGCGCGCTATATCGAAATCACTGCCCTCACCGTTCTTGCCAAGGACTCGCAGGGGCATGACTTTGGCACCGAAAGCTACGCCGATACCGCCGACTGAGTTGTCCGCAGCGACTACCGTGCCGGCCACGTGGGTACCATGATAGCTGCTCTGTCCAATCAGGCTGTCGCCAGGATCCTGAGGATCGTTATCAACACCGTCGCCATCCAGCGAAGCGTCGAGATTACTCACGAAATCGCAACCTTGAGTTGTCTGGCCCTGCAAGTCGGGATGACTGCGGAAGATACCGGTATCGAGAACCGCAACAACGGCGTCAGTCCCATTTGTCAGTTCCCAGGCCGGCGCAAGATTGATCGTGTCATTGTGCCACTGGAATCGACGAAGTGGATTGGTGCCTACCGGCGCTGAGCTGGCGTGACGAATGTAGTTTGGCTCGGCCAGCAGTACGCCCGGCTGCTTTCGTAACTCTGCGATCCTGGCCAGCGTCTCTGCACGAGCTGCATCCGCCGCTGTTCCGGCGGAGGACGCTGAGGCGATCGACATGCCACCTGACATATCGAACCTGATCTTGTGGGTGCTCGACCCTTCGGTCAACGATTCAACTTCGACGATATTCTGGGAAGACATGAGCTCTGCAAGCGATGCTGAGTTGTCAGTAGTGGACGCCGCAGTAGAATAGCTACCAGCAGCACCCTTCATGATCACGATTGCTTCACCGCTTACAAAGCGAGCGCCTTCAGGCACTGACAAGGCAGCTGCAGCGGAGTCATCAAGACTCGACAGGGCGCCGAATTCACCAACGATCAAAGTGTAATTCGAGGGCCCCTGGGTTTCGTCGATCTGAATGAGGTATTCGCCGGATTGGGTAATCGAGACGGTCTGTGGATCGTCGGACACGACGGGCACGTTGATGTCTACCGGGGTAGCACCTGGATTGTTCTCGTCGATTTTTTTCACGGTCAAACGTTGTGCTACAGAGGCCGGGCCCAGGAAATCATCAGCTATCCGCGGCTTCAGGGTAACCTGCTGACCAGCAACCAGTGTGACCCGATAGAAATCGGTAGGATCTTCCACATAACTGAAGCTGTTGCCCGAACCGGCATAAGTGCCAGCGCGCGAGCTCACATAGCCGCCAACGATGGCGGGATTGTTGATGGCTTGTGGTGAGGTGATCTGGTTATTGCGCGGGGAGAAGACACCGCCGCCGGTATCAGCTGTATCAAGATCGACATAGGCATTGGCAGCGACCTGGATACGACCAGACACCGCAAAAGTCTTGTTCACGATCGGCGCAACTGCAGTAGCTCCGCTGCCGCCGCCACCGCCGCCACCGCCACAACCGGCGAGCGCGATGCTCAAGCCAAGGAGTGTGGGGACGAAAAGGTTCGGTCTGACCTGAGCAGCACTGGCGGCTTTTACTTCTGCCCTGCCCTTCGGCATGCTATTTTTCTGAAAATCGAACATAAGCTGTGTACTGCCACGGTGATGATCATCGGCTTTGTCTTCTGGTGGATCTTTGATCAGATCTCTTGTCTACTGATCTTAGAAGGCCACCGGCCGAAGTTCAGTTCCAACTTGGCGTTGAATTGCTACCGTATGTAGCAATTGCGTTAACTACACTTGACTTTGTGTACGTGCAGGTACTTACAGCAACTCACACATACATCCCATGACCAAACCGGTACATGCAATGAGCTACGATTTAAAAACTTACAAGATGCCGGGTCTCACCGGCCGTGGACTAGGTCTTTCCGTATCGGTACTCGAAACCGATATGGCAAGGAAGATTCTTGAGCCAATCGTCAATTCTCAGCTTGGGATGAACGAGTTCAGGCAGCACCGCTATGACATCCACCCAAGTTTTACCGCCCTGCACACCAACACCTCTGCAGTTACCGCGACTGGCGCACAGCGTTCCGTGCAGATGTTCATGGAGTCGGTAGAAGAGGAGAACCTCAATCAGAAGAGCGCAAGTCTGCGCGGGTCGCTTAACTGCGCCACCCTAGCCTATGCTCGCGATTACCGCAGTGAGCTCAGATCGCCACTCACAGTCTCGCTGCAGCTACAGGCTGCACTTGAATCGCCCCACATGCAGGACTCGAAGGCTTTCATATTTACCGATAGCCATGCACTGAGACACCAGGCGGAGGCCAGTACCAAGCGCTTCATGTCGGTGCAGCCGAGAGGTTTGCTCGAAGGGGTGCCGGTTGCCATCAAGGACAGTATCAATGCTGTGCCCTTCGCGACCACCGGTGGCACTGAAGTCTTCGGTCAGGATCATAGTGTCGAAAGTGACGCCTCCGTAGTCTCCAGGCTGCGTGCCGCAGGCGCCATGATTCTGGGCAAGACCAATATGCACGAAATCGGCATAGGCGTGACCGGTGCCAACCCGCATTACGGGCACTGTCTCAACCCCTGGGACACTGAATATCTCGCCGGAGGTTCGTCGGGTGGCAGCGCGGCTGCAGTGGCTAGCGGCATATGTCCCGTCGCTATTGGCTCGGATGGTGGCGGTTCTGTGCGAATCCCAGCCGCGTTTTGCGGTGTGGTCGGGCTGAAGCCTACCTGGGGCCGCATCAGCAGCGCAGGCACGCTTTCTCTTTGTGACACTGTGGATCACCTGGGACCGATAGGTGCCAGCGTCGATGATGTCGCGCTCGCATACGCAACCATTGCCGGGCCTGACCCACTTCATGGCCCCAGCTGTCATCAACCATTTCCCCATCTGTCGAACTATTTCAAATCCGACCTGAAAGGTCTGAAGATCGGCATCTACAAGCCCTGGTTCGAGCATGCCGATCAGGCCATCGTATCGGCCTGTCGCGAGGCTGTGAAAGTGCTCGAGAGTCTGGGCGCGGAAATCGTGCCTGTTATCATTGAAGGGCTGGAGGACATGCGACTTGCCCATGCGGTTACGATCATGACGGAAATGCTGTCGTCAGTAGAGCAGCCTTACCGCGCGACCCCCGAGCGCTTCAACGATGACACCCGGATGCTGCTGGCTTTCGCCCGCCTGTTCAGGAGCACGGATTATGTGAAGGCTCAGCGTGTGCGGACGCGCGCCATTGCCCAGCATGAAGCCCTGTACGCCAAGGTGGATATGCTGGTGACGCCGGCGACAGGAGCCTTGCCACCGAGACGGCCTAAGGGCAGTAAGGTAGCGCTCGACCTCGGCCTGATGACCGAGATCATGCGTTTCTCGATCAACGATAATCTGATAGGCATGCCGGCGATTACGCTGCCTGTAAAGCTATCTGGAGAGGGCTTGCCCATTGGCCTGCAGTTGCATGCGGGGCCCTGGCAGGAACACGTTCTGCTGCGTACGGCAAGATCACTGGAGTCAGCTCTGCGTTTCAACGCTACGCACAGGCCGCCTAACTTTCTCGACTTTTCGTAGCCGGAATGGATCAGACTTTGACGAAGGGGTTATTTTCCTTTTCGTCACCGAAAGTCGACATGGGGCCATGACCGGGTACGAATGCAATATCGTCGCCGAGTGGCCAAAGCTTGTTGCGGATCGATGAAATAAGCGTGGCGTGATCGCCCTTTGGAAAGTCGGTTCGGCCGATAGAACCGTGAAACAGAACGTCACCCACGAGGGCAAGGCCCCTACTCTTGTTATAGAAGACCACGTGCCCGGGCGTATGGCCGGGACAGTGGATGACCTGAAGAACCTCATTACCGACGGTGACTTCATCACCATCGACCAGCCAGCGCGTTGGCTCGAAAGTCTCCGCCTCCGGGAAGCCGAACATCTGGCTCTGCTGCGGCAGCAGGTCTATCCAGAACTTGTCTTCAAGCGCTGGCCCTTCAATGGGCACCTTACGTAAGGCTGCCAGTGTCGAAACCGCTCCGGCATGATCGATATGGGCATGGGTCACCAGGATCTTCTCGAGCTCTAAATCTTCGAAGTCCAGTGCGTGCAGGATTCGGTCGAGGTCGCCACCAGGATCCACCACCGCAGCTTTGCGAGTCTGCTCACACCAGATGATGGAGCAATTCTGTTCAAAAGCCGTGACGGGAATGACCTGAAACTGCATGCGAAAGGCGCACCTTGATGAAGACTGAATGAAGCAGTGTAGCCCGCCGAAGCGGGCTTGTCAGTCAATCGTGAGCCTGGATCGCCTTAGGCTGCCTCTTCCTCGACAGTGTCTTCCTGCTCGCTCACACTGCTGGGCAGTGGCGTCCGGATAAGGTGATCGAAGGCACCCAGCGCTGCGCCTGACCCCGCACCCATCGCAATGATGATCTGCTTGTAAGGCACCGTGGTGACGTCACCGGCAGCGAACACACCCGGCAGTGAAGTCTGGCCCTTGGTATCCACCACGATTTCACCGCGCTCGCTCAACTCGATATCGCCTTTGAGCCACTCAGTGTTTGGCACCAGACCAATCTGCACGAAGATACCCGCCAGCTCGATATGATGCGTTTCATTGGTGGCGCGATCCACATAGTTGAGGCCGTTTACGCGCTTGCCGTCGCCAGTCACCTCGGTCGACATAGCTTCCATGATGATGGTGACGTTTTTCAGCGAACGCGCCTTGCGAACAAGAACCGCGTCGGCTCGCAGCGTATCGGCGAATTCGAGTACCGTCACATGCTCGACGATGCCAGCGAGATCGATCGCCGCTTCGATGCCAGAGTTGCCACCACCGATGACCGCAACACGCTTGCCCTTGAATAATGGGCCGTCACAGTGTGGACAGTAGGCCACACCTTTGCCTCGATACGCCTTCTCCCCTGGCACGTTCATCTCGCGCCAGCGGGCACCAGTGGACAGAATGACTGAGCGACTCTTCAGGCGCGCGCCAGACTCCAGTTCCACCTCGATATAATCGGCAGGGGTACCGTCTGCAGAGACGCTCGCTGCGTGCAGCTTGCGCGCTTTCTGGCCATTCATCAGGTCGACATCATATTGCAGCACATGCTGCTCGAGATTCGCGACCAGCTTCGGACCCTCGGTCTCTTTCACTGAAATGAAATTCTCGATGCCCATGGTATCGGCGACCTGGCCACCGAAGCGCTCGGCTACGATACCCGTACGGATGCCCTTGCGTGCTGCGTAAATCGCCGCAGAAGCGCCAGCTGGACCACCGCCGACGATCAGCACTTCATAGGGCGTCTTGTCTGCCAGGGCAGCGGCCTTCTTCTCAGCCGACTTGTCGTCCACCTTGTCCAGGATTTCGGCCAGCGTCATTTTGCCCTGCCCGAAGAGCTCGCCGTTCACGAACACTGCCGGTACAGCCAGCACGTTGCGATCTTCGACCTCACTCTTGAACAGACCGCCGTCGATCATGGTATGGCTGATTCTGGGGTTCAGCACAGCCATGAGGTTCAGCGCCTGAACCACATCCGGGCAGTTGTGACATGACAGTGATATGTACGTCTCGAACTTGAGCTCCGTTGAAGGATCAAGCTCGACAATTTGATCGAGCAATGCTTTTTCGGTTTTCGATGGATGACCACCCGCCTGGAGCAATGCCAGCACCAGCGAAGTAAACTCATGACCCATCGGAATACCTGCAAACTCCACCCTGGCCTTTTCGCCTTCAGGTGAAATTGTCAGGAGGGGCACGCGGCCCTCCTGAGCGGGCTGATTGACGGTCAGCGCAATCTTCGGAGACATTGCTGCAATCTCTTGTGCCAGATCCAGCAGCTCCTGCGACTTCGGCCTGTCATCAACCGACACGGTCAATTCTATTGGCTTGACTATTTTCTGCAGATAACCGTTGAGCTGTTGCTTGAGATTAGCGTCCAACATATCTGAAGTTCTCCTTAAGATTGGCTGACTATCAATACGACTGTTTAGATCTTGCCGACGAGGTCGAGTGAAGGTGCAAGTGTGGCTTCGCCTTCCTTCCACTTGGCTGGGCAAACTTCGCCTGGATGCGCTGCAACATACTGCGCAGCCTTCACCTTGCGAACCAGCTCACCAGCATCGCGACCTACACCACCAGCATTGATCTCGATGATCTGGATCTTGCCTTCTGGATCGATGACGAAAGTGCCGCGCTCTGCCAGACCAGCTTCTTCGATCATGACGCCGAAGTTGCGGGTGATGGCACCGGTTGGGTCGCCGATCATCGGGAACTGGATCTTGCCGATGGTGTCAGATGTGTCGTGCCATGCCTTGTGCGTGAAATGAGTGTCAGTCGACACTGAGTACACTTCCACGCCCATGTCCTTCAGCTGGCTGTAGTAATCCGCCAGATCACCAAGTTCGGTTGGACACACGAAGGTAAAATCAGCTGGGTAGAAGAAGACGATTGCCCACTTGCCCTTGAGGTCTTCGTTGGTGACGGTGATGAATTCGCCGTTGTGGAAGGCCTCTGCTTTGAAAGGTTTGATTTCGGTATTGATCAAGGTTGCTGACATTCTTTGTCTCCATTAGGTCAGTTGGGTAAACCGTGGAAACAATACTACAGCGACAGGACTGATATCAAAAATTGATAATCTTTTTAGGAGCGATAGGCACAATCTATCAAGCCGCCTCCGGAAAAGGCAGACGGCTATTGAGGGTTCAAGCGGGGATCAAGCGGGGATCAAGCAGGAATGAAATCCGGCTCAGGGCGCGTAGGCGAACAGCAGCCGACCGCCACGCTCGTGAAGTTTCGCGGTTGGATGAACTTCGTCGAAATAGGCGTAGCTGCTGATATTCTGGCCAAACGCACAGCCTTCGGTATAGCTGCGGGTCGCCTGGCTGAAACAAGGCTCAGTGGTATTGCTGATGCCATACGCCTCGGCATCCTTGTCGATGCTGCGGAAGGCTGAAAACAGGTCGATCAGGACGATGTCCTTGCCGCTGGCTTTCTCAAGTGACTTCACCCGCTGTTTAAGGCCCAGGTTGTAAGCCGCTGTCTTGACAGTTGCTGAAGTGGGAAGGAACCAGTTGCTCGTGGTCGCCGCAAGCTGACTTGTTTCAGGAATAGCGCCGATATCTGGCACGTTCACCACAACGACCTGTTCAGCGCCGGCAGCGATCAGCTTCTCGACGTTGGTCTTTACCCCATCGAGCGCGGCCTTGAGCAACTCACTCGAAGCGCGATGATTTGGCTCATCGCGTGCTGCACGGACGTCGTTACCACCGATGAAAACAACGTACAGTGCATCAGCAGGGGCCTGGCCCTGTGTATTGAGCAGGAAAGCGTCGACCTGAGTGTTAAGATCGATTGGCTCATCGGTACCAGCTTTGGCACCAGCCACGGCGTAGTTGGTGCCTTGAGCCGGACCCACGAGATGCAGCGAGGCTTCAAGTGCTACGCCACGAAGGTCAGCAAGCACTTCTACCGCGGTATCACCATCTGTAACGCGATTACCGGAGAACGGCGGGTTTGGAAAGTCACTGGTGACCGAAGCGAGGTTGCCAGTATCAGACAGGCTGTCACCAAAGACATAGATAGCCTCTGCGCGGGCCATATTGGCAAAAGCCAGACCGCCGAGCATTGCGAAGACAACAGTCAGGCAACGATAGGATGCGCTCTTGCGAGTGGCGAGAGAGCGGGATGAGCTGTTCAGAGATGAGTTCGGCATATGAGGTGAGCGTCCTGATTCTTATAAATATTGTTATTAGTCATGCAGTCCCGAAGGCTGCCATCAAAAGGGGCAATGGCCCTGTGCTATTGCTTCACCGCCAGCGTAAGTGCCTGCGAAGCAAGATCTTCCAATGATGCGCTTCCGTCCGTGCGATACCAGGTTACCGTCCAGCTGAGCGCCCCGGCGAGAAAACGTCTTAAAATGCCGGGGTCCGCAGCTATTTGACCAGCCGCTGCACATTCTTGCAATACACTCAGCCACAGATGCTCATAATAATCTCTCAGTTTGAGAACCTGTTCCTGCCGCTCCTTGGCCAGACTGCGCCACTCGTACACCAGAACCGCCATGGCTTCGCTGGTCTGGCCATTCACAGCCTGCAGTTCACAGAATATCAGCGAGCGCAGCCGCTCCACCGGATCGGACGACCGTGCCAGTTCGGCTTCCATTCGCGCGGTGATCTCTTCGATCGTGTCGGTCATGATGTAGTAAAGGATGTCCTCCTTTGACCGAAAATGATGAAAGATGCTGCCACTCTGGATCCCTACAGCCGCAGCAATATCGCGCACTGTAGTGCGTTCAAAGCCTTTTTCGCGGAACAGATGCGCAGCCTCCCTCAGGAGCCTGCCACGCGGCGACTCGCCTTCTACCGCAAGGCGGTCCGATTCTTTCATGCTTGAGGGTCCCGTATTTGATCGACTAAAGCGATCATATCCGAATTTTACAGCTTTACAAACCAAGCGCTTGCTTGGTAGTGTTTTGCAACGATCGCCAGCGCTTGCAAAAGGAGCACGCAATGAACCCGGGACGCCCATCCACAACAGCTCAAGACACCTCCTCCAGTCCAGCCTCGGAGCGGGTTGTCCGCATCGGTTGCGCCTCTGGCTTCTGGGGCGATACCAATACTGCCGCGCAGCAACTGGTGGGAAAAGGTCGGCTGGACTATCTCGTGTTCGATTATCTGGCAGAAATCACCATGTCCATCATGGCTGCGCAGAAGATGAAGGATCCCAAGGCTGGTTACGCCAGCGATTTCGTCAGGCAGGTGATGGGCCCGCTGCTCCCCGAGCTCAAGCGTCAAGGCATCAAGGTCATCAGTAACGCCGGGGGCGTGAATCCTCAGGCTTGCGCCGAAGCCATCCAGGCGCTCGCAAATGAACAGAACATCGAGTTGAAGATCGCGGTGGTGAATGGCGACGACGTGCTACCGAAGAAAGCTGACTTTGTCCGTCAGGGCGTCCGGGAGATGTTCACCAATCAAGCGCTGCCTGAGATGATGGTGAGCATGAACGCCTATCTTGGCGCCCCTGCGATCACAGCAGCGCTGGCAACAGGCGCTGATGTGGTGATTACTGGGCGTGTCGTGGACAGCGCCGTCGTCGTGGCGCCGCTGATGCATGAATTCGGCTGGAGTTGGCAGGACTATGGCCGACTGGCACAGGCCAGTCTTGCCGGCCATATCATCGAGTGCGGCGCACAGTGCACCGGCGGCAACTTCACCGACTGGAAGGACGTCTGCGATGGCTACGACAATATGGGCTTCCCCATCATCGACGTCCGAGCCGACGGCAGCTTTACAGTCAGCAAACCAGAGAACACTGGTGGCACAGTCAGCTTCGCTACCGTAGCAGAGCAGCTGGTCTACGAGATCGGCGACCCGGCCAGCTACCGACTCCCGGACGTGAACTGTGACTTCAGGCAAGTCAATATCGAGACGGTCGAGGCCGGCAGGCGTGTGACTGTATCCGGCGCGCGAGGCTTACCGCCTGGACCTGACTACAAGGTGTCCGGCACCTGGCCTGATGGCTTCAAGTGTGCCGTGAGTTTTATGCTCGCTGGTATCGAAGCGCCGGCCAAGGCGCGGTCGGTGGCTGAAGCCATATTGAAGAAAACCAGCAGACTGTTCGCGGAAAAGGGTTGGCCTGATTACACCGAGACCACTATCGAGGTACTGGGCATCGAACAGACCTACGGTCCGAATGCACAGCAGAAGCTGGTGGACAGCCGCGAGGTGGTGGTGAAGATTGGTTGCGCTCACCCGAAGAAGGAAGCGCTCGTACTGTTTTCGCGGGAAATCGCGCAGGCCAGTACTGGCATGGCGCCGGGTATGACCGGCCTTGTCGGCGGTCGCCCCGACGTCTGGCCGAAAATTCGCCTTTTCTCGTGCCTGGTTCCCAAAGCTGCGTGCGATCTTTCAGTGACCGTACTCGGCAAAGATGGCGACGAGACAATATCGGTAGAACTGCCCGCCGTGGAAGCGCCTGCAGCAGCCAAACAGGCTGTGGACAGCTCGACTCCGGACACTGCCCCAACAGCTACCAGCGAGCTAGTGCCGCTCATCAAGCTGGCCTGGGCTCGCTCAGGCGATAAGGGCGATGTATCGAATATTGGTGTGATCGCCCGCAGAGCGGAATGGCTGCCTGTCATACGTGCAGCGCTGACGGCTGATGCAGTCGCAGAATATATGGGCCATACCCTTGCAGGCTCGGCAGCGGACAAACGCTCACTGGTGCACCGGTACGACCTGCCTGGCATCAACGCGCTCAACTTTGTACTAGAGCAGGCATTAGGTGGCGGGGGCGTCGCCAGTCTGCGAATTGACCCCCAGGGCAAGGCATTCGGTCAGCAACTGCTCGACTTCCCGATTCCGGTGACTGCCGAAATCGCAGCCCAGCTCGCAGCAAGCTCACCAACAACCCGCGCCTGAGAATCCGAAATGCCTTATTCCTCCGTTTTCAAAGACCAGCTATTCGAAGGCCAGACCATCATCGTTACTGGCGGCGGCAGTGGCATAGGCCGCTGTAATGCCCACGAGCTTGCTGCCCTTGGCGCCCGTGTCGTGCTGATTGGGCGCAAGCAGGAAAAGCTCGACTCGACGCAGGCTGAAATCATCGACGACGGCGGCAAGGTTGATACTAGAGCGTGCGATATCCGTGAAGAGGCCAGCGTCGTCGAAACGGTGCGCTCGATCGTGGATGCGCATGGCCAGATTCATGGCCTGGTCAACAACGCTGGTGGCCAGTTTCCAGGGCCACTCAGCTCGATCTCACAGAAAGGCTTCGAAACTGTCGTCAGGACTAATCTGACCGGCGGCTTCATGATGGCACGCGAGGTCTACAAGCAGTCAATGAGCAAGCATGGCGGGGCCATCGTGAACATTATTGCCGACATGTGGGGCGGCATGCCGGGCATGGGGCACTCGGGTGCGGCAAGGGCGGGCATGGAAAACCTGACGAAAACTGCTGCCGTCGAGTGGGCGTCCAGTGGCACTCGCGTCAATGCGATCGCACCGGGCTGGATCGCCTCCAGCGGCCTCGATAACTATGACATCAGCATGAAGCCATTGATTTCTCAACTCGCTGAAAGCGTGCCCCAGAAGCGCCTTGGCACTGAAGCCGAGGTCAGCGCAGCGATCTGCTTCCTCCTGAGCGAAGGGGCATGCTTTATCAACGGCGCCACAATACGTGTGGACGGGGCGGCATCGCTCGGCAATCGAGTCTGGCCCTTGGCCAAAGCCCGCAACAAGCCGGAGTTCAATGGCTTCCACCGCAGTGTGACACCGAAAGTGCTGCAGAAGGACTGAGCCATGTATGGATTCGAAAGCACCCTCAATACCCGCAGTGAAGCCTTTGAGCGAAATACTGCGGCCATGCGTGCGCAGGTGGAGGAGTTCCGCGCGATAGGACGCAAGGTCTTCGATAGTGCTGAAGCGGCGCGAGAGAAATTCGAGAAACGCGGAAAGCTCCTGCCATGGGATCGGATTCGCCGGCTTATAGATCGCGACAGCGAGTTCCTCGAACTCTGCAGCCTTGCCGGCTACAAAATGCATGACGATAAGGACGGTAGCCTGGCAGGCGGTGGCATCATCGGCGGCATTGGCGTGGTTTCCGGCATGCGCTGCCTGGTGGTCGCCAGTAACGCAGCGATCAAGGGTGGGACCATCAGTCCAGCGGGTCTGCAAAAGTCACTTAGACTGCAGACGATCGCCCGGGAAAACAAGTTGCCCATCATCACGCTCGCTGAAAGCGGCGGTGCCAATCTCAATTACGCCACTGATGTCTTCGTTGAAGGTGCGCGAGGCTTTGCCAATCAGGCGCGGCTTTCGGCGCTTGGCATCCCACAGATTACTGTTGTGCATGGCAACGCCACAGCGGGCGGCGCCTATCAACCCGGCCTGTCTGATTACGTCGTGGTGGTGAAAGGTCAGTCCAAACTGTTTCTCGCGGGCCCTCCCCTGCTCAAGGCCGCCACCGGCGAAGTCGCCAGCGACGAAGAGCTCGGCGGTGCCGAGATGCACGCCACCGAAGCCGGTACCGCTGAATATATCGCTGACAACGACGGCGATGCCATCGAAACCGTGCGGGAGCTGGTAGCGATGCTGCCATGGCAACGCACACTGCCGCTCAATCGTGCAGAATCACGGCCAGCCGCATACGACCAGAATGAGCTGCTCGGTCTCGTACCCGCCGATACCAAGACGCCTTACGATGTTCGTGAAATCGTCATCAGATTGGCCGATGGGGGGCGCTATCAGGACTTCAAGGCGGCTTACGATGCACAGACCGTCTGCGGTTTTATCCGCATCGATGGCTTCAGCTGCGGCATCATCGGTAACAACGGCCCGATCACCCCGGCCGGGGCGACCAAAGCGGCGCAGTTCATTCAACTCTGCGAGCAAAGCAATACCGCCATCATCTTCTTCCATAACACGACCGGATTCATGGTCGGCACCGATAGCGAGCAGAATGGCATTATCAAACATGGCTCGAAAATGCTGCAGGCTGTGGCCAACGCCACTGTGCCCAGGCTGACCGTCGTGGTCGGCGGCTCATACGGCGCCGGCAACTATGCCATGTGCGGGCGTGGTCTCGACCCGAGATTTATCTTCGCCTGGCCCAACAGCCGAACGGCAGTCATGGGTGGCGCACAGGCGGGCAAGGTGCTGCGCATCGTGGCAGAAGAAAAACAGCGCAAGCTGGGCATGGAGCCAGATCCGAAGATGCTCGACGCGCTGGAGGCTGCGACTGCAGAAAAACTTAACAAGGGCAGCACCTCCCTTTATGGCACCGCAAGACTTTGGGACGATGGCCTCATTGACCCGCGCGAAACCCGATCTGTACTCGCCCACTGCCTGCTGGTGTGTAACGAAGCCGAGGCACGAACACTGCGACCCAGCACCTTCGGCGTCGCCCGTTTCTAATTCATAACAAGACCATCTACGGGAGTAGCCGAATGCTGTTCACCCAGGAACATAATGAAATCCGTCGGACTGTGCGCCAGTTCGTCGAGCAGGAGATAAACCCCAACGTTGCGCAGTGGGAAGCAGATGGCCGTTTTCCGATGCGCGATATCTTCCGGAAAATGGGCGCACTTGGTCTTCTAGGCATCCATAAGCCTGAGAAGTATGGTGGTCTTGGCCTCGACTACTCGTACAATCTCGTGGCTGCCGAAGAGCTCGGTACGGCATGGGCCGGTGGCATCCCGCTTGCTATCGGGGTCCAGACCGACATGTGCACCCCGGCCATTGCCCGTTTTGGTTCTGATGAGCTCAAGCGCGAGTTCCTGGCGCCGTCCATTACCGGCGAAGCCATCGGCTGCATCGGCGTCAGTGAAACCGGCGCCGGTTCAGACGTTGCCGGACTGAAGACCACGGCACGCAAGGATGGCGACGATTACATCATCAATGGCCACAAGATGTGGATCACCAACTCGCCGCAGGCCGATTTCATATGTCTGCTGGCAAATACCAGCGATGATAAGCCTCACAAGAACAAGACACTGATTGTCGTGCCGATGAATTCCCCAGGAATCACCCTCTCCAAGCACCTCGACAAACTAGGCATGCGTTCCTCTGAAACGGCGCAGGTCTTCTTCGATGACGTGCGTGTGCCGCAGCGATATCGCGTTGGCGCCGAGGGTACGGGGTTCATGCTGCAGATGCTGCAGTTTCAGGAAGAGCGGCTCTGGGGGGCTGCCAACACTATCAAGGCGCTGGAAAACTGCGTGAACGAGACAATCAATTACTGTCGCGAGCGCAAGACTTTCGGCCAGCCACTGATCGACAACCAGGTCGTTCATTTCCGACTCGCCGAGCTGCAGACTGAAATTGAATGTCTGCGGGCTCTCACCTATCAAGCTTGTGAACTTTATGTCGCTGGTAAAGACGTGACCAATCTGGCCTCTATGGCCAAACTCAAGGCTGGCCGACTCGGCCGCGAAGTGACGGACAGCTGTCTGCAGTATTGGGGTGGCATGGGTTTCATGTGGGACAACCAGGTCTCGAGGGCCTTCCGTGATGTCCGGCTGGTGTCTATTGGCGGTGGTGCTGACGAAATCATGCTTGGCATCATCTGCAAACTGATGGGCACACTCCCCGGCAAGAAAAAATCGCCTGTCGCCGCCGCACCGGCAGTCGCCAATGCAGAGCTCGCTTCACAGGAGGCGTTGAAATGAATTTCCCGAAAACCGAGGCCCTGAAACTGGACTTTTCAGCTGGTGTCCTGCGGGTCGTGCTCTCACGTCCCCAGGTACGGAACGCCATGAGCCTGCAAATGGTCAAGGAGCTGATTGCAGTCTTTGGGGTTGTTGCCTCAAGAAACGCAACTGATCTGTCAGCTGACATGGTACGTGTCGTAGTCATTTCCGGTGAGGGGCAGCATTTCTGTGCAGGTGCGGATATCAGCGACATGGCCGGTGCAAGACAGCGCGCCTCATCCGATAAAGGCCGAACTACAGCCGCTGACAATCTGCAGCAGACCAGCGCCCAGCAAATCGCAGCAGACCCATTTGCTGCGCTGAATCGCGCCTTTGGCACAATGCTCATGACCATCGACCAGGCACCCTGCGCCGTGGTCGTTGCGCTTGATGGTGCAGTGCTTGGCGGCGGGTTCGGTCTTGCCTGCGTAAGCGATCATGCCATTGCCGCGCCCGACACCCGCTTTGGCCTACCTGAAACCAGCCTCGGCATTCTGCCTGCCCAAATTGCGCCTTTCGTGGTGCGTCGAATTGGGCTCACTCAAGCCCGTTCGCTGGCACTTCTGGGTCGCCGCTTCGGCGCCGATGAAGCACTGAGACTCGGGCTGATACACGAAACAGTAGAATCCGCAGATGCGCTTGAAGACCGTGTCGACGCCGTGATTGCGGAAATACGACGCTGTGCGCCGCGAGCCAGCCGGGAAACCAAAGCTCTGCTGCACCGGGTTGATCCGCCTTCGTCCGAGCCATTGCAGGATATTCTCGATGCGGCTGCATTGAGCTTCAGTGCGGCTGTGCAGAGCGACGAGGGTGCAGAGGGGACCATGGCCTTCATGCAGAAACGCAAGCCACGATGGGAGGCTGACCAGCAATGAGTGATAGCGAAGCGAAGGTACATCAGTTCGATAGCATACTGGTCGCGAATCGTGGCGAAATTGCCTGCCGCGTCATTCGGACGGCGCAACGACTGGGCTATCGTGCTATCGCTGTCTATAGCGAACCTGATGCCGATGCCGCTCACGTGCGTCTCGCGGATGAAGCCTATGCCCTGCAAGGTTCCACCAGTAGCGAAAGCTATCTGGATATTGCGCAGATCGTGGCGGCCTGCGAAGCCACCGGCGCCGGCGCGGTGCACCCTGGCTACGGTTTTCTGTCGGAAAACACAGCCTTCGCCAGTGCCTGTGAGGCCGCTGGCGTCATCTTCATCGGACCACCTGCCGCCGCGATCGAGCTTATGGGCAGCAAACGCCTTTCCAAGGTCGCCATGCTGAAAGCCGGTGTACCCTGCATACCCGGCTACGAAGATGCTGCACAGGATACCGAGACACTCAAGTCTGCAGCAGACGCGATCGGTTACCCGCTGATGATCAAGGCTTCCGCTGGCGGCGGCGGCCGCGGCATGCGGCTGGTGCAAAAGGCAGCAGACTTCGAGGCACAGCTCAAGACGGCTCGCTCCGAGGCACTGAACGCCTTCGGCAGCGACGAGGTCATTCTGGAAAAGGCAGTCATCGAGCCACGTCACATCGAAATTCAGGTCATGGCAGACCGCTACGGCCACACCATCCATCTTGGTGAGCGTGACTGTTCAATACAGCGACGGCATCAGAAAGTCGTCGAAGAAGCGCCCTCTCCTGTAGTGAGCGAAGCGTTGAGACAGCAGATGGGCGAAGCAGCCGTTCGTGCCGCCAGTAGCTGTGGCTACTTTGGCGCTGGTACTGTGGAATTCCTGCTGGACCGCAGTGGAAGCTTCTACTTCCTCGAAATGAACACCCGCTTGCAGGTCGAGCATCCGGTAACGGAAATGGTGACAGGCCTGGACCTGGTCGCCATGCAGATCGAAGTGGCGGCCGGTCGTCAGCTGAAACTTCAGCAGAGCGATATTGTGCTCCGTGGTCACGCCATAGAAGTTCGAGTCTACGCGGAAGATCCTTCACGCGATTTTTTGCCCCAGACCGGGCATATTGCGCTATGGCAGCACCAGGGTAAAAGCGTTGACGAGCTTGGTCTTATCACCGACTTCAGCGGCGCACCGACTGCTGTAGCTGCACGTAGCGGCGGTCTGCGAGTGGACGATGGCTTTCTGAGCGGTCAGACAATATCCCCATATTATGACCCCATGCTTGCCAAGGTTATCGGCTTTGGACCGGATCGCGAGACGGCACGCCGTCATCTGTTGAAGGGACTGGACAACATGACGCTGTTTGGTCTGACCAGCAATCTTTCGTTTCTCAGTAGCATCCTCCGCAACAGTGAATTCATCAGTGGCCGCACCACCACCGCCTTCCTTCAACAACAGAGTCAGGCACTAGGTGTGGAGCAGGATGAAGCTGGACTGGCGCTAGCGCTGGCAGCGCTCGTAATCTACCTCAAGTCCGATCCTCGCGCGGCTGGCCTCAAGGCAAGCGGCGCACTGGCCATTCCTGTTGCGTCAAACATTATCCTGCAGGCCGAAGACAGTGAAACATCCGCACAAGCTGTGAGAATCCGCCGGATAGCCGCCGCAGGTCAGACGAGGCAGCAGCAGTCAGAGCCCATCTTCGAAGTCACGGCTGAACATGGCCGGCATGAGTTCCGTGTGCTGACGACAGAAGCTGATGCCATCATGGTGGTCATAGACAGGCGTCGGATTCGTGTCCCTTTCATAATGACCGGACCAGAAGGCGGTCGCAGCGTGTGGCTCAAGGTGAGAGAAGTGAGTCACACTTCGCACCACGCGTTTACCGATGTCACTCGCCAGCGAAAGAGTGCGACCGCCAGTGTTGGTGATGGCCGGATTTATGCTTCAATGGACGGACTGGTCATTGCCGCTCACGCAAGCGAAGGAGACATTGTGAAACAGGGCGAACTGCTGTTCACGCTGGAAGCCATGAAGATCGAACATCCGCTCACCGCCAATGCTAGCGGCCGTCTGGCGGCGGTCCATGTCAGCGCGGGCGCTCAGGTGAAGGGCAGACAGCTTCTTGCGGAAATCGAGATTCAGTCCGATGAGTGAAGGCGAGCGAATCGGTCTGACTGATATTGTCAGAACCTTGCCCGCAGTGGTCCGGCGACTGCCATCCATTCTGAAGGGGGTCTATTATTTCGCCCTTATCAGAGAGCAGGCCGATCTGACAATGGGCGACATTCTGATCGATAACGCCGATAAACACGGCGACGTCACGGCGATTCTGTACGAGTCACGCGCGATCACCTACAGGCAGCTCAACACACTCGTCAACAAGACTGCCAACTATCTCCATGCCATGGGTATCGAACGGGGCGACGTCATTGCCCTTAATATGCAGAACCGGCCTGAGGTACTCGCGGTAATCATGGCCGCCGCCAAACTTGGGGCGGCCTGCGCAATGATCAATACAGCCCAACGGGGTGAAAGTCTCGTTCATTCTCTCACCCTTACGCGACCACGCGCCGTCATTATGGGCGAAGAACAGATGGAGGCGTGGGACTCCGCGATCGCGGCTGCGACTTCACCGGACGTCCTGGATTTTGAGTTCAAGCTGTTCGTACCTGATATCGATATCCTCAGCGACAGTGCCTTCAAGCAGTGGAAACGGCGTCACAAGACCCCTGAGCGTTTCGTCAACATTATTACCGCTGTAGACAGCTATCGTTCCGATGAGCCGAGGATTCTCAATCGTCCGGTAGCTGGAGACACTGCCGTTTATCTGTTCACCTCCGGCACGACCGGCTTGCCCAAGGCAGCACCGAGCAGTCACCTCAAATGGTTCAAGGCCTATGGTGGCTTTGGGCACATGGCGCTTGCGCTCAAACCTGATGATGTCGTGTACGTCCCATTGCCGCTTTATCACGGCACAGGCCTGCTTGTCTGTTGGGGTGCTGCGTTGGCTGGTAGCTGTGCAATCGCTATTCGGCGCAAGTTCTCGGCCACCCAGTTCTGGGATGATGTCCGTCGCTTCGATGCCACGGTCTTTGGCTACGTGGGCGAGCTGTGCCGCTATCTTCTCGCGCAGCCCCCAAGTCCCCGGGACAGGCAGCATCGACTGACAAGGATGATAGGCAACGGCCTTCGCCCCAGCATATGGGTGCCATTCAAAAGACGCTTTGGTATCAAGCAGGTATCAGAGCTCTACGCGGCCAGCGAAGGCAACATCGGTTTCAGCAACTTCCTGAATCTTGACAACACAGTAGGCTTTTCGACAGCACCCTTTGCACTTGTTCAGTATAAGGAAGGGACCCGTGAGCCCGTCAGAAACAAGCGGGGGCTTCTGACCAAAGTTGCCCAGGGCGAACCTGGCCTGCTATTGGGTGAAATAACCGACCGGTGGAAGTTCGAAGGCTACAGCCAGTCAGAGGCTACTGAGCAGGCCATCGTGCGTGACGCGTTTCGCAAGGGCGATGCCTGGTTCAATACTGGGGACGTCTTGCGAAACATAGGCTGGCGGCACCTGCAGTTCGTCGACCGGATGGGCGATACATTTCGCTGGAAAGGCGAGAACGTTTCGACGACAGAGGTCGAGAATGTCCTTGACGATTTTCCGAACATCGGCGAGGTCATCGTGTATGGCATCGAACTACCAGAGGCCAGCGGTCGGGTGGGTATGGCCACCGTGACATTGTCAGATGATGCGGCTGGACTCGATACCAACGCCCTGCTGGTTTATCTGGAGGAGCGTCTGCCTCGATATGCACTTCCCGTCTTTCTGCGCGTTACGCCTGAAATAGAGAAAACCGCTACGTTCAAGTACAAAAAAGTGGACCTCAAGAAGCTCGGGTACACGCCCCGCTCCGGAGATGCACTGTATGTTCTCCACCCCGACAAGAGCACCTACGTACGTCTCACACTCGCCTTGGCCAAACAGATCGATAGCGCTACACTCCGCTTCTGAAGCGGGAGACCAGTCTGCTACGTAGCTCTGGATTGAGCCATCTGGCATCCTGCTGATTGTAGGCCGATCTGTTCCGGTGTCCTGGATCGATCGCCGTCATCAAGGGACGTACGATTTATGGCAAGGACGACGCCGCACTATTCCAGCTTACCCTGCCCTTGGTACCAGTGGGTGCTCATGGGTTTCATGCGGCTGGCGATCGTGGCCTGTTTACTATTACCCACTGGCGTCAAGCACGCAGCCGCCAAGATCGATGCTGAGCTTGGCGGCGCGCTGTCGGGCAAGGAACTGCTCTATCTCGAGGATGTCGAGGCCAGACTTTCGAAGCATGAAGCGCTGGACCGACTGCATAGCTTCAAGCCGTACTCACGCAGCACAGTGAATCTGGGATTCACTGACTCTGCTTACTGGCTCTACATTCCCCAGCTCCTGGAAACCAGTGCACTCAAGGAGCATGCCACATATTATCTCGAAGTCGGCTACTCGCTGCTCGATCACGTCGACGCTGTAGTACTTGCGCGACCGGCAGGCGCCCAGCAGTCCTTCGGTGAGGCCAGACATTTCCACACCGGGGACAGGGAAATTTTTCCCCAGCGTCCAGTGCCGCACCCCAACTTCGTCTTCCCTATCAATGTTCAGCCAAACATGGAGTATGCCGTCCTGCTGCGCATCAAGACAGATTCGGCAGCGCAGGTTCCCCTCGATCTCTGGACGCCCGCTGGCTTCAGCAAGAGCACCTTCGATCAGGCTGTGTTTTCCGGCGGACTGATCGGCATTATCGGGATCATGGCGCTGACGAACCTACTGCTCTACCTCTCTGTCGGCGATCGCTCCTATCTCTATTTTGCCTTGTGCATGACAGGTTATGCGCTCGTACAGGCTTGCACACTTGGCCTGGCTTTCCAGTATATCTGGCCGTACTCCGTGTTCCTTCAGGAAAAGGGGCTGATGCTGGCCGTTAATTTTACCTTTGTGGCACTGGCGCTGTTTACACGGGAGTATCTCAGCCTTGAAAGCTTCGCTCCGCGGGCGGCGACGCTACTGAAGGCGCTGGCGACCGCCAATGCACTCATTTGTCTCCTGGTTACTGTCCTGCCCTATAGTGCTGCGGTGAAGATCACGATACTGAACCTGGGCTTCAGCCCGTCCATCAATTTCTGCGCAGGTGTATGGCTACTGCTACATGGTTACAGGTCGGCTCGCTTCTTTGTTTTCGCGTTTTCGATCTTCATCATTTCGGCTGTAGCTTTCATTCTGAGTAAATTCGGCCTCATAGACCGCTCGCTGCTTACCGAGTACAGCGTTCACTTTGGTGCCATTACCACAGTCTCACTGATGAGTTTCGCGCTGGCTGATCGGATCCGAATCGAACGAAAATTGAAGGAGGAGGCGCAGGATGCCGCAATTCGCCATCTCGACAGCTACCGCACTATTTACGAACACTCGCTGGAAGGCTTATTTCAGCTGGATGACCAGGGGGCCTTGCTGGTCTGCAACTCGGCTTTCCTCAAGCTTATGGGCGCTCATAGTAAGGCTGAACTCGTTACGCTCGCCCCCACCATGAAGCGCTTGATTCCGGAATCGGCTGAGGAATTCAGGCTGCTGTACCAGCGCCTGCAGAAGAGAGGTCACATCATTGGCTACGAAACCAGCTGCAGGGATCTGCTAGGCAACCAGTTCTGGGGCACGCTGAATATCCATACTGTGCAGCTTCCAAATGGACGCATCGGATACGAGGGGTCTCTAACCGACATTACCGACCGTCGCCGACACCAGGACCAGCTCAAGTACTATGCGGAGCACGATGCGCTCACAGGGTTAATCAACCGGCTCGAGTTCGAAAAGCAGGTTCAGCGTGCGATAGACACCGCGGCGACGGGTGAACATGAGCATGCGATGCTGTTCATGGACCTCGACCAGTTCAAGATCGTCAACGATACAGGCGGACATTCGGCTGGGGACGAGCTGCTCAGACTATTGGCATCCGAGTTCTCCACGATCGTGAAAGATAGCGATACCATCGCCCGCTTCGGCGGTGATGAATTTGCCATTCTGCTGAATGATTGCGACCTGGACGAGGCAAAGAAGGTAGGCGATCGCCTGCGTGCAGCGGTCGCCGATTTCAGATTCGCCTGGCAGGGAAAGACCTTTGCGATTGGCGTCAGCATCGGGATTGTTGCCATCACCAGGGAAATTGCGACCATAGAAAATCTATTCAGCCTGGCCGACACGGCCTGCTACGCCGCGAAAGATGCCGGTCGAAACCGGGTCGTTGTGCACTCTGATGCCAGTCATGCCGTCCGTATCCGTCAGGGTGAAATGATCCTGGTTGGCGAATTGCGCAACGCTATCAAGGCGGATCAGTTACGGCTATATACCCAGCCCATACAGGCACTGCAGCGTCCCCAGAAAGGCGTAGCTTACGAATTACTCGTACGCTTTGAGGCCGGTGACCAAACCCTTTTACCAGGCGCATTCCTGCCAGCGGCCGAGCGCTTCAACGTGATCAATCTTATCGATCGCTGGGTTATCGAGCACTATTTCGAGTTCCTGAAACAGAACCCTCGGGCCCTCGAAACACTGAGTCAGGCCAACATCAACCTGAGCGCACAGACTATCGGCGGTGAAGACTTCCAGCAATTTCTGACTACGATGTTCAAACGTTTCAACATTCCTGAAAACAAGATCTGCTTCGAAATTACTGAATCGGCAGCGGTGGCCAGTCTCACCGATACCAAGCATTTTCTGATGAGCATGCGTCGCAACGGTCTGAAGTTCGCGCTCGATGACTTCGGTAGTGGCTTCTCCTCTTACTCCTACCTGAAGAGTCTGCCGGTCGACCTGCTCAAGATCGATGGCAGTTTCGTGCGGGATGTCTTCGAAGACCCTGTTGATCTGGCGATGGTGAAATCAATAACGGAGATCGCCCATTTGACCGGCATGGGCGTGTGTGCAGAGTATGTGGAGAGCAAGGCGGTGCTCGAGCTGATGACCCACCTCGGCGTAGACTATGCGCAAGGCTTCTACATTGGCCAGCCCGAGCTGCTGTTCAGCGGCTCAGGACAGCGTCTGCCTGAGCCGGAGGTTCAGTAAAGGCTATTCTTCGCTGGAAGAACACTCGGCCGCAGCCGGGGAATGCTTGCAGCGAACCTTCTTCATGAGGCGGAGCGCCTTTGCGTCGTAAAGCCCTTCCTTCATCAGGGCGATGCGACTGTCGCGCATGAAGTTCCGGTATTCTTCCTTGCGTTCTTCAGGCAGACGTATCCAGTTTTCAGCGGGAATCTCGCTCTGTGCCTGCTGCACCATTGACTGAAACTCGCTGAAGCGCTGCATTAACAGGCTACGCATCAGTTGACCGAAACCTTCCGGAAATTTTTCCCAGGCGATGACAATCTGCATGGAGGTCTGTAGCAGGGGAAAGTCCAGAATCCCCCCACCCGACTGCAGGCCCTTGTAGAGCTCCATGGTGTTATAGGCAACAGCCGGCGCAAAAATCACATCGACGCTGCCATTATTGAACTGGCCTGAGAAGTTGGCCAGTGAAGAACCTACCACTGAACCACCGATGCGGCGCACCATGTTCATTGCTACAGGATCATTCTCGAATACCGCCATCTTCTTGCCCTGAAGCTCTTCCACGGTGTCGACCGAGCGGTCGCGTACGAAGATGAAGACCGAGCCGATAGGCAGTATACCGGCCACCTCATATGGCCCCTGGCGCATCAATTTGGCCGCCTTGGGCTGCGCCAGCGTGGTCAACAGCGTCTTGAGTTCCTTGTCGCCTGGAATGGCACCGATGGCACCGAGCGTTCCGGTGAAGGCATTGAACTGTCGCGCGTTCACTTCGGTGATCAATACGCCGTCACAGTTCCCGCCCTTGAAATCATTGGCAGCGATGTTTTCGTCGGTGTAAGCCTGAATATTCAGTTTCACGCCAATGGCCAACATGGCAGGCTGGGCATTCCGAACAAGGCTCACAATGGGGCCTGACGAGCCTACCGGGTCCCAGATGCAAAATGTTCGTTCGACCATGCCCGTCATCGGGGCGCCAGCTTGAGCCGGTGCATCGGCCTTTGCAGCAGGTGCAGCTGTTTCGGCAACCACTGGCATGGCCAACAAGGACACAACTAGCGCAGCTGCTGCCCGAAGACGCAGGCGATATCCTGCGGATTGGCTCCGGAATGGTATCGGCCTGGCAAAGCCCTTCTGGGTTGAATCACTGATTGGCATAGTCATACTTCGAACGTCCATAAATACTCAGCTATTGTTGTGCGATTGTGATGGTTCTGGGCCGGAAGCCAGGCTGCTAGAAGCGCCGGATGAGCTGGTTGGTCTCTGTCTCCAGCGCCTTGTTGATCTTCCACTGCAGATAGAATGCCTGAAAGAGCACAGCAAGTATGGGCCCGCTCCACAAGGGCTGACCTTTTTCGACCGCCAGAAGCTGGTTCAGGCGATTGCGGATCTTGTAAGACCAGATCGCCGTCAGGATCAGGACGATATTGCCAAAGATCTGCACGGCTACCCACACCCCTGGAAGCGGCTGCGCGGCCAGACTTTCTACCGTGGCACCTTCCGGCACCTGCAGTGCCTCCGGGAAATACACACTGGCATAAACAACAAGGCCTATATAGACAATGTAGGCTGCCACCACGTTATTGATGAACGTGCTCGAGATTGGATTTTCAGGCAGTGCCTCGTTCAGTTTCTTGGAGCGATGCCAGTGCCAGTACATGAAGTACAGGCCTTGAGTAAGTATCGTGAGGCCCAGCACGTACCAGACGCTAAAGCTGTTGAACACTGCGATGCCGGGCCCTTTGTCCTGATGAGGGGGCTCGTTCGAGGTATTATTTTCTCCAGCCTCGAGGCGGCCGTTTTCCGATGCTGATTCCCTGCTGGAATCTGACTGCGTCGAGCCGTTGGCAGGGGATTTTGGCGGAGTAGACGTATCGGGACGCGATTCTGGATCTTCCGGAAAAGAGGACATGACTATATGCGGACCAGAGGTTTGGTGTATTGAAAAGGGATCGGAAATCCGATGGCAAACTGATAGCGAACTCAGTTCGCGAACTCTCTGAGTTTTACATATCAACTACACTTAGTAAATCAAATACCGTCTACGGAGACCGTGATGTCAGACACCTTCCCGCCATCCAGTTTCTCCAGTGATCGCAGGCAAGAGGGCCTGCAGGAGCGGGATCGGCAGCACGGCTGGTGGCTGCTCGCACTCGCTCTGGGGATCGCAACCGCGTTCGTATGGTTTGCCTGGCAGAGCAATGAACGGCAGGCGATGCTGGAGCGAACATTGTCCAGGCTCGCTGCCGACACTGGCCAGCTGGCTGACGATCTTGACGACTCGAGCAAGGCGCGGGCGGAACTCCTTGAAACAGTGAGGTCACTGAAACGGTCGGAATCGCAGACAGCGGACACTACCGGGATCGCTGAAACCGAGACCGACATTGTAGCGCGTCTGCAAAACGAGCTCGAAACACTGCAGACAGAGCTGGCCTCTACCCAACAGGCCCTGCAGCTGAGTGAGGCGGTCAGAACTGAGCAGGCTGAAACACACGCAGCCGAGCGCAGCAGGAATGCTGCCGATTGTCGGTCAGGTCATGAATCAGAGGCGATATCTGTGTTTTAATGCTGCGCAATAACAAACTACACAGTTGCACAGCCAGGAATGCGTCAGATGTCAGTCATATCCAAACCCGGTCGACAGGTTAAGCCCGTCTACAGCCGCTCGTCCGCCTGCCCGGTCTTTGGCCGTGTGTTCTCTGTTTACCTGTCGCTGGTCGGCTGGCTGTTTGCTGGCAGCGTCACGGCCAACATCGACCTGACCCGTTTGCCCGACACTGAAGTGCCATTGGCGACGGCCAAGTTCCTCAGTGCCGAAGACGGGGAAAGACTGGCGTACCGTCAGTACATTCCCCGAAATGCAAAGGCCTCAGTAGTACTGCTGCACGGGGTGGGTTTCCACAGCGGCATTGGACTCCAGCATCTCGCCTTTCCCCTGGCCGCCGAACATGATGTTGCGGTATACACACCCGATCTCAGAGGTCACGGCCGCTCTGCTGGTGACGCGCTCAGCCCCGGCCGCGTGAATACCCTGTGGCAGGATATGGATACTGTGCTGAACTTTGTTCGATCACAGGACAAGGTTCGCCCCCTGGTGATCGTGGCGCATTCGAGTGCGGCCAGGGTGCTGTTAAACTATATGGCCTGGAAGGTAACGCCGCGATTTGATGGCATTGTATTCATAGCGCCGGATCTGGGTGAGTCGGCCGAGCTCTACCGCAGCAAGGAGAGCAACTACTATGAGAGCGTTCTGCTGGGCAGCCTTACCGGCAAACTGACCTTTGGCTTCGGCTGCAGCGGCTGTGTCGCCGGCAAGGTCCAGCACAGCAACGAAAACACCTTTGCCCACCCCGGTCTCGTCAAGGAATACAACTTTGCCTTCGCCAAAGCCCTGGCGCTGAGCAAACCCTACATGGCGGTACGTCGTCTGCGAATTCCGTTCGCAATGGTCGCTGGCAGCAGTGATGAGTACATCCAGGGCGGACGCACGAAAATGTATTTCAAGCAGAACGGCCGGACGCCATGGATGCGTGCCAACGAACTCATCAAGGGCGCCAGCCATTTTTCTGTGCTGACCGAAGCTGACGACCTTGTGGCGAAATTCATCGACGGCCTGGACGTCAACGGCTCCTGATCTGCCCTCGCCCGATCTCAGAGTGAGCGGGCGATAATTTCCTTCATGATTTCGTTGGTGCCGGCGTAAATCTTCTGCACGCGGGCATCCGCCCAGGCTCTGGCAATGGGGTATTCCCATATATAGCCGTAGCCACCATGGAGCTGAACACATTCGTCAGTAACCCGGCATTGCAGATCGGTCGTCAGTTGCTTGATCATGGCCGCCGTGGGGATGTCCAGCTTGCGCTTGAGATGCAGTTCGAGACAGCGATCGACGAAGACGCGAGCCGCTGTGACTTCTGAGGTCAACTCGGCGAGTTTGAAGCGGGTGTTCTGGAAGCTCATCAATGGCTTGCCGAAACTCTTGCGTTCCTTACAGTAGGCCACCGTCCACTCCAGCGCAGCTTCTGCTGATGCAACTGCATTGATGCCCACCATCAAACGTTCCTGCGGCAACTCCTGCATCAGGGCGATAAAGCCGCTATTCTCGGCTCCGAGCAGATTGGCGACCGGCACTTTCACGTCCTGGAAGAACAGCTCGGACGTGTCCTGCGCCTTCATGCCGACCTTCTCAAGATTTCGCCCCTTGCTGAAACCGGGCCATCCCGCCTCTACCAGAAACAGACTGATGCCCTTGGCGCCCTCTGCCGGGTCGGTCTTTGCGACCACGATGACCAGATCAGCCATCTGACCGTTGGTGATGAAGGTCTTGCTACCGTTGAGGATATAGTGATCGCCCTGTTTCACCGCTGTTGTTCGAACACCCTGCAGGTCGGAGCCGGCGCCCGGTTCGGTCATGGCAATGGCTGTAACCAGCTCGCCGCTCGCCATTTTTGGCAGATAGTGTTCCTTGAGATAGGCGCTGCCGTAGTGGAGCACATAGGGCGCAACGATATCGGAATGCAGACCGAAACCTATACCCGACAGGCCGGCACGCGCGATTTCTTCCGAGACCACGGCGCAGTAGCGGAAGTCTGCAGCGCTACCGCCATATTCTTCGGGCAGTTCAGGACAGAGGAAACCCATCTCGCCTGCCTTTTGCCAAAGCGCCCGGCTGACCTGACCATCTTTCTCCCACTGGGCATGATAAGGAATAGCCTCCTGCTCCAGAAATTTGCGAAAGCTGTTTCTGAAACCTTCGACATCGGCATCGAACAGTTCGCGTGGAATACTGCTGGTCATGGCGTGCGCCCTCACTCGGCTATTAAGTGCTTCGAGTCTGACTCAGGTCGCTGGCGGCCCCAATGAGGAAAAGGTTCTTTCAAGCTGACGAAATCCGACAGCGCTCACTGCATGCCAACCCGCGATCCGCTTCGGTCTTCCGAATAATGCCGGTGAAATTGCTGGGCGACTCGCCCACTACGCCCCCCACGGGCAGTGGCAAACTGGATAGCCATACGGTGTAGTTCTTCCCGATCCACGAAACGTGTCGACAGGGGCTCTGGGAAATACAGATCCACCAGGCTCAGATAGGCATCCTGATTGAAGGGATAAAAGCCCAATCGCAAGCCAAAGCGGTCTGCAAGTGCGATCTTCTCCTCGAGCGCCTCGCTCATGTGAATCTCTGTATCCTCGACATGGGCATCGAGGTTTTCATGCATATGCTCCGGCAGCAGATGTCGCCGGTTGGAGGTCGCATACATCAACATGTTCGGTGGTGGCATTTCGATCGAGCCTTCGATCAGGCTCTTGAGGCCCTTGTAGGAGCTCTCGCCGAAGTCGAAAGAAAGATCATCGCAGTAGAGGATAAAATGATATTCCGGCGTATCCCAGATCAGGTCTGCGATTGTGAGCCAGTCGGAGAGATGCGACTTCTCCACCTGGATCAGCCGCAGACCCTGCGGGGCAAAATGATTGAGCACGGCTTTGATCAGTGACGACTTTCCGGTGCCCTTGGCGCCCCAAAGCAAGGCATGATTGGCCTTGAGCCCGCCAAGAAAGCGCTCGGTATTGCTGACGAGCGCACGCTTCTGCTGATCGACTGAATAGACGTCATCCAGTGCGACCGCGTCGTAAGCCCGCACCGCTCTTAATACGACGTCCGAGGTCCAGGGTGAACCACGCTCCTGATCCGGGGGTCCGCTTCGCCAGATTGCTGCTTTATGATGTCGCCAGTCGAATGACATACCACTCTTCCTTATCCCTGAACATTAAGATGTGCGTTGTCTAGTGTACTTCTGGACCTGCGTTTGTCCTGCCCCAGACTGGCATGAGCGTCTGGGGGATATCCAGTTGCTGCAGGATGCGGGCTACCACGAAGTCGATAAGATCCTCGATCTGCCTCGGCTTGTGATAGAAGCCTGGCGCAGCTGGCAGAATGACGGCGCCGGCCTGGCTGAGCGTCAACATGTTCTGCAGATGAATTGTACTGAACGGCGACTCCCGTGGGACCAGGATGAGCTTCTTGCGCTCCTTGAGCACCACATCTGCTGCCCTTTCGATTAGGTTGTTGCTGAGCCCATGAGCCACAGCGGCCAGTGTGCCGGTGCTGCATGGGCAAATGACCATGCACTCCGGTGAGCCCGAGCCTGAGGCCACTGGCGACATCCAGTCCTCCTTGCCGAATACACGGATCTGCTCCGGGTCTGCCTTGAACTTGCCGATCAGGTACTGCTGAAGCGCCGCTGCCTGAGCCGGCAATTTCAGGTCGAGTTCGGTCGCTGCGACGACGTAGGCCGCCTTGGAGACCAGCAGATAAACTCGGTGGCGCGCCTGTAACAGCACTTCAAGCAAACGCAAACCATACTGGAAGCCCGATGCACCGGTAATAGCAAGCGTCACGGTTTTCATTGCGCGGCCTGCCTGTAGTCATTCTGCAGGCGGGCGGACAGCCCGCCGAAGCCACCGTTACTCATCAGCACCACGATATGTTCGCTACTACCATTGGCAAGGCTGGCGCTGAGGGCATCGAGAATGCCGGCTTGATCATGACAGACCAACTGGCTGTTCGCCGCGGCCGGCCCCTGCTCCAGCACCAGCGTATCCAGCCAGTCGGAGGCGTCGAGATTGGCCCAGACCACGGCATTGGCGACCGCAGTCGAAGGCAATAAGCGGTCATAGTGCACGCCCTGCTTCATGGTGTTACTACGCGGTTCGATAACAGCCGTGATGGTTGCCTGCGGATGTCTTGCACGCAGGGCACCCAGGGTCTCCTCTATAGCCGTAGGATGATGGGCAAAGTCATCATAGATGCGAAGCGCCGGCTGCTCGACGATAAGCTCAAGACGGCGTTTGACGCCCGGAAAACTGCTCAGGGCTCGCGCTGCCACATCTGGCAGGATACCAACATGATGGGCTGCAGCAATCGCGGCTAGGCCATTCAACATGTTATGCCGGCCGGCCATCGAACCCTGCACTTCGGCAACCACCTTGCCCTTGTGTAACACGGTGAAGGTGGCGCAATCATCGCTTTTTGCGCTGCAGGTCCACAGTGCAGCTTCGCCAGCGCCCTCGATACCAAACGCGGCACGACGTGACCAGCAGCCCTTCGCCAGCACCTGATCAACCGCTTCTACGCCAGCCGGATAGATGACCTCGCCGACCCCTGGCAGAATGCGCATCAGGTGATGGAACTGGCGCTGAATGTCCGCAAGACTCGGAAAGATATCGGCATGATCGTATTCGAGGTTGTTGATGATGAGCGTCTTCGGCAGGTAGTGGACGAACTTGGAGCGCTTGTCGAAAAAAGCGGTATCGTACTCATCAGCCTCTATGACGAAGAAGTCACTCGAGCCCAGACTTGCCGAGTTGTCGAAGCCGTTGGGCACGCCCCCGATCAGGTAGCCTGGCGCCATACCCGCCTCACGCAGAATCCAGGTGAGCATCGTCGTGGTAGTGGTCTTGCCATGCGTCCCAGACACAGCAAGTACCCAGCGATTCTGCAACACCTGAGTTCTGAGAAACTCTGGGCCGCTGCTGTAAGGCAGATTGTGGTCAAGCATGTATTCGACGGCGGGATTACCACGGCTCATGGCATTGCCGACGATAACAAGGTCGGGCGCGGGCTGGAGATGCGCCGGCTCATAGCCGTTCATGATGTCAACACCAGCCTCGGTGAGCTGCGTACTCATGGGTGGATAGACATGTTGGTCGGAGCCACTGACCCGGTGACCAAGCTCCCGCGCAAGCAAGGCAAGGCTGCCCATGAATGTACCGCAGATACCTAAAAAGTGGAGATGCATGGGGCGAAACATTATCCTTGCACAAATTTTGGACGTGACCGGCCTCTCTGCGAGGGGCTGGTCGGCTCTGGATATCAATTGTCGCTCACAATAGCAGGTATTACGAATGCGCAAAAATGCGTTCTACGCTCAGTCTGGCGGTGTTACAGCTGTCATCAACGCCTCCGCCGCCGCAGTCATCGAAGCATGCCGTCAGCATCCAGACCTGATAGGCACGCTGTATGCCGGCCGTAACGGCATCCTCGGCGCACTGCGCGAAGAGCTCATCGACACCAGCCTTGAGTCGGATGAAGCGATTGCTGCGCTGAAGCATACACCTGGCGGTGCATTCGGATCCTGCCGACACAAGCTCAAGGACATCGACTCGCACATTGCAGAATACGAGCGCATCATCGAGGTCTTTCGCGCGCACGACATCGGCTATTTCTTCTATAACGGTGGTGGCGACTCCTCTGACACGACACTGAAGATGTCGCAGGTCGCCGAGAAGATGGGTTACCCCCTCGTTTGCGTAGGCATTCCGAAGACCGTGGACAACGATCTGCCGCTGACCGATTGCTCGCCGGGTTTCGGCTCTGTCGCGAAGTACATCGCCACCTCAGTCATGGAAGCCACTCTCGATATCAAATCGATGTGTAACAGCTCGACGAAGATCTTCGTGATGGAAGTCATGGGCCGGCACGCCGGCTGGATAGCGGCGGCCGCCGGGCTGGCGCAGGCTGAAGGAAGCACTTTGCCCGATGGCGCAGTCGGCCATGCGCCACAGGTCATTCTGTTCCCGGAAGTGGCCTTCGACGAACCGGCTTTTCTGGCGAAAGTGCAAGCGAGCGTGGAGCGCGATGGTTTCTGTACCGTGGTGGTTTCTGAGGGCGTACAGAACGCCGATGGTGAATTTCTGGCCAACTCTGGCCTGAAGGACGTTTTTGGCCATTCCCAACTTGGTGGGGTTGCACCACTGATCGCCAACCTGATCAAGGACCGACTTGGCTATCGCTACCACTGGGCGGTGGCGGATTATCTTCAGCGCTCGGCCCGACATATCGTGTCGGCCACCGATCTCGAACACGCCGTGGCGGTGGGTCAGCATGCGGTCGAGCTGGCGCTGGAAGGCCGGAATGCCAGCATGTCGATCATCGTTCGAGAATCGGACATGCCTTATCGCTGGCACGTTGGCGAGGCTCCTCTGAGCGAAATCGCCAACGTCGAAAAATTCATGCCGGCGAACTTCATATCGGAGGATGGCTTTGGCATCACTGCTGAAGCAAGGCAGTATCTGAAACCACTCATCGTGGGCGAGGCGCCGCCGCCGTTCGAGGACGGGCTACCTGCCTACGTGACCTTGCGCAATGAGCTGGTGGCGAAGAAGCTTCCGGACACCTTCGACATCTGACGAGCTTTGTAGAGCCGCTGTAGGGCGTTCCTCTCAGAATGCCGCTACAGTGGCGTCTCGTGTCGTACCATGATCAGCTCGTCACTTGCAAAGCCCAGGTCAGCGGCTTTCTGAATCAGCCGGTCAACGATGGCCTTATCAAGATTCGGACTGCGGGCAAGTATCCACAGATAGTCTCTGTCCGGCCCACACACCATGGCCCACTGATAATCCTCATCGAGTTCGATGATATTGTAGGCGCCGTAAAACGGCCCAAAAAAACTTACCTTCAGCCGGCCAAGGTCGCGGTCGTCGATGAAATAGGCTTTACCTTCAGCAGATTCGCGCTTGTCTTCCTCAACGTTATAACCGCTGTTGACCACGTCGATACCACCATCCTCGCGCTCGCTATACTCAGCGGTCACCCCTTGCAGCCCCCTTTCGAAACTGTGATCCAGCCTCGCAATTTCATACCACTTGCCTAGATAACGCGACGCCTCAAAATCGCGCACGACCTCCACACCCTCCGGCACTCCAGTGCATGATAAGAGGGCGCCCACTCCGAGCGTTAGAAACAACGTGCGCACAAATTTGATGCAGACCATTATGAGTTATACCTATATCGTTTGTTTAAGCCGTCGTCGTTAGGGTCTAGCGCTTCTTTTGAAAAAAAGCGTATGCTAACGTCGATTCCGAACATAAGAACATAAAAGAGGAACTTCCATGAAAGTAACACTTCTGTCTGCCATTATCGTCACAAGCGTTTTTGGTGCATCCAGCCACGCCAGTGCAGCAAAACTCGATGACGTGAAAAAAGAAGGTGTCATCAAGTGCGGCGTCAGCACCGGTCTGCCAGGATTCTCCAACCCGGACGAAAAAGGCAAGTGGACCGGCATCGACGTCGATCACTGTAAAGCCGTCGCCGCCGCAGTCCTGGGAGATGCTGAAAAAGTCAAATACATACCTCTCAACGCCAAGGAGCGCTTCACCGCGCTACAGTCGGGCGAAGTCGATATTCTCTCCCGGAACACCACCTGGACCATCACCCGTGACGGCTCCCTGGGCCTGAACTTTGCCGGCGTCAATTACTACGACGGCCAGGGCTTCATGGTGAATAAGGGATTGGGCGTCAGCAGCGCCAAGGAACTCGACGGCGCTGCAGTCTGTATCCAGGCCGGCACCACCACCGAACTCAACCTCGCAGATTATTTCCGCAAGGAAGGCGGCATGAAGTACCAGGCTATCGTATTCGATACGTCTGATCAGACCGTAAAGGGCTTCGAGACCGGTCGATGCGATGTACTGACTTCGGACCAATCACAACTGTATTCACTGCGTGTGAAGCTGAAAGATCCAGAGCAGGCCATCGTTCTGCCCGAGGTTATTTCCAAGGAGCCGCTGGGCCCCGTGGTTCAGCAGGGTGACGACCAGTGGTTCAACATCGTGAAATGGGTTCACTTCGCGCAGTTGAATGCAGAAGAGCTCGGCGTGACCTCGAAGAACGTCGAGGAAATGAAGAAGAGCGATAATCCTGATATTCAGCGCCTGCTGGGTGTGAAAGATCAGGACATGGGCCAGAACATTGGTCTCTCCGCCGACTGGGCTGCCAATGCGATCAAGCAGGTTGGCAACTACGGCGAAATGTTCGAGCGCAATGTCGGCAAGGATTCTCCGCTGAAGATCGAGCGCGGTCTCAACGCGCTCTGGACGGAAGGCGGCCTTCAGTACGCTCCGCCAGTCAGATAAGACATAACGGGCGCCCCAGGGCGCCCTTTCTGATTCATGTATATAGTTTTCCGCTACGGAATTTAATCATGCCTGCCACTATAAGAAGCAAGTATGCCGCACAGGAGCCCGCACCATGAGTAACGGGCAAAAGAGCGGTAAGAAAAGCCTGATATACGACCCCAGAATTCGATCCATATTCTTTCAGTTCATCGCCGCAGCCTGTGTCGCCGGATTCTTCTGGCAGATCATAGACAACGCGTCGACCAACATGGCCGCCAGAGGCATCACCACCGGTTTCGGCTTTCTCGACAACCAGGCTGGCTTTGGCATCATACAGTCGATCATCGAATATTCAGAGACAGACACTTACGCGCGCACGTTTACCGTCGGTCTGCTCAATACCCTGCTCGTCTCGGGCCTGGGAATATTCTTCGCGACCCTCATCGGCTTCCTGATGGGCATCGCACGCCTTTCGTCCAACTGGCTCATTCGCAAGCTGGCCCTGTGCTACATCGAGCTGTTCAGAAACATCCCACTACTGTTACAGATATTCTTCTGGTATTTCGCGGTATTGCGCGCCCTGCCCTCGCCGCGGGACAGCATGTCGCTGGGAGAGTCTGTCTTTCTGAATATTCGAGGCCTCTATCTTCCGGAGCCCATTCCTGGTGATGGTTTCAACCTGGTCTGGATCGCCATCATCGTTGGCGTCGTCGCTAGCTTCATACTGCATCGCTACGCGAAGAAAATTCAGGCTGAAACAGGTCGCATAGTGCCGGTTTTCCTGCCCGCTCTGGGCATGATCATCGGCCTGCCATTGGTCGTCTTTTTCCTGGTCGGGTCACCACTGACCCTGGAATATCCGGTACTGACAGGCTTCAACTTCCGCGACGGTATTACAATCATACCGGAGTTCATGGCGCTGCTGGTTGCACTGACCATCTATACCTCGGCATTCATCGCCGAAGTCGTCCGTTCAGGTATCGAGGCGGTCTCCCATGGGCAAACTGAAGCGGCCAGTGCACTCGGCCTCAGCAACGGCCAACGCCTGCGCCTCATCGTCATTCCACAGTCGATGCGCGTCATTATCCCGCCGCTGACCAACCAGTACCTGAACCTGACGAAGAACTCGTCTCTGGCGACGGCGATCGGCTATCCCGATCTCGTGTCCGTCTTCGCCGGAACCACGCTGAACCAGACAGGCCAGGCGGTGGAAATAATTTTCATGACCATGGGCGTCTACCTGACCATAAGTCTCGTGACCTCTGCAGCCATGAACTTCTACAACTCTCGTAAGGCGCTCGTTGAGCGGTAAGACGATCCCTGGGAGCCGAATGATATGCCGAATATACCAAGTGATTCGCTGACAGCACCGCAGCCGGAAAATGCCATTGGATTTAACCAGCTGCCAGACAGAAAACCGCCCGGCAGCACGGTGGGTTTTGTGGGCTGGGTGCGAGCAAATCTGTTCAACAGTGTTGCCAACACCATACTGACGCTGGTCGCACTTTATTTCATCTATCAAGGTCTATCCTGGTTTCTGAACTGGGGCATTCTCAACGCGGACCTCGCCGGAGACTCGGCAGAGGCCTGTACCAGCTCAGGCGCCTGCTGGGTCTTCATCAAGACCCGTTTTCCCCAGTTCATTTACGGGTTCTATCCCTCGGATGAAGTCTGGCGAATCAATATCATGTTTGCCCTGTTCGCTGCCTGCATCATCGGCCTCGTGGTCGATGCCATTCCTGGCAAGAAATGGATCGCGCTATTCACGCTGGTCGTGTTTCCGGTGATCGCCTATTACCTCATGCTGGGCGGATCTTTCGGCCTCGACAAAGTGGGCACGCATCGTTGGGGAGGGTTTTCACTCACTCTGATACTGGCGGTAGTCGGCATTGTGGCCTCCCTGCCCATAGGTATCGTGCTGGCCCTGGGAAGGCGATCGGAGATGCCCGTGGTGCGCAGCATCTGCATCACCTACATCGAGTTCTGGCGAGGCGTCCCGTTGATTACGGTGTTATTCATGGCTTCAGTCATGCTGCCGCTATTCATGACCGCAGGAACCGACACCGACAAGCTGATCAGGGCGATGATCGGTATCATCATGTTCCAGAGCGCCTACATGGCCGAGGTCGTTCGAGGTGGTCTGCAGGCCATACCGAAGGGTCAGTATGAAGCCGCCGAGGCGCTTGGGCTGGGGTACTGGAAAAAGACCGGCCTGATCATACTGCCACAGGCGCTGAAGCTGATGATCCCCGGTATCGTCAATACCTTCATTGCACTGTTCAAGGATACCAGTCTGGTGCTCATCATCGGTCTGTTCGATCTGTTGGCCATCGTCCAGTCAGCGATTACCGATCCGAACTGGCCTCAGGTATCAGTAGAAGGTTATCTCTTCGTCGCTTTCATGTTCTGGATCTGCTGCTTCAGCATGTCGCAATACAGTCAGCGACTCGAGCGCAGGTTCAGTACCGGCCATAAGCAGGACTGACCCGCATCAACAAGAATTTATCAGGAGCCTTACAAATGGCTGAAGACATGGCAAAAACAGCATCAAACGAAAAACTCATGATCGAACTGCGTAACGTCAACAAATGGTACGGCAGCTTTCATGTGCTCAAGGACGTCAACATCTCGGTTCGTCGGGGCGAGCGTATCGTCATCTGCGGCCCGTCCGGGTCGGGCAAGTCGACCTGCATTCGCTGCATCAATCGTCTGGAAGAACATCAGGAAGGTGACATCATCGTCAATGGGGTCCCGCTTACGAACGACCTCAAGAACATCGACACCGTGCGTCGTGAGGTCGGCATGGTGTTTCAGCACTTCAACCTTTTCCCTCACCTGACGGTACTGCAGAATTGTACGCTTGCGCCCATCTGGGTTCGGAAGACGCCGAAGAAGCAGGCCGAGGAAGAAGCGATGAAGTACCTCGAGCGAGTGAAGATTCCGCAGCAGGCTCACAAGTATCCGGGCCAGCTATCGGGTGGTCAGCAGCAGCGTGTGGCGATCGCTCGAAGCCTCTGTATGAACCCGGCGGTCATGCTGTTCGATGAACCAACCTCCGCACTGGACCCGGAGATGATCAAGGAAGTGCTGGACGTCATGGTGGAACTGGCTGAATCAGGCATGACAATGATCTGTGTCACGCACGAAATGGGCTTTGCGAAAACCGTTGCCGACCGTGTGGTGTTCATGGACCAGGGTCAGATCGTGGAAGAAAACGAGCCGCATGCCTTCTTCGAAAATCCGCAGCATGAGCGCACCAAACTGTTCCTGAGCCAGATATTGAACCACTAGCTATCTTGTAGCTCGGCGCTTCCCTGCAGGAGCCGGCGCCTCGCTAGCTCCAGTCGCGGATGACGAGTGGCTCCCAGTCCACCTCGTCATTCGCCAGCAGGTTCTCAAGCTTCTCCGCATTGGTAAGCTTCTGCCTGCCATCGTTGAACATGGCTTTGTCAGTCACACTATGACCCGCCTGCCTTACGGATTCCCTGCTTCCACTGATCAAGGGGTGCCATTCGGGCAGGGGCTTGTCTTCCCATCGCAATCGATAGGCGCAGGTCGCCGGCAGCCAGCGTGACGACTTCGCCAGGAGTGCGGGGGTAATTTCGATGCAGTCGGTCTTGCGGGCGAGTCGCTGACTATAACAGGCGCAGGTGACGGTTTTCGTTTCCACGCCGCCCGGACCGTTGCCGCACTTTGTGCGCAGATGGTCGCAGGCGATAATGGAGAACAACATGCCCCCACCGTCTTCATCCTCGAGCTTTTCCAGGCAGCACTTTCCGCAACCATCACACAGAGACTCCCACTGCGCTCTATCCAGGGACTGGATCGGCTTGAGCCACCACTGATCTTTGGCGTCGGACCTGTTACTCATGGCTCTGGCTCAGAGTGGTCTGTTTCCGGAGGTTTCGGCACTGATGATGGTCATCATCGCCTCGATATCGGCTTCCGATTGCGGCATCTGCAGGTAGTAGCCTTTTTCAGCAATGTTCTGCAAAACCTGCTGTACATCTGAGCGTGCGAGTTTACGTGCGGGATCGGCCGTGAAATCCATGGCGTAGGTCAGACGGCCAGTGGCCTGCATCAGGCCATCGGGCAGCTCGGCCTCCACCGTAGCCTGATCTCGCCCGGCAGGTACGAACAGATACATATCGGCCTTTCTCGCACACCGGAAGGCGCTCAGGCGCTGTGCCACGAGACCCGTTTCTGCTTTAGCACTCATCTTGGCTGTCCACTGGCTGAAAAGTGGACGAAGTCTACACGAGTTTGGCCGGATCGAGTAAGGCCTTCAGTTCTTCCCTGCTCATGTCCGTCTGCTCCACAGCCACATCCAGAACCGGGCGCTTCTCCTTGTACGCCTGTTTGGCAATTGTCGCGGCCGCCTCGTAGCCGATAACGGGATTTAGTGCCGTAACCAGAATAGGATTTGAGGCAAGGGCCTTTTCCAGCTGCTCATGATTCACTTTAAAGGTGGCGATTGCCTTGTCTGTAAGGAGTTGGCAGCTATTGGTGATGAGCTGGAGAGAATACAGGAGATTGTCGGCGATGACTGGCAACATGACATTGAGCTCAAAGTTGCCTGACTGCCCCGCGATTGTAATCGTCGCATCATTACCAATGACCTGTGCAGACGCCATGGCGACGGCCTCTGGAATCACGGGGTTGACCTTGCCAGGCATGATCGATGAACCGGGCTGCAGCGCTTCAAGCTGAATCTCGCCAAGACCTGCCAGCGGGCCGGAGTTCATCCAGCGCAGATCGTTGGCAATTTTCATCAGCGAAACGGCGCAGGTTTTCAACTGCCCTGATAAGGCGACAGCAGTATCCTGGGCACTGATTCTGGAAAACAGGTTATTCGCCCTGCGAAACGGCAGTCCGGTATTCTGGCCCAACATCTTGTTGAATGTCTCGGCAAAAGAGTCATGCGCATTGATGCCTGTACCGACAGCAGTACCACCCTGAGGCAGGGCCAGCAACTGAGCGAGCATATCGTTGAGACGATCACGATTGTCTGCCATTTGTGCCGCCCAGGCACCAAGGGTCTGGCCCAGACTGACAGGCATGGCGTCCATCAGGTGAGTCCGACCGGTCTTGATAACGGCCTCCAACGACTCCGAGCGCTGGTTCAGCACCTGTATGCTATGCGTCAGCGCCGGCAGTGTGTATCGATGCAGATAGCATGCGGCACTGACCTGAATGGCACTGGGAATGACATCATTACTGCTTTGTCCCCTGTTGACGTGGTCATTGGGATGGATTTCGTCGTCACCAACTGCATTTGCCAGATGAGCGATAACCTCATTGGCGTTCATGTTGGTACTGGTGCCGGAGCCGGTCTGGAAGATATCGACAGGAAAATGATCGAGGAGATTATCGTCGTTCAGCAGCTTGTCGACTGCATTGACGATCGCCCTGGAGCGCTTGGCATCGAGTTCACCAAGTTCGTCGTTAGCCTGTGCAGCGGCTTTCTTGATTTCAAGCACCGCTTGGATGAACGCATCCGGCAGGCGCCGATGACTCATCGGAAAATTATCGACAGCACGCTGGGTCTGTGCGGCCCATAGCGCCTTCTGTGGTACCCGGACCTCGCCGAGGCTGTCGTGTTCGGAGCGGAAGCCTTTCGCCTGGCTTCCGCTATTACCATCCAGTGGCAGATTTCCCTTATCTCCGGTGTCCCCTGACATGTGTCTCTCCGTTTGGCGTAGGTATGCTTCTGTTACCTACGCCAGCCAGCGAGTGGCAGTCTTGTTAGAGACCATTACCCCGAATAACGAGTCCGAGCCCGTCTATGTTCATGCCGAGCATTTCAACACTGCCGAAGCTGCTGACCTGACCACCAACGACGCCAATCCCTTCGTATGGCTCGACAAAAACACCCATGTCACCCATCTTGAAGTGGATATCGGAGTCACTGAATGTGATACCGATACCGCCATCGCCTTCAGCAACATTACCGCCGTTGGCAACGACGTTGGCGAGGTCAGCCGTGGCATCGATGGTCACGTCCATGCGTCCGGCAATGGCGATATCCTTGACGATGATACCTGCCTTCGGTTTCTCGGTCAGAGCACTCTGCAGTGGCTCCAGTCGGGTATTGACGCCGGTATTGGTTTCCTGATCCCAGCCGCCTTCGATATCCACGATATATTTGAATGCCTCGATCGTGATGCCGGCATTCGACCAGTCAGCGCCATAGAAATCTCCCAGGGTGCCTGCCTGCTCGACCACTGTACCGTTTTCCAGCGTTGTCTTGGCCGTGTAGGCGTTCTCGGCAGTCTTGTCGATACCGCCGATCGTGCCGAAGCCTGCTTCGATTACGATACCGCTTTGTCCTGATACTTCCGCCATGTCTGCATCATCAATAGCCTGCAGTTCAGCTTGCGCGCTCATTGCCGTCATGATGGCAGCAGCCAGTGACGCGTATTTTAATGTTGTTCTCATGTAGTCTACTCCAGGTTTGCTAAGGGAGGGGCCTGCATTGCGCAGGCCCCGACCAGCCTCAGGGCTGAACTGGTGTCAGAGTGAGGTTGATGGTGTTGTCATCGCCTTCGAGGAAGTTGCTGAGAACCGAGGTCAGTGCACCGCAGTTTTCCAGCGCTGTCAGATCATAGGAGCCGGTGACCTTGCCACCGCCGAGTGGCAGGAAGGTTTCGCCTTCTGGCGAAGCCACAGTGAACGACACTGGTTCTGCAGTCCTACAGTTGGCACCGCCACCGATGGGAAGCTTGATGCCAAAGAGGTTGACTGTGACGCGTGGGACCTTGACGTAGGCTTGTGCCGAGGTGGTCAGCTTGCCATCGATCAGCGTGCCGGTCGCCTCACCCACGTTTTCGAACTCAACTTGTGCAGTAGCTGTAAGCTTGCGGAACCACTTGATCACCTGGAAGGTGCCGCTGGTTGGCTCAAGCTTCAGATCTGCAGTCAGCTCACCAGTCGCCAGATCAACAACGCTGTCGATAACGCCAGAAAGTGGCAGCGTGTTGCCCGTTGCGGTCAGTGTTGTGGAACCGTCAACGTCGAGTGTGATATCGAGGGTCGAACCGCCGGTATCATCATCGTTGACCTGACCTGACAGGTTTACAGTGACAGCTGCTTCGTCCGGATCATCCGATGAAATGGTCAGCACATCACTGCTGGTGCCAACGGCATTGCCGGTGAAGCGCACGCCAATGTCACAGCTGCTTTCAGGCGCGATGGTGGTGCATTCGTTGCTCAGCAGCGAGAAATCACCACCGGTCTGCAGTGAAACATCACTGATGTTGAGCGCTGCACTACCAACGTTGCTGATAGTCAGTGTGCGGTCAGAAGTGACGCCCAGATCGATCGAGCCAAAACCGAGATCGGTTTCACTCACTTCGATATCAGCCTCTGGCTCCAGCTGCCCGCTAGCGCTCAGATCCACGCTCACGACACTAGTATCTGGATCGTCAGACTCTATAGTCAGTACGGCGGCCTGTGCGCCTTCCGAAGCAGCTGTAAAGGTCACATCGATGGTACAACTCTCGCCGGAAGCAAGCGTGGTACAGTCGTTGGTCTGAATGAACGCATCTGCATTCGCACCAGTCACGGTTACGCCATTGATGGCGAGAATGCCGTCGCCATCATTGGTGACAGTAACACTGCGCGTTTCGGATATACCGAGCTGGACATTACCAAAGTCGACAGCTTCAACATCAACTGCGATGTTGGCCGGATCAGCGCCACCGCCTCCGCCACCCTCGACTACGTCGAAGCTGGCCAGCACAGTGTTCTGCCCAGCATCCACTGCGCAATCGGTGGTGAACTCGCCAACAGGCATGCCTGCCAGCGTGCCATCAGCACGCAGGTTGCGCAGGCTCAGAATAAGGTCGTCAACAGTGACCTGAGCTGGACCTACATCGCCAGCAGCAAGTGGTACAGGCGCGGCTACGCCGCCTGCGGCCACTTCAAACTCGCCAGGTGTACTTGGTACAGGAGACGGTTCGACCGTGAGGTCAACAACGCTCTCGATGTCGCGAGCGGTTGTACTGATGGTGGTGAAGCTCTGTGCTGTACCGGTCACAGTAACCGCGCCGAGCAGTGACAAGCCCTGACGGGAGGGTTCGTTGACTACAGTGATGGTATCAACAGTAATTGCCGGCACGCCTTCGCTCGCTGATATTTCAGTGGGGTAATCGGCAGTAATCCGAGCTTTGATAGGCTGTGAGCCAATCAGTGGGAATGGGCAGGTCAACTGCAGATCCAGAGTCACAGGCTCTGCATAGGCCATGGTATGAGCTGCCATGAGCACTGTGCCTGCCACTGCAGCACCAAGGCGCGTGAGTCGCGCGTTATAAGTCGTGGTCATTATTGTCGTCCTCTTTTCTGTTGTTCTATCAAATCGAATCAGGGATGATCCGTCGATTACAGTACTTTCTGTCGTCCTTTTTTCCTGTCACACCAACCATTTAGCGACAAGATCAGAAACTAAGCATTGTCCTAAACGGAAGCCGTTTTGTTAAAAAGGGAAAGCACAGCGATGGGTTCGTGTTTTCGTGACCCTGTTCAGGTTTTGGACAAGTATTGCGCGCTGACGCACAGAGACAGGAGGTATGCTATCCCCCAAAAGAGGGCTAAAAGACAGGTTGCAGACGACGTGACCTTGCTTGAAGGCCGTGGCATGAAGGTGTGAAAGCAACAATTATGTCAGAGATGATTACTTATAAAGTACCTTTGGTTTCATCAAGATACCTGCGAAAGTTCGTATCGTTCATGCAGTCCAAAGGCGTGAGCCAGGAGGCCTTGCTCAATAATACGGGCATTGGCTCAGCTACGCTGGACGACGCAGACGCCTTTCTGCCAGTGAGTCAGATTGTCAAGATGCTGGAGAATGCACAGTGGCTGGCCACCGACGAGAGAGCCGGCTTTCAGTTTGGTCAGAAACTGGACCTCATTGCCCACGGCTTGTTCGGTTACGTACTGCTCAGCAGAGAAAGCAACTCTAAACTGGTGGAAATGGTTGTGCAGCACCTGCGTGTCTGTCTTCCGCTTATCGACATGGAATGCACCACGACGGCGACGCAGGCCAGGATCAGGCTGAAAGACAATTGGAACACGGGCACTGCGCGACCGTTTCTGACCAAGGTCTATCTCGGCAGCATCTACTCCATCGCTTCACAGGTCTCGCATGCGGTCAGCTTCGAGTTCGACTACGACTCGGCTCTGGATGAATCAGATTGGCAGGCGCTCGCCCCCGACTCCACCTGGCAGTTCAATGGTGAACACAATCAGATTACGCTGTCGCTGGTCGGTCGCAAGCCTCAGGATGACAACACACGGGTAGCTTATTCGCTGGCGAGAGAGAAGCACATTGAAAGTGATGGCGAGCTGGCCATTGCTGACGACGAGGAGGCAGGTTCACCTGAAAGCAGAGAAATAGCCGCGCAAGCCAGGGAACAGATCCTCAAGCAACCTGGCAAGGCAACACTCGAGCGAACGGCCAAGCAACTTGGAATGAGCTCACGCTACCTCCGGCAGCATCTCGCTGCTGCCGGCACTTCGTTCAGAAAGATGCGCCAGGATATCCGCCACAGCTACGCTGACCTTTATCTTATGGATACGCCGCTGTCGCTGATGGACATCGCGTTGAAGCTTGGTTTCAGCGACCAGGCCAGCTTCACAAAGGCCTATCGAAGCTGGACTGGCAATACGCCTGGCGACGTTCGCCGCCGAGGGCGTGAGGGGGCCAGCCGCGAGGAGTCGGAATGACTCTGCATGGATGAACCCCTCCTGGCCTCAGGGCTGAGCTGGGGTCAACACCAGGTTGATGCTGTTATCCCGGCCTTCGAGGAAGTCGCTCAAAACAGTCGTCAACGCACCACAATTCTCCAGTCCGGTCATGTCGTAGGACCCATCCACAATGCCGCCGGCGGTCGGGACGAAGGTCTCACCGTCCTGAGACTCTACAGTGATGGTCGTCGGCTCCGCCGTCCGGCACTCGTCTCCACCACCTATCGGCAGCTTGAGACCGAAGAGATTCACAGTGACCTCCGGAACCTTCACATAGGCTTGTGTCGTGGTCATCAACTTCCCATCAATCAGGGTACCACTCGCCTCACCAACACTTTCGAATTCGATATTTACTGTGGCGGTTAGCTTGCGGAAAAGTCTCGTCAATCTGAAGGTGCCACTCGTCGGATCGAGCTGGACATCTGCTGTCAGCATACCAGTAGACTCATCCACGCTACTCTCGATGAGGCCTGTGAGTGGCAAGGCTTTCCCGGTAGCCGTCAATGTCGTGGAGCCGGCCACACTCAGCTTTATGTCGTTGGTCGATCCACCACCATCAGTATCATCTCCCACCTGACCGCTCAGATCGACAGTCACGACAGCCTCATCTGGATCATCCGAAGCGATGCTGAGCACATCGCGGCTAAGGCCATCGGCGTTGCCAGTAAATCGTAGGCCAATGTCACAGCTGCCTTCGGGTGCGAGTGTCGTGCACTCATTGCTCAGGAGTGAAAAATCTTCACCTGTCTGCAATGAGACTTCACTGATATTCAGCGCTGCGCTACCAACGTTACTCACGGTAAGCGACCGGTCAGAAGTGACACCCTGTGCGATGGTGCCAAAACCCAGCTCAGTGGCGCTGACTTCGATGTCCGCTTCAGACTCGATCTGACCGTTGGCGCTCAGATCAACAACTATCACGCTGTTGTCAGGATCGTCCGACTCGATGTTGAGCACGGCCGACTGGGCGCCATCCGAAGCGGAGGTGAAGGTGATATCGACGATACAGCTCTCGCCAGAGGCGAGCGTGGTGCAGTCGTTGGTCTGGATAAATGCAGCAGCATCAGCACCGCTGACCGTCACGCTATTGATCGCAAGAATGCCACCACCGTTGTTGGTGATCGTGACACTGCGCTTATCGGAGGTGCCCATCTGGACATTGCCGAAGTCGATAGCTTCAACATCGACCGCCACACTTGGCGGGGTCGGCTCTCCTGTGCCGTCGCCCTCAACGATGTTGAATCTGGCAAGCACTGTGTTCTGCCCTTCCACCACGGCGCAATCTGTAGTGAACTCGCCCACCGGCATCCCGGCGAGCGTGCCATCCTCACGGAGATTCCTGAGATTGAGCGTGAGATCTTCAACAGTGATCTCACCTGCGCCCACATCACCTTCAACGAACGCTTCAGCCGCCGTCATACCGCTGGCCGCCACCTCGAAGGCGCCTTCGGTAGCTGGCACTGGTGATGGTGCCACGGTCAGTTCAACGGTGTTCTCAATAGTTCTGGCGGGGGTCACAATGGTCGTTGCACTCTGCGCCGTCCCGGTAACGGTAGCTGCGCCAAGCAGAGCCAAACCCTGTCGGGAGGCTTCATTTACCACCGTGACCGTGTCTATATTGAAAGGGCCGAAGCTGTCGCCCACCGTGACTTCTGTCGGATAATCCGCGGAGATCTTGGCGAGTATTGCTTGCTCGCCGATCAGCGGAAATGGGCAACGCAATTCGAGCTCGAGCGACGCAGGTTCAGCGAGCGCTACCGTGTGAGCTGTCATGAGTATTGTGCCTGCCACAGCAGCACCAAGTCGCGTACGTTTCGCGGTATGAATCGTGGTCATTTTCTTCGTTCCTTCTGTTGATTGTTGTTCAAGAAGACCGAAGAGTAGCCACCGACCACAAGGGTTTACATCATCCTTTTTCTCTATAATTTCAACAATTTAGACGAGTTCTCACAATGCCTGGACCGGCATGCATGACTGGGATTTGGACGCATCAGCGGAATGCGCTTATCTGCTCTGGCGTTTCGTGAACCTGTTCAAGTTCCGGAGAAAAACTACGGACGCATTCACTGGTACATTTTCTGATCGCGCGCCAGGCGCCGCAGCCATTCCACCAGCCCGGTGGCCAGCGCCATACACAAACCAGCAAGCAGGAGCCCGTCACGGTAACTGCCGCCATGGAGTGTGATCTGGCCTACGATTGCGGGTGCCACAATCTGGGCCACTGCATAACCAATGGTCAGTTTTCCCATCATCTTGGCCGGCTTGGTGGGATAGTGCTTGCCAGCCATAGTCAGCACGAGACTCACGATACCGATAAACGTGGCCCCGAAGAGGGCTGCGCTGAGGTAGGCAAGCCAGAGGGCGTTGCTGAAGTACGGCGTCAGAATACTGAAGGTGTGCAGCACACAGGTCAGCAGTAAGGTCCGATGATCGCCCAACACCCGCGCCACCCGATCGAGAATCAGACACGCTGGAGCAGCTGCAAGCCCCAAAACCAGAAAGGCCCGTGTGCCGGCATTACCTGCTGACTCGGCATCAATGATTGCCACAATGAATGTTGCACTGACTACATAGCCGACCCCGGCCAGGGCATAGGCGCAACAGAACAGGAGCAGATAATTCCGTGTAGGAGGCGAATCGCTCAGCACCCGTCCCGGTGTCGGGAGATGGGACTTTACCGGTCTCGGCAACCAAAACCACGCTGGCACAGCCAGTAACAGGCCAAGGCCGCCCAGCAGTAGCCAATGCTCACGCCAGTCGAGCGTGGGGGTCAGCACCTCTATAAGCAGCGAACACAGCGCTATGCCAATACCTACCCCGGCAAAGTGCACGCCCAGCTCACTGCGATAGTGGTGCCGCATCAGCCAGTTCAGCACCAGTCCTGAGCCAAGCATCAGACCAGCAGCACTACTGAGCCCGGCCAGATAACGCAGTCCGCCCAGCCACCAGAAGTTATCGCTCAACGCCGAGCCTGCAGTTGTCGACACGGCAAGCAGCAGGCCTATACGGTAGAGTGTGTCTTTCGTTCGAAGATCGTTGAGCAGCGACGCCAGTAATACGCCGCTGAAATAACCCAGATAGTTGAGACTGGCGAGCCACGCACCCTCTTCAAGGCCCAGCCAGGTCTGGGCCTGCATCAGGGGCATGAGGGGTGTATAGGCAAAACGTGCGATCCCGAGCATCAGCACCAGACTGCTGATGCCCGCGATGAGAACCTTCAGACGCGCAGCGTCCGATGCTGCTGGCAGCACTGCTTCACCCGTCACGGGGCGGGCAACCTGCGGTTCATCACTTGCCTCGCTTACCGACCGCGCCATTGGCTGGACCGCCTACGCCTTTGATGGCTTTGATCGCACGGACCGAACGCTTGCGGGGGGCCGCTTTCACAGGCGTGCGCTTCATAGCACTGCGTCTCGAGGCCGTAGCGCCGCCATTCAGCAACACTTCGAGCTCCTCGAGCGCTTCACCGGTATATACCGCCAGCTTCTGCATACTTGGCAGGGTATCCCGGCAGCCGGTAAAGCCGAAGTTGAGCGATCCATCGTAGCTGAGGCACGTGATATTCAGCGCACCCCCATGTGCGATCAAGGACACAGGGTACATGGCCTCAAGCTTGGCACCCTCGTAATACAGCGCTTGCTCCGGACCGGGCACATTGGAAATGGTGACGTTGAACACGGGCCGCATTCGACCGCCCAGGCCTGACATAAGCTGCAAAATGTAGGGCGACATGAGCAGCATGGTGTACTGATTGAGGGCTGCCCGAGGTAACTTCTGTAGATGCTCCTTCGCCTGCACAGTCGAGTACCTGATGGCCTCAAGTCGCGACATCGGATCGGCGACGTCGGTTGCCAGGTTTGCAATCATGAAGCTGATCGCCGTGCCGGTGCCGGTATCGTCAGCGGGCCGTATATTTACGGGTATACCTGCTGTCAGCGGCTCATCAGGCAAATTGTTCTGCTCAATAAGGAACCGGCGCAGAGCGGTGCCGCAAAGATAAAGCACTATATCGTTCAGCGAGCTGCCACTGTTCTTGCTCAATTTCTTGAGCCGGCTCAGCTGGTAATGTTGAGTAGCAAAACGACGCTGCCCGGTCACTCTTCTGTTCAATACTGAGTTTGGACCGGAGAAAGGCGCGGTGAGGCCGTTCTCGGGATGCCTGACGGATTTCACCACACGCGTGAGCGCACTTGCCAGACGCGGCGCCATGTCGGCCTGGAGTTTCAATGCGTCCAGAGCCTGTGAAAACGCTGCCGGCATACTCGGCTCACGATCAGTCTTGCTGCCCCGCGTGCGCTCGGGTCTGACCGACCAGGGCGGCAGCATGTTGGTTTCACTGGGATCCGTTGTTAACACGCGCTGCAGTAGTCGCACACCGCTGATGCCATCGATCACACAATGGTGCATCTTCGTATAAAGCGCGAAACGATTGTTTTCGAGACCCTCGATGATATGACACTCCCACAGCGGACGCTTGAAATCCAGTGGATTGGAGTGCAGTCGAGACACCAGAATACCAAGTTCTCGTTCACTGCCCGGGCTCGGGAGCGCCGAATGGCGAACGTGATAATCAAGATCGATTTGTTCATCAACCACCCAGCCCGGCGCGACCACTCGCCCCAGAAGGCTTGGGTGCGCCAGCTTGTTGCACCAGGGGGGCGCAACCTTGAAGTCGGCCTTCATCCGGGCCAGCATGTCGCGAAGGAAGGTATCCCCTGCACCTTCGGGCAGTGAAAATATCTGCATGTTGCCTACATGCATCGGCGTATCGTCGGACTCGACCGCCAGCCAGGATGCGTCCAGTGTACCCATTCTTTTCATTGTCATTCCCATCTGCTTTACGCGGCCCTTTTCCAGGACCGTCTCACCAGTGAGCATGATAGCAGTGTTCACGCTTCATTGCGGTTCTTGAACTGGTTTAATATTGAGGGTCAGGTCACAGCTGGACGACTTCTGATACTCAATACCTGGACCGCTCGAACATCAGCTTTTCAAGCGGTAGCCAGTCCGGAACAACCACGAGACGATACCGATGCAGAGAACCAGAAAAAACAGGGCGACGCCAATGCTGATACCTACACTCACATCCCCCTCGCCATAAAAGCTCCAGCGAAAGCCGCTGATCAGGTAGACAGCAGGATTGAAGAGACTGAAGGCCTGCCAATGCGAGGGCAGCATATCAATGGAGTAGAACGCGCCGCCGAGGAAGGTCAGCGGGGTCACAATGAGCATCGGCACGAATTGCAACTGCTCGAAGCTCGTGGCCCAGATGCCAATGATGAAGCCGAACAGGCTGAAGGTCACAGCTGTCATCACGAGGAAGAAGACCATCCAGCCCGGGTGCATGATCTGGACATCGACGAACAGGGTCGCGGTAGCAAGTATGATGGCTCCCAGAACGATGGCCTTTGTAGCCGCTGCGCCTACATAGGCCAGCACAATCTCGAAGGGTGAAAGCGGCGCAGAAAGCAATTCATAGATGGTGCCGGTGAATTTCGGGAAGTAGATGCCGAACGAGGCGTATGACAGGCTCTGTGTGAACAGCGAGAGCATGATCAGACCTGGTACTATGAAAGCACCATAGTCTACGCCGCCGACGGCCTGCATTCGCGAGCCGATTGCCGCGCCAAAGACCACGAAATACAGCGCTGTGGTGATGACCGGCGCAATCAGACTTTGTACAAAGGTGCGTCTGGCTCTGAGCATTTCGAATTTATAGATGGCCCAGACGCCATGCCAGTTAGCGCTCATGCTTCTGCCTCGACCAGGTTCACGAAAATCTCTTCAAGCGAGCGCTGCCGGGTGGTCAGGTCGGTATAGGCAATTCCCAGTGAGTCGAGTTGCCTGAGCAGCACGCCAATACTGTCGGTGCCGGCTGTATCGCCAAAGCCATAGTGTAATTCGCTGCCGGATTCGTTCAGCGTGAGCGCCCAGGACGCCAACGCGGCAGGCACGGCCGTCATGGGCTGCGCCAGCTGAATGATCAGCTGCTTACGACCCAGCTGGCTCATGAGTGATGTCTTGTCTTCAACCAGTATCAGCTTACCGCTTCGGATAACGCCAATCCGGTCCGCCATTTCTTCGGCCTCTTCGATGTAGTGGGTGGTGAGAATGATGGTCACGCCATCATCCCGCAGGTTCTTGACGATCTGCCACATATCCCGTCGGAGATTGACATCGACGCCGGCCGTGGGTTCATCCAGGAACAGGATGCGCGGCTCATGCGACAAGGCCTTGGCTATCATCACGCGGCGCTTCATTCCACCCGATAGCGTCATGATCTGGCTCTTGCGCTTGTCCCAGAGACTCAGCTGCTTGAGAATCTTTTCGATATGTTCACGGTTCGGCGGATGGCCATACATGCCTCGGCTGAGCGAGACGGTGTCCCAAACCGACTCAAAGGCATCGGTGGTCAGTTCCTGGGGAACCAGGCCAATCATCGCGCGCGTGAGGCGGTAGTCGCGCTCGATATCGTAGCCTCCGACAGTCACGCTGCCTGCGCTGCGGGTCACGATGCCACAGATGATGCTGATGAGCGTCGTCTTCCCTGCCCCGTTCGGCCCAAGGAGTGCAAAAATCTCACCCTGTCGAATTTCGAGGTCGATGTGGTCTAGCGCGTGATGACCGGACTGATAGGTCTTGGTCAGGCCGCTGACCGATATGACTGGCGTGGCGTTCAAATGGTTAGTCCGTCTGCTGTCGAATGCGGGGCACCATCGCACATGCGTAAGGTGGATGCCAGGCAGTAGTACGAAGCCCCCAGACAAAGCGATCGAGACGCTGAAAACTGTTTCAGCTAGAATGCACCCCCGCCCGCCCGGCACCGCCTGCTCAAATCCCGGCGGCGACCTTTGTTCCGCAGTATCTACAAGGCTCACTTCATGTTCAAGCGACTCTGTCTGGCAGTTATCATTAGTCTCGTATTGGGGTGCACAGTGTGGCAGGCGCGTCAGCTCGATAAATCCTTTGGCCCTGCTGACAGCGCGAAATTCGATTCGGCTTCTGCACAGTTCATCGATACCAGCACGCCGAAAGGTCCTCCGGACCCGGCAAGCATCCCCACTGGTTCAAGTGAGTGGCTAGCAGCCGAGCGAGTCATGGAAACCCGCTGTGTGGTGTGCCATGGCTGTCTCGACTCCCCCTGCCAGCTCAACATGAGTAGATGGGACGGCATCGCCAGAGGCGCCATCCCCACTTCAACCTACGACGGCACCAGGCTCACTGCGGCCAACGTGACAAACCTCATCGGCGCGCCGCGCCTCACGAGCGAATGGCGAAAGGAAGGCTTCTTTTCGGTGCTCAACGAGCGCAGCGACAGTCCTGAAGCGAATGTGAAGGCAAGTCTGCTGGCTCAGATGCTGATGTTGAAACAGCAGCATCCAGGTGGTGAAGAAAAACTGTTATCGGAAGATATGAGACTTGGCCTCAACGCAAGTCATGAATGCCCTACCATCGAAGAATTCGACAGTTATGCAGCTGACTTTCCGGAGGGCGGGATGCCCTACGGTCTACCAGCACTCTCTCCCGCTGAAAACGAAACCATTCTGCAGTGGCTGAAAATGGGCGCGCCGCACCCGGAGCGAACGCTACTGGATCCGGCTATAGTCCAGCAGCAGCAACAATGGGAGAGCTTCTTCAACCAGGACAGTTTGAAAGGGCAGCTGAGTAGTCGCTACATGTATGAGCATTTATTTCTAGCCGCCCTGTATTTTGGCGAGCGCGAAGAAGAGCCTGGCACCTTGGACCCGGCACCGGCACATTTCTTCCGACTGGTGCGCTCGACTACGCCACCAGGTCAGCCAGTGCAGCAGATCGCCAGCCGACGACCCTTCGATGATCCTGGGGTTGATCGCGTCTACTATCGGCTGGTTCCTCATGAGAGCACCGTACTGGTCAAAACCCACATGCCTTACGCGCTCAACGACACGCGTATGCGGCACTGGCAGAATCTGTTTCTGAACAGTAACTACGAAGTGACTGAACTCCCGGGCTACGATCCGGAAACAGCTTCGAATCCCTTTGTGACCTTCGCGGCCCTGCCGCAGCTGGCCCGTTATCGGTTCATGCTGGAAGAGGCTCATTATACGATCTCCGGCTATATCAAGGGACCGGTATGCCGGGGCCAGGTTGCCCTTAACGTCATCAACGACTACTTCTGGGTGGCCTTCGCGGATCCACGTTTTGCAGCATTGGCCGAGGACGCCGATTTCCTCGCCAAGGCGCGAGAGCATCTGCGGCTGCCTGCGGAAGATGAGAGCGATGCAGGGCTGCTGGCCTGGAGCAAGTTCGCCAAGATGGAGCAGGCGTATCTGAAAAAGAAGGTCGCCGTTATTAATCGGGTCACGGAAAAAGACCCCATTAACCTCGACTATCTCTGGAAGGGTGACGGCTACAACCAGAACGCGACGCTGACGATCTTCCGCCATGATGACAGTGCCAGTGTGATCAAGGGGCTGGCTGGAGACTCACCGCAGACAGCCTGGGTTATCACTTATCCGCTACTTGAACGCATACACTATCTGCTGGTGGCGGGCTTCGATGTCTACGGCAATGTCGGGCATCAGCTCAGCACGCGCCTTTACATGGACTTCCTGCGAATGGAAGGGGAGTTCAATTTTCTTGCTTTCCTGCCCTCAGAGACGAGGGTGACTGTACGCGATCAGTGGTATCGTGGCGCCAGTGAAGACGTCAAGGACTACGTTCACGGCAGATATGCTGGTCTTTCGGAAGATACAGGCATGAGCTATGAGAGCGCCGATCCCTTAGGCGAACTCTACGGTGACTGGAAGCGATTCTTCGCTCCGCTTCAACCGAAGACGCTGAAACTGGCGGAAGGCCAAACCGACATCACTGCCAGACACCTCTCGCGCTTGAACAGTATACGCGGCGGCGCGGTCAGATACCTGCCGCAAGTCACTTTCGTTCGATTGGATAGTGATGGCGGGACAGCGCAATGGTTTACCTTGTTACGGCACAATGCTCATCTGAACATCGCCCAACCTTTCAATGAAGATGCACGAAGGATACCTGAAGAAGATCAGCTCATGATCCTGCCGGGCTTCGTCGGGGCCTACCCCAACAGTCTACTCGTGCTAGACGCTGCAACTGTCGACAACTTTGTCGACAGTCTGATTGCCGTCAACTCCCCCGAAAATTATGAGCGCTTTATCGATAAATTCGGTGTCCGGCGGACTGATCCGCGCTTCTGGACTTACAGTGACCAGATGCACCAGTCTTTAACCAGTGCTCGACCGCTCGATGCAGGATTATTCGATTACAACCGGCTGGAGAATCGTTGATCGACCAGAGGGAAGCCCTGGCGCCGACGACTTCAGGCAGAATCAGCCTGGGAATTCTCGTCTACACTTGAAGAGTCAAATTTCCTTTCGAGACGAGGGTCGCCGTAATTTCCGAAAACGCTCCCACTGCTGCAAGGTCCAGCGGACGTCCTGCTGAGCTGGTAAAACAGGATCAGGTCCTGCGCAAACGTCGGCTTGGCATGTCCGTCGTCTCATACATGCTCACGCTATGCATCGTGACATTTGCCTGGTCGCAGGATTTAGTGCCTGCAAGGATAGTACTTGAGTTCATCGGCTTCATGTCCGTATTCAATGCAGCATTCTTCTGGCTCATTCACAGCAACATAAACCTGAAGTTTCGCGATCCGAGCATGACTGCGGTCCAGATGGTCGTCTCGCTGATACCCGCGCTCTGGGTGGTCTATGCTCTGGAAGATGGCCAGGCACGCGCAGTGTTCCTGCTCGTCGGCATCGTGCCGGCGCTCTATGGCATCCTCGCACTGAACACGCGCCAGTTCCTGCTGGTCGGTATTTTCTATCTGCTGTTCTACGGCATCACCATGTTCATGCTATGGATAGATGGATCGATGCCGCTAAATCCACCGCTTGAAGTGATGCAATTCATTGCACTTGCACTTGTCACCACGCAGATCGCCGTTATCGGTGGCTATATCAACGGTTTACGAGGTCAGTTGCGAAAGCGAAATGGTGAACTGCGCGTCGCAACCACTGAGCTGGCAGAAGCTTTGGAGAAAATCGGTGAGCTGGCTAGTCGTGATTCACTCACCGGCGTCTTCAACCGTCGGCATCTGCTGGATGTTCTATCCAAGGAAGCCAATCGTCGCAAGCGCAGCACAGGCCCCTTCAGCCTCTGCATCATGGATGTGGATCATTTCAAAAAGGTGAACGACGAATTCGGCCACAAGGCCGGCGACGATGTGCTCAGGGAAGTCGCGCTGGCAACCAGTCGCGACCTCCGTGGCATAGACTGTTTTGGCCGCTATGGCGGCGAAGAGTTCCTGCTCATTCTCCCGCAGACCCCACTCGAAGGCGCTCGCATCAAGGCCGAGCGTGTGCGACAGGGCATCGAAAACCTGCGCTTCCCGGAAATCGGACCGGATTTCCGCATTACGGTTTCCATAGGTCTGGCCGAGCATCGGGATTCAGAAGACGTCGATGCGACCATTCACCGCGCCGACATGGCACTTTATCGTGCCAAGCATGAAGGCAGAAATCGCACGATTGGCGAGGATTCGCTACAGTCTTCCTAGCCTCGCCCCTCATCGGATGTTCTACTGAGCGATGCTCAGGGACGAACGCCGACAATGATCACATTGAAACTTTCCCCGGCCCAGGCCCGCAACGCAGTGAAATCGTGTTCGAACACCTGAACATCGAACCCGAGGCGCTGCATGATTGCTACAACCTCAGCAATGCTGATGGCCGTCATTGTATGTCGATCTGTCCAGTGTGCGGCCTCAGTGCCGCCCTGACCGTCGGCCAGCCGCCGGATGGACACCAGCAGATCAAGCGCCTCACCGTCGCCACAGTATCGCCAGCCTGAGCGAAACTCGAAATCAGCACCATCCAGTCGCGCCTGACTTACAGCATCACGTTGTGCAACACCGGCCTTGTCTGCCAGATCGAACAGGAGAAGACCGCCTGGCTTGAGTGCTTCCCACGCTCGAGCCAGGGTAGTGGCCAACGATGCCACAGGAAAGCTGTAGTGTATGGAATACAGAAAGCAGGTAATGAGATCAAAGCTGCTGGTGAACTCGAAGCTCGCAATGTCCTGCAGAATGAGGCGCGCTGATGGACAGCGCTGTCTTGCCGCGGCAAGCATGGCGGGGCTATTGTCGAGCCCGCTCACGGTGTAGCCGAGCTCCGACATGATGGAGAGATGCTGACCGGTACCGCAGGCCAGATCTAGCAGTGATTTTCCCTGCGCGTCTGCCAGTGCCGCAAACGCTCTGTCTGCAAATGCGCACTGGCCTGCGTAGTCGACGTGCGCGCAAAAGCTATCGTAATAGACCGACAGGTCGGCATACAGGCTCCCTACGGCATTGCCATTGTCAGCCGCACTGGAGATTTCAGGCCACCCGTTTGGCGCTATCGAAGAAGGCTACGCATTGGGCGAGCTTAGCCTGCTCCGACGCCAGCTGATCGGCGAAATGGATACCATATTGGTATCGCCCTGCTTCATCTTTCCGCCAGACGATATGCCCTGAGATCTGACAACTGGACTGATGCGAGAAGTCGTTGACGTCCTTGCTCGGCAGGCGTATCTGCATCTCCACCTTCTGCCCCTTCTCGAAGCGATTCTTGATGAGCAGCTTGATGCCGGTCATGCTCAGGTCCTGGGTCAGGCCTTCATGCCGTATACCGCCGGACTTGACGGTCACCAGCAAGCTTCCTGGTACCCGTCCATTATTGCGTCGCTCCTCAGTACCCGGAACGGTCTTTGGCGCCTCTTCCGGCTTGCGGTACTTCATGCCCGTCAACTGAGCCTGCAGCTTGGTGTTGAGACTGAAGAGCGCTTCGCCAATGTTGGCCGTATTACCGATCTTGCTCGCATTGTCCTGAAGCATTTCAAAAAGGGCTGCAAGCGTTGCATTGACCTGCTCAAGACCCTTCAGCTGCACCGTGGACGCCTGACTTATTCTCTGGTTGAGTTCAGAAGTTTCCGAAAGGTCAGCGCCCATTGCATTGATGATGTGAATAGTGTTTTCAGAGGACTCTCTATTGACTTCCATATCTGCAACCACAGTATCCATCACCTGCGCAACCGAACCAACCCGCTCGGTAAGGTCACTCACGATACGAGACACCTCTTCGGCCGACTGACCCGCGCGTCCAGCAAGTGCGCGCACCTCATCAGCCACAACCGCGAAACCTCTGCCGCTTTCACCAGCCCGGGCCGCCTCGATAGCCGCGTTCAAAGCCAGTAGATTAGTCTGCTCCGAAATCGAACGGATAGCCGCCACGATCTGTCCGATCGTCGCCACCGCCACCTTGAGGTCGTTAACTTCAGTTGATGCATTGCTGATGCCTTTGCCGATGATCTGCATTTTGGCGATGGTGTTTTGCACCGAGCTTACACCCTCGGCACCACGGGCCTCAGTTTGCAGCGCCTTCTCCAGCGTATTGCCACTGAGGTCACGAACCTGCTCAGAGGCTTCGAAAAGCATTCTGGTCGCCTCACTGACCTCGGCAGACCGAGCCTCCTGCGTCTGGGTGATCGTTTCAATCTCCTGGGAGACAGCCGCGATCTGATAAGCAGACTGCCCCATATGCAAAGATGAGTCGTCAATACTTGAAAACAGGCCGTTCAGCCTTGCAAGCATACTGTTGAACTGACGCTGCAACTGCCCGATTTCATCCTCCGACGTGACTTCCACCGACTTCGTCAGATCCCCCTTTTCCACTGATCTCAGCGAGTTGAGAAGACTATTCAGCGGGCGGACCAGCACATTCGCCAGAAGCGCTATCAGGGCGAACTGGATTATAAATTCGATGCCTGAGCCAATGATCGCCCCCGTCATGATTTCATCGAAGCGTGCGTTGAGCACTGCCATGGTGTCCTGCGAGACCCCCTCGGCTTTCGCAAGCGCCAGCATTGACAGCAGATCGCTACGCTCCACAAGTCGGTTATAAATGGTTATCGCCATCGTGATTGCAAAAAACACGATTTGCAGCTTCCAGCGAAGCCCCAGCCTTGACCACCAGCCCACGTCAGTACCTCTTAAGAATTTTTTCGGCCGCAATACGACCAATAGTAGTTCTACATGTATAGCAGCCCAAACGGAAAGAGCGGCAAACGAGCACGATATTTAATGTTTCTTTCGGTAAGCGAACGCTGACGGGCCAAACCAACGGCGATGCTGAAATTGGAGGGGTGAATCAGAAGTAGGTTTTTCATCATCTTGAACATCTTACAAGGCACAAGCGACGACTGTTAAAGCAGTTTAATAAACTACTTTATATCTTTACTTTCAGTTACTTGGGTTGAAGAAGAAGACTCTGAAGTAGTCTCTGCTGCTGGGCCGCATTGTAGGGAATTATTCGGATTATGGCACATATTTCGCACCCTTAGGAAGACCGGTGTTGTCAGCAGTATCGGCTCCACATTGAGCAGCAATGCCTGGAAATTCTCGGTTTTCAGTCTGTGTATCGGGTGGCTCTGGTTTGTCACCGTTCGGTATCTGATCGCTAACGCACAAAGCTTCTCATTCGAAGGATGCATGCAATGACGCGTGAACAACAAAAAAGAGTTCTCATCGCTGGTGGCAGCGGTTTTCTGGGGGCCAATCTCGCCAGAATACTTCTCGCGGAAGGCCACAAGGTCATCTGCCTCGACAATTTTTCCAGCGGTAGGCGGAGCAATCTTGCTGGGCTTGCCTCGCCAGAACGCCTGCAGATCATCGATCACGACGTTGCGGACCCAATTTCGCTGGCAGTCGACGAGATATTCAACATGGCCTGCGTGGCCTCGCCAATACAGTATCAGGAGGATCCTCTCCAAACGCTGAGAACAAGCACAGTCGGAACTGCGAATCTTCTCCAGATGGCGGTCGCCAACGACGCGCTGATGTTTCAGGCGTCGACCTCGGAAGTCTACGGCAACCCGCACGAGCACCCCCAGACTGAAGACTACTTTGGCAACGTCAATCCCATAGGTCCAAGAGCCTGTTACGACGAGGGCAAACGCTGCGCGGAAACGCTCTGCATGGATTACCATCGGGCGCGAAACGTGAAGGTTAAGATCGCAAGGATTTTCAATACCTATGGCCCGTATATGCATCCTGATGACGGGCGGGTCGTCTCGAATTTCATCGTACAGGCTTTGCAGAACAAGCCGATCACCGTTTATGGCGACGGTAGTCAGACACGCTCGTTCTGCTATGTCGACGATCTTCTCAAAGGCATTCTCGCGCTGATGCGTGCACCACTGAATATCGTCGGGCCGATCAATATTGGTAACCCCGACGAATTCACAGTGCTGGAACTCGCAACGCAGGTCATCGAAATGACCGGCTCCAGATCAAAGATCGTGTTTGAACCCCTACCCCAGGACGACCCGGTCAAGCGTCGGCCTGATATTACCCGCGCGAAAGAACTGCTCGACTGGGCGCCGAAGGTCAAGTTGCGGGAGGGTCTCGCCAGGACGATCGAATATTTTGATGGGGTTCTAAAGGAAGAAGAACTCGAGTCGCTGGCAGTACGCAGCAGCGTGCGACCTTCGACGAGAAAAGTCGGTAAATCTGAAGGAGCAATTTTATGAGCGAACGCATTCTCATCACTGGTGGCGCAGGCTTCGTAGGCTCACATCTTGCTGACCGTCTGCTCCAGGAGGGCTACAAGGTACGGGTACTCGACAGTCTGGCCGAGCAGGTCCATGGGACCGACGGCTGGCCGGCCTACCTCGATGAGCGCGTCGAGCGCATCCATGGTGATATACGGGATACCGACAAGGTAGCAGAGGCCCTGACGGATGTGAGTGCCGTCTACCATTTTGCCTCGGTTGTCGGTGTCGGTCAGAGCATGTACCAGATTGACTACTATACCGATGTTAATAACCGGGGCACCGCCGTGCTGCTTGAGGCGCTGGCAAAACAGCCGGTCAGGAAGCTGGTGGTTGCGTCAAGCATGAGTCTGTATGGCGAGGGTCTTTATCAGGACGAGTCCGGAAATACCCATAGCCCCGCTGAAAGAGCCGCCGGCCAGCTCCGCGACAATGACTGGGAGTTGAGGCGCGACGGCAAGCCACTCAAGCCTATGGCAACGCCGGAAACCAAACAGCCTTCACCATCATCGGTATACGCCCTGTCCAAATACGATCAGGAGAAACTGTGTCTGATGATCGGACAGGCCTATGGTATTCCAACCACGGCGCTGCGCTTCTTCAACATCTACGGTACCCGGCAGGCGCTCTCCAACCCGTACACGGGGGTTCTGGCTATTTTCTCCTCGCGCTTGCTGAACAACAAGGCGCCGGTCATTTTTGAAGACGGCGAGCAGCGACGCGACTTCGTGAGCGTGCACGATATCGTGCAGGCTTGTGTACTGGCCTTGGATAGTGAAAAGGCCAATGGTGAAGTCTTCAATATCGGCAGCGGTCAGAACTACAGCATCAGGGAAATTGCTGCCAAGGTGGCGCAGGTTCTCAACAAGACAGCGCTCGAGCCGGAGATCACCGGCGAGTATCGCGTGGGCGATATTCGACACTGCTTCGCCGATATCGAAAAAGCCCGAACACTGCTGAATTACCACCCGCGCGTAAGTCTCGACGAAGGGCTGCGTGAGCTCGCCGAGTGGCTGCGTCACCAGAAGGCGGACGACAAGGTCGACAGCATGCGTAGCGAGCTGTCCAGCAGGGGGTTGAGTCTATGAAGGATCAGGCGTACTGGCAGGCGGCGCAGGCACGCCTCGGTGTTCTCGAATGGTTGAGACCGGGCGAACACGAGCGCGTAGAGGCTGTGCTGAAAACACTCAAGGCGGTGAACGTGTCCAGATTGCGGGTCGGCATCTCCTGGGCCGACTGGCACACCCCTGAAGGCAAGGCCTGGATCGACTGGCTGCTTCCGCGGGTCGCCAAAGAGGTGGAAGTGTTGCCATGTCTCACCTACACCCCGCCCTCGCTCGGCATCGAACACAAGTCATCCTCTCCGCCCAGGAACCCGAAGGACTTCGCCGATTTCGTCGATGTCATCATCACTGATCATGGCGAACATTTCGAATGGGTAGAACTGTGGAATGAACCGAACAACCTGAACGACTGGGATTGGCATCTCGACCCGGAATGGCACATCTTCAGCGAAATGATCAGTATGGCCGCTTACTGGGCGAGAAAGCGCGGTAAGAAGACCGTATTGGCTGGCATGTGCCCGACAGATCCCAACTGGCTGGACGTGATCTGCTCTCGTGGAGTGGTGGACCTGATCGATGCAGTGGGTATCCATGGCTTTCCCGGCACCTGGGAATTCAGCGGCGAGTCGTGGACTGACAAGGTTCACAAGGTTCGCGAGGTGCTCGACAAATACAATCTTTCTCCTGAGATCTGGCTGACGGAAGTGGGCTATTCAACCTGGCGGCATGACGAAATTGTTCAGGTCAAGAAACTGATCGAAGTGCTGAAGGCACCTGTCGACCGGATCTACTGGTACTCCGCCTACGACCTGCATCCGCATGAAAGCCATCAGGACGGCTTCCACGAGGATGAACGTCATTATCATTTCGGCCTGAAGACGGCCGATGGCAGCGCCAAGCTCATATGTCGGGTCTGGGAAGACAGCGGTCTCGCCGGCCTCAATGAGCTGGTGGAGACCGTGTTCCATAGCGGCGCCGGCCTGAGCCGAGAACCCGCAACCCTGCTACGGAATCAACGCATGAGTATCGTTACGCCTCAGCAAAACAGGAAGCCTGTGCTCATTACCGGTGGCGCTGGTTTCATTGGCACCAACGTCGCCGAACGCCTCATCCAGCAGGGTGAATCGGTGCTTATATTCGATAACCTCGGACGCGCCGGGGTAGAACGTAACCTCGAGTGGCTCTGTCAGACCTATGGCAGCAAGGTTCAACTCGAAATCGCTGACATACGGGACGATCATCTGGTTCGCGATGCCGTTCACCGAGCGTCGAAAATCTATCACTTCGCGGCCCAGGTCGCAGTCACCACGAGCATCGATTCACCGCAACGCGACTTCGACATCAATATGCGCGGCACCTTGAACATACTGGAGACGATGCGGCAGATGGACGCTCCACCTCCCCTGTTATTCACTTCGACGAATAAGGTGTATGGGGATCTCGAGGACGTGAAACTTGCGAAGGTCGGCAAGCGGTATGCGCCAGTTTCGGAAGCCTATGCCGAAGGCGTCGATGAGCGCTATCCGCTGGATTTCCACAGCCCATATGGATGCTCGAAAGGTGCCGCCGATCAGTATGTGCTCGACTACGCCCGGACTTTTGGATTGAAGGCTGTGGTGTTCCGCATGAGCTGCATCTATGGCCCCCATCAGTTTGGCACTGAAGATCAGGGCTGGGTCGCGCACTTCCTGATACAGGCCATGAAGAATCGTCCGCTCACGTTATACGGTGATGGCCATCAGGTGCGTGACATCCTCTACGTCGACGATCTTGTCAACGCCATGCTCATGGCTCATGAGAAAATGGACGAACTTTCTGGACGAGCCTTCAACATTGGAGGCAGCGCAGCAAACGCAACCAGCCTCCTGGAAATACTGGAACGCATCGAAGCACTGACTGGAAGGCCATGCGGATATTCATTATCCGATTGGCGTTTAGGCGATCAGCGCTACTACGTCAGCGACACCAGCCTGTTCCAGAAGCTGACCGGCTGGAAACCCGCTACCACCATCGAGGAGGGGCTGGCCAATCTGCATCATTGGATCGTAAACAATCTATTCGAAAAGCAGGACGCCCCTATCAAACCAATAAGAAAAAAGGGAGCACTGAAGAATGCCGCCATTCGCTGAACTTGCCACGAGACCCAGACAAGACCATGACGCAAAAACCAGAAGTAGTTCGAAAGACGAGACCAATGTTGCAGCAGTGCTCGCTGCACCGGGCCGGTTTGATATCAAGCCCACCAGTCCGCCGGAATGTAGCGCCGATCAAGTGCTTATCCGGGTTCGCGGTTGTGGCGTCTGTGCCTCCAGCCTACCGGTCTGGGAAGGCCGCGAATGGTTCGAGTATCCGATGGCCGCCGGTGCACCCGGTCACGAAGGCTGGGGCGAGATCGTCAGTGTTGGCAGCAAGGTATCAGGTGGAAAGTCAGGCCTCCTGATTCCAGGCCAGCGCGTCGCTTTTCTTGGCGGACCGGCCTACGCCCGCTTTGTTGCGGTGCCGGCTACCGATGTCGTGGTACTCCCCCCCGAACTCGATGGCATGCCTTTCCCCGGTGAAGCCATTGGCTGCGCCATGAATATATTCAGAAGAGCAGACATTCAGAGCGGCCATAACGTGGCCGTGATTGGCGCCGGCTTCCTCGGGCTGCTACTGGTGCAGCTGGCGAAGCAGGCTGGTGCAACGGTCTACGCCCTGTCCCGGCGGGAGAGTGCCCGCGCACTGGCCGAGACCTGTGGCGCCAGCGCGACCTTTGATACCGAGGACTGGTGGGGCAACGCCCATAAGGTTGTCGAGCTTACAGGCGGCAGAGGCTGTGAACGTGTCATCGAAGTTACCGGTTTGCAATTCGCGCTCGACACTGCAACAGAAATGGTGGCCGAATACGGCAAGCTCGTTATCGCTGGCTACCATCAGGATGGCCTGCGCCAGGTCAATATGCAGAAGTGGAACTGGAATGCCATCGATGTCATCAATGCCCATGAGCGTGATCCGCAGCGATATATCGAAGGGATCGAGGCTGGTGTAGAGGCGACCGTAAGTGGGCGGATACGACCACAAGATCTGCTGACCCACAGCTTTGAGCTCGACGAACTCGATCTCGCTTTCAGACAGATGACCGAACGACCTGATGGCTTCGTCAAGGGTTGGGTGCGCCTATGAACACTGCAACTGCCGAACGCGCCCGAGCAGAACAAGCCCGCTCTACCCCAGATAGCGAGCAGCTCCCCCTACCACGCCTGGGTTTCATTGGCACTGGCTGGATCGGTCGCTTGCGCATGCAGGCCCTGCTCAGGGCTGAATGTGCTAAATTCTGTCAGGTCTTCGACCCTTCTGAAAGCGCCGCCCGAGAGGCTGCCCAGCTCAAGCCCGGTATGGCAATCAGTGCTTCTATTGAAGACTTGCTGGCAGCGGATCTGGACGGGGTAGTCATTGCCACACCCAGCGCCATGCACGCCAGACAATGCGAGCAGGCGCTCGCCAGTGGCAAGGCCGTATTTTGCCAGAAACCGCTTGCTCGTACGGCTGAGGAAACAGCGCGTGTCGTCAAGGCTGCACATGACGCCGACCGGCTCCTGGGCATTGATTTCTCCTACCGCCATCTGTCTGGCATGCAGCAGTTGAAAACCATGATAGACAGCGGAGAGCTCGGCGATATCTATGCAGCTGATCTCGTTTTTCACAACGCTTATGGTCCGGACAAGGACTGGTTCTACGACGTTGAAAAAGCCGGCGGCGGCTGCGTGATGGATCTTGGCATTCACCTGGTCGACCTGGCCATGTGGCTGCTAAACGCGGAAGACGCCGAGGATGTGGCCAGTCATCTGTTTCAGCAGGGCAAGCAAATTACCAAGCCCTGTCGGGTCGTAGAAGACTTCGCCACAGCGGACTGTCGGCTCGGCGAGGCACGGGTACGCCTCACTTGTTCATGGAACGCCCACGCCGGGCGGGATGCCGTCATCGAAGTAAGACTCTATGGCACGCGCGGCGGCGCTGCCGTCGTCAATCAGCAGGGCTCATTCTTCGACTTTGAGGTCAGCCGTTTCGATGGTACATCCCAAACGGTTCTCGGCTCCTATCCGGATGACTGGGGCGGTAGAGCACTAACCGCCTGGGCAAAGTCACTTCGGCAGAGTAGCGCGTTTGACCCTGCCGTCGTTCAGGCCATCAAGGTCGCTGCACTTATCGACAGGATCTACGGCCGATGAACATCCTCATGACAAGTGACACCGTCGGCGGTGTCTGGACCTACACAGTTGACCTTTGTGAGGCTCTACAGGCGCACAAGGTGACCATAGAGCTGGCCACGATGGGCGCTGCGCTGTCCGAGCGGCAACGGACGCAGTTGGCGAAGCTGCCAAACGTCCACCTGCATGAAAGCGAGTATCGATTGTGCTGGATGCCGGACTCGTCTGCCGATGTCGAAGCAGCTGGTCGCTGGCTCATGCAGCTTGCTCACGAGCTCAAGCCTGACTTGGTGCATCTCAACGATCTGGCGCATGGCGGCTTGCCGTGGCCCTGCCCAGTGTTGTTGGTAGGCCACTCCTGTGTGCTCTCCTGGTGGCTGGCTGTCAAGAAGGAAGCCGCACCAATGCCTGAATGGGCTGAATACAAGACGCTGGTCACCGAGAGTGTGCGTCAGGCCAGCCTGTTGGTCGCGCCCACTCAGGCCATGCTGCATTCGCTGCTTTACCACTACGGCCCCACGGAGAGAACCCGCGTTATCTACAACGGCACAGATCGACCGGCGCTCGCTGAGACGGCTGAGAACGGTGAGCGCGAGCCGTTTATTTTTGCAGCAGGCCGGGTGTGGGATGAAGCGAAGAACATCGATGCGCTCACTGCCATTGCCGCGGAGCTGCCCTGCCCTATCTATGTCGCCGGTGAGACCACGGCGCCAGATGGTACTGAACGCTCCACCGAAAGCGTGACATTTCTCGGTCAACTTGCACCCGACGAACTGCACCACTGGCTCGCCCGGGCCAGTTTATATGTTGCCCCTGCGGCCTACGAACCCTTTGGTCTCGCAGCGCTTGAAGCTGCAAGAGCTGGCTGTCCTTTGGTTTTGGGCGACATCAAGAGTTTGCGTGAGGTGTGGGGTGATGCAGCGGTCTACGTTGACCCGTCTGACCTTGCCGCACTTCGGGACAAGCTCATCAATCTGATCACCCGACCGAAGCGGCGGCATTACCTTGCGACGGCAGCCTGGACGCGGGCGAAGCGTTACACATCTGCAGCCATGGCGAAGTCCTACCTGCAGTGCTATCAGTCGCTGCTGGGACCAAGACAAGTGAAGCATCCGGTGAAGAAAGTCAGACACAGCGCCACGAGTTAAGGGAGCCAAACATGAAATTCAGCCTTTTCTACCACTCGCTGGTGTCTGACTGGAACCACGGCAATGCGCATTTCCTGCGCGGCATAGTCAGTGAGCTGCTGGCCCTCGGCCACGAAGTGCGCGTCTACGAGCCCCAAGACAGCTGGAGCAAGATCAATCTGCTGCAGGATCATGGTATTCGCGCGCTGAAACAGTTCCAGGAATACTACCCAGGACTCGATAGCATCAGCTATAGCCGCGATACGCTTGAGCTCGCAGAGATTGCCGCTGCTTCGGATGTCGTCATTGTCCACGAGTGGAACGAACCCTGGCTCGTCAATGGGCTGGGCGAACTGCGGGAAGCCGCTCAAGCGAGTCGTGCCGATAACTTCTGTCTCCTGTTCCACGACACCCACCATCGCGCCGTGAGCGACGAAAGCTGGCTGCGCCGTTTCCGACTGGATGCTTACGACGGGGTATTGGCTTTCGGTGAGGTACTCAGCGATGTCTATCGCCGTCATGGCTGGCACAACCATGTATGGACCTGGCATGAAGCTGCCGATATCCGCATGTTCTACCCCCGCAAGGACGATCCGAACAGGCCGAGAGGCGACGTGGTCTGGGTTGGCAACTGGGGCGATGATGAACGCACAGCGGAGCTGGAAACCTTTCTTTTTGGCCCGGTGCGTGATCTCGGGCTGAGCTGTCAGATCCATGGCGTCCGCTATCCACAACCGGTCCTGACCCGACTTGCCAAGGACGGTATCGACTACCGCGGCTGGTTGCCCAACTTCAAGGCACCGGAGGTTTTCGCCAATCATAAGGTAACGGTGCATGTACCCAGGCGCTATTACGCCAGCAGACTACCAGGCATACCGACGATAAGACCGTTCGAGGCGATGGCCTGCGGCCTGCCACTCATTTGCGCACCTTGGCAGGACAGCGAAGGCTTGTTCACCCCAGGTAGTGATTATCTGGTCGCTGAAGATGGTGAGCAAATGCGTGCGCACTTGCGCCAGGTCATCAATGATCCCGGCTTCGCCAATGAGCTCAGTGCCAGGGCCTTGGAAACCATTCGCACGAGGCATACCTGCGGCCATCGGGTGGCGCAGTTGCTCGACATTCTCGAGGATCTGGACGTCGCCTCGTTGGACGAATCCGCCACAACAACCAATACAGGGAGCACCAGCCATGCCTACAGCTAGGCCTCTGAATATCGCATTTTTCGGCTCCAGCCTCGTTTCATCGTACTGGAACGGCGCAGCCACCTATTATCGCGGCATCATCAAGGCGATGGCGGACCGCGGCCACAAGATCACTTTTTATGAACCTGATGCCTTCGATCGACAGGCGCATCGGGATATGGAAGATCCATCCTGGGCCAGGGTCGTGGTCTATCAGGCTGATGAAGACAGTGCCAGACGTGCGCTCGATCCAGCAGATGACGTGGATATCATTGTGAAAGCCAGTGGTGTCGGCGTGCTGGACGAATGGCTTGAAGCAGCGGTGGTGCAGCATCAGCGAAAGCACGCCCACAAAGGAATGCTATCGATATTCTGGGATGTCGATGCGCCGGCAACGCTTGAGCGTATTCACAACGATGAAAACGACCCCTTCAGGGCTCTGATTCCGCAGTTCGATTTTATCCTCACCTATGGGGGCGGCTACCCCGTCGTGGAGGCCTACACAGCCCTCGGTGCCCGATGCTGCCAACCGATCTATAACGCCGTAGACCCTGAAATCCACCACCCGGTCGAGCCTGACCCTCGGTTCGTGGCGACGCTTGGCTTTCTGGGCAACCGCTTGCCAGACAGGGAAGCCAGGGTGCACGACTTTTTCTTCAAAGCGGTCGAAGCCATGCCGGACTCCAGATTCATACTTGGCGGTAGCGGCTGGCAGGAATATGCGCCGCAGTTCGACAATCTGGAGTACAAGGGCCATGTCTACACCCGCGACCACAACGCCTTCAACTGCAGTCCCCTCGCGGTTCTGAACATCAACCGTGAGAGCATGGCGCGAACCGGCTTCTCCCCAGCCACAAGGGTGTTCGAAGCCGCAGGCGCCGGAGCCTGCCTCATCATGGATCACTGGGAGGGCGTTGAGCAGTTTCTCACGCCCGGCCGTGAAGTGCTCGTAGCCCATAATGGTAATGAGGTGGTCGATCATCTGCGCAAGCTCACGCCGGAGCGCGCGAAAACGATTGGTGAGGCCGCGCGCCAAAGGGTGCTGTCAGAACATACCTATCGGCACCGAGCCGAGGAGGTGGAGATCCTGTTACAAGCCAGACGCCGGCGAACTCAGCGTCAGCCGAAAGAGGCTGTGAGCCTGGAGGCTGAAGAATGAAGAAGCTCGATATCGTCGTTTTCGGTCTCTCCATCACCTCCTCCTGGGGTAATGGACACGCCACTACGTTCAGGAGCCTTATCAAGGCGCTTGCGGCACGTGGGCACAGTATTACCTTCTTTGAAAAAGATGTGCCCTGGTACGCCAATCAGCGGGATATGCCCAGTCCACCGTTCTGCAAGGTCGTTCTGTACAAGGAGATCCGCGAGCTCGAAGCGTATGAGGAGATGATCGGAGACGCCGACATGGTTATTCTCGGCTCTTACGTATCCGACGCCAAAGCGCTGGCTGCCCGAATCTGTCAGCTAGAGCCGGCTTGTTTTGCGTTTTACGACATTGACACGCCTGTTACCCTCGCCAAACTCCGCAATGGCGATTATGAGTACCTCAGCCCGGAGATGATTCCGCGCTTTGATCTCTACCTGTCCTTCACCGGTGGGCCAACGCTCGACAGGCTTGAATATGAATTTGGTGCTCGGCGCGCAAGGCCGCTCTATTGCTCGGTAGATACAGACCTCTACTTTCCATCAGCTGAAGATGACGCAGAACCGGCTACGAAGCAGTACGCTCTCGGCTATCTCGGCACCTACAGTGACGATCGCCAGCCTACCGTCGAGCAGCTGTTGATAAAGCCTGCCCGTCAACTCACGGCCGAACACTTTTGTGTAGCAGGCGCCCAGTACCCTGCTGGTATCGACTGGCCAGCGAACGTAAGCCGAATCGAACACATTCCACCTCATCAGCACCGTGAGTTCTACGGCAGCCAACGCTTCACGCTGAACGTTACCAGACGCGACATGATTGCTGCGGGCTACTCACCAAGCGTTCGCTTATTTGAAGCCGGCGCATGCGGCACGCCTGTCATCAGCGATGAGTGGGATGGTCTCGACAGTTTCTTTACTATCGGTGAGGAAATTCTCACTGCACGCTCATCCGAAGAGGTCCAGTCCTACCTCACGATGCCCGCAACGGAGCGACAGCAGCTGGGCGAGCGCTTCCGCAGCAGGGTCCTGAATGCCCACACTTCACGACATCGCGCCATGGAACTTGAAAACAGCTGGGCGGAGGTAGCACAACCAAGTATGGCCGCGAGCTGACAGTCATCAATATGGAGACCCGTATGACAAGTATTGAAGAACAGGTACGGCAGCTGGGGCCATGGTTCCACAATCTGCACCTGCCCGACGGCATTCAGACAGCTCCCCAACACTTTCTCGGCGATTTCCCTGCCTTCAAGTGGAACGAAATAGCGCCGAGTCTGCCCGAGGATCTCAATGGCGTACGAGCACTGGATATCGGCTGTAACGCGGGGTATTACAGCTTTGAACTGGCAAAACGTGGCGCACAGGTCACAGCCATTGATCTGGATGAACACTACCTGAATCAAGCGCGTTGGGCGGCGGATGTGCTGGAACTGAGCGACCGCGTCGAGTTCAGAAAGGCCACTGTTTATGATCTCGCGCATAGCGCTGAGCAGTATGACCTCGTCTGGTTCATGGGCGTGCTCTATCACCTGCGCTATCCCCTGTTGGCACTGGATATCGTACGCCGCTGTTGCAGGGGCCGAATGATATTCCAGACCATGACGACGCCGGGTGAATCCGTGTTGTCTGTCGAAGAGAACTACCGTCTCGACGAACGTGAGGTTCTGATGGACGATGGCTGGCCCAAAATGGCCTTTATTGAACATCGCCTGGCGGACGACCCGACTAACTGGTGGGCACCGAATCATGCTGGCGTAGAGGCCATGCTCCGCTCTTCTGGTTTCGGTCGAATCGAACGAATAGCCCATGAAGTCTACAGCTGCCAGGCAGTCGCCATTCCGGAGGCTGTAACGGCCGAGTTGAAGTGTGCCATACCGGTAGCCCACGTCGGGCTGGAAGATCCGGTGAGTGGAGAAATAGTGAACTAGGAGGGATTAATATGTCATCGGCAAAACAGACCCAGGATCACGATACCATCCGGAAGTGGATTGAAAAGCGCGGCGGAAAACCTGCCGTGGTAGAGGATACCGCGGACGATGGCTCAGGGGTGGGCGTGCTGCGAGTCAAATTCGACAATGACGAAGATGATCTGCGTGAGATCGAATGGGAAACGTTTTTCGAGACCTTCGATAAGCAGAACCTGAGCTTTCTCTATCAGGAAAAGACGGACTCGGGAGACGAGAGCAGATTTTCGAAATTCGTGAGCGAATGAGAGAGTCAGATATAGTAAAACGCGGGTGAGCGCCTATGGCTTCACCCGCAGCGCTTGCAGGCTATTTCTTTTCACTATCATCATCAGCGGCGCCGCCACTGGTGGTGCCGGGGTTCCAGGATGGGGGATCACTGGCCGGGAAGGTTTCCTCAACCGTTTCGTCTATCTCGCTCTCGTCCTCATTTTTCCGGTGACCTTTTCTTGGCTTTTCGTCTTTTGCCGTCATACACGCTATCTCCAGCTGCGAGTGTTAGCGTGTTGTACGTGCGTGATCCCGCCAGGCGTTCATTCTCGACGATTAATTCGACAATATATCCGCTGAACGGCAGAGGCCGCCTTTCGGCGGCCTCTGCTTGTCTTTCTGGTCCGACCAATCAGACCAATGAGACTGATCAGGCAGCAGAAACTGCCTTACGCTTACGCGCGGTCCAGCCATAAGCTGCCAAACCACTCATCATGAGCCATGCAGCTGCTGGCAGCGGCACTGGAGTCGGATTGTCAGGGCCAGTCACTTCACTGATGTTCAGGCTGGAAATCTTGAAGAAATCGTTGGTCGTGAAACCAGCTGCGATAGAGGCCGAGACCAGCAGAGCGTTACCAGTACCAGTCAGTCCTACGGTCAAGGGGCTATTGCTGGGATAGGAGTAGCTATCGGTTCTCGCACCGAAACCAACACCTTCCAGGGAAGCGTAGGTGTTCCCTGTCAGGCTGAAGCCGTTGCCGACAGTGCCCACCCAATAGGAAATGTCGCGATCGTATCTGCCATAAGGATCGATGGTGACGGAATCAAACTTCACAGTCTCGTCGAAAAAGAACGCTACGAGATCAATGGCGTGAGAATTGTCCACCTGATGCTGAGGATTGCTGCAGTTCTTCTTTTCGGCACGGTTACAGACGCCAAGGCCGGTATTCCAGCGCAACAACTGAGCGGTCTGGAGTGTGCCACCACTGCCAGTATTGGCAAATGCACTCGCAGTTACGTTGCCGAACGTCATGCTATTACCGTAACCAGAACCATTGCTGGCGCTTGGCGAGCTGGTGAAATTGACGGACAGTGCCGCCGCGGGGAGACTGAAGCCAGCCGTGAGTGCCACGGCTACAACTGTCTGAACGAGTCCCTTGCTTTTGATCATGAAATGTTCTCCTGAGGTTCTTGAGGTTGCCGATGAGCACTGCAAATGCGCTTGAAAAAAAAGTTACATTCGGCAACGTAATATTACGAAACTTCAACAGACAAGTATTGAGAAATAAGGAAAACAGGAATCAGTTGTGACGAGGTTCACGGGCACAATAGGCCAATTGTATGGTTTTTCAGCGCAGCTCTGTCTTCATTTTCCCGCACCGCTCACATACGAGAATCGTGCGCAATTTCCCCTGTGTGCTGTCGAACCGGCTGCTCTTGTCGATTTTCCATTTGTGGAAGCCGTGCTGACACAGTCCCTTGCTGGGCTGTTTGCCAACCCGTCGTTTGAACTGGAGAACTTCGCCCATATGCCTTACCCAAAGAAATGACCGACTGAGTCTGCCTTCAGTCCTCGCGCGCTGACGATTGAGACCAGCGGATCGTCACCGTCTGTGTACCCCATTCGCGTGCCGCGTCGAGATCCTTGCCCATGAAGATATCAATCTTGTCTTCCCAGCGCTTGTTCATCTTATCACGGACGATATAGGTACCCTCGAGACCATCGATGGTCACTGGCGTCATATGATCCAGACCGGCATCGATGAGATCGCGCGAAACAGCAATCGACTTCATGCCAGGCTTGAGTTGATCACCCCACGCAGCAAGTCCGACGTTGCCCTTTTTCGTTTCAGCCTCACGCATGGTATATGCGCTGGCGGTGACTTCCATTGAGTTCACTTCTGTTTGCTCTGCCCTGCACGCCGAGAGGACGCTGCCGGCGAGGACTGCCATCAAGGCTGCCGGGCAACTTAAGGCTGGCAAATAACGTGAAAGAAGCATGCGACAGTACTCCGTTTGGAATACATCTGATTACGCGTACACACTTTCCTTCGATCAACCATCGTGAGGCGAGCCTGACTTGCACTCGTCATCCGTGCTATTCAGAACAATCTTGACCTCTTCATACCAGCGCAGCCACGTTTCCTCAAACTGCATCCCCAGTTTCAAGGTCATATAAGGCAATAGGTAGCGCCTTCTGGCTTCTGCATCATTACGATAGAACGCAGCCTCGGTTTCCCTGTAATCAGCCAGCGTCTGGGCATGGAGCTGGCGGTGCTTTTCCAGATCATCGGCCAATGCCGCAGACGGTACGTTGCCACCGGCATACAGCTTGATGAGCAGCGGGTCGCGGTACCTATAGGATTTCGCCGGCGTACTGGTCCATGCTCGAAGTTCTTCGAGCCCCGCTGCCGTGATGCTGTAAATTTTCTTGTTGGGCTTGTCAGACTGCTCCACCAGCTCGAATTCGACCCGCCCTTCCTCACCGAGGGTGTTCAGCGTTTGATAAACCTGCTGATGAGTCGCCGCCCAAAAGTGGCCGATACTCTTGTTGAAGCGCTTGATGAGGTCGTAGCCTGAACCCGGCTCGAGCTCCAGCATCGCCAGAACGGCATGCTTCAATGACATAGTGACTAGCTCCTGAAGGATTAGACCCATCATAGCGGTATGGTCGCAGAAGCCAAGCGCTCCATATGCAATAATTTGCATATTAAAAAGCGTTGATTTAGGCTTGAGGTCTCGAAGGCTCCCAGCTTAGGCACACCCTCATGACCAAGACACCAGATTCAGCTTCAGTAAAACGCGCAGCCAGCACCATCAGAATTGGCAAACGTTATCGTGCCAGCCGCGTCGATAAGGACTATGACGCGATCGTTATTGGCTCCGGTATCGGGGGACTCGCTACGGCAGCCTGTCTGTCAAAGCAGGGCAAAAAGGTGCTCGTGCTCGAGCAGCACTACACTGCCGGCGGTTTTACGCATAGCTATAGCCGCAACGGTTACGAATGGGACGTGGGTGTGCACTACATCGGTGACATGGGCTCGCCCAACACGCTGGCTCGGAAAATTTTCGACTACATTACAGACGGCGAGCTGAAATGGGCACCTATGGACGAGGTGTACGATCGCTTCTATATCGGCGAAGACGTCTATGACCTCCGCGCCGGAAAAGACGGCTTTCGAGCGTCGATCCTGGCCGCTTTCCCAGATGAAGGCCACACCATCGACCGGTATATGAAGATGCTCGGCAAGGTAGCCAGTGGCATGCAGGCCTACACGCTAGGCAAGGTTGTGCCCACCATCGCCGCGCCGGTCTACAACCGTGCCCTGAAAATGTTGTTGCCGGATTATTTCAACAAGACGACTTACGAAGTGCTCTCGTCACTGACCTCCAATCAGCGCCTGATAGCGGTGCTGGCGGGCCAATGGGGAGACTGTGGCGTGCCGCCCCGTCAGTCCAGCTTCCTGATTCATGCCTTGATAGCGAAACACTACATGCATGGCGGGTACTACCCCCTAGGCGGCGCCTCAAGAATTGCCGAGACCATCATTCCAGTCATACAGGCCAGCGGCGGCGATGTATTCACTTATGCGGACGTGAAGGAAATCCTTACCGAACAGGGCAAGGGTAAGAAGGCTACAGGCGTCAGAATGGCGGACGGCGAGACCCTTAGCGCGCCTTTGATCATTTCGAATGCAGGTGCTTTGAATACCTACGAAAAACTCCTGCCAGAGTCTGCCCGTGTGCACAGTAAGTACCAGGCAAAACGTCCCACTGTTTCACCATCGATGTCGCACCTGGGCATGTATATCGGCCTGAAGGGGACGAGCGAAGAGTTGGGCCTGCCGAAGACGAACTTCTGGATCTATCCCGAGGAAAACTACGACGAGACGATAGAGGCCTTCAAGAAAGACCCATCACTACCCTTCCCCGTGGTGTATATCTCCTTCCCATCGGCAAAAGACCCAAGCTATGCCACACGCTATCCAGGTCGTTCAGCAATAGAGATTGTAGCGCCGACGACCTTCGAGCAGTTCGAGCAGTGGAAGGACACGACCTGGGGCAAGCGTGGTGAGGACTATGAAGCGCTGAAACAGACGTTGACCGACCGGATGCTGGAGGTGCTGTACACGAAGCTGCCACAGCTCAGAGGCAGAATCGATTACTTTGAGACATCCACCCCGCTCTCGACCGATTTCTTCTGCCGCTACAGCCAGGGTGAGATATACGGACTGACCCACGATACCGAGCGTTTCGAGCAGAGCTGGCTGAGACCCCAGACGCCGGTGAAAGGCCTTTGGCTGACCGGACAGGACGCGCTCACCTGCGGCGTGGTCGGCGCAATGATATCCGGGGTCATGACATCGGCGGCCGCACTTGGGCTTCGCTCGGTGCCAATGCTGCGAAACCTGCTGACGTGGAAGCCGGGCGAACTCAGCTCGAACGGCACTGTGCAGAGTGAAACCGCGTGATCAGGCACACAATCGAAGACGGTGCATCAGGGCCTGCCCTACCAGCTTCCTGTGTTTTCCATTGTCGCCCATGGCGCCTGCGGCGGCAGCGCGTCACCCTTCTGTAACAACTCGATTGATATACCGTCAGGCGATTTTATGAAGGCCATATGCCCATCACGAGGTGGGCGATTGATACAGACGCCCTTAGCTTGCAAGCGGCCGCACACTTCATAAATATCGTCGACGCGATAGGCAAGATGACCGAAGTTGCGCCCGCCAGTATAGCTTTCGGGGTCCCAGTTATACGTCAGCTCAAGTAAGGGCGCCCCCTCGGAGATTGCATGTTCGCGATCGTCAGGTGCTGCGAGATAGACCAGCGTGAATCGGCCGCGCTCACTCTCCTTGCGATAGGCTTCGACCAGCCCCAGCTTATTGCAGTAGAAATCGAGCGACGCGTCCAGGTCACTGACTCTGACCATGGTATGAAGGTATTGCATGTAGAACTCCTGGATGAATGAGACAACAGCCTGATATGCAAGCTGGGCTAGCCTGACCGTCTGCTGTACACTAACGGCCTTCTTTATTTACGACATTTGGAGATATCATGGCTCGCGCATCTGCACGACATATTCTGGTCAGCGACGAAGCACAGAGTGCAAAACTCAAAGACGACATTGCCAACGGTTCTGATTTCGCTGAACTGGCGCGCAAGCACTCGGCATGCCCGTCCGGCAAGCAGGGCGGCGATCTTGGCGAATTTGGTCCAGGTCAGATGGTTCGCGAATTCGACGAAGTCGTTTTCAGTGCACCAGTTGGCGAAGTACAAGGTCCAGTAAAGACCCAGTTCGGCTATCACCTGCTCGAAGTTACCGCGCGCAAGTAGCACTCGGTAACCAGCCAGGTGTCACGTCGTACGGGACACCTGCAATTTGGGCACCTGGCCATTACGGTGCCAGATCTGACCAGACCGCGAGTTCATTTCGGTTTGGATCCTCAAAATGAAAACGCCGCCCGCCCGGAAAGCTGAACACGGGTTTGGTTATCGTTCCACCAGCCTGTTCGACCTTGGCTTTGGTGGCTTCCAAATCACTGCTATACAGCACCACGAGTGCACCGGACATCACGTCGCCACTTGCGCGGCCTATCGGCCCAGTGGATATAAAAAATCCACCGTCCAGTCCTGCATCTGAAAATGCTGCGTATTCAGCCCCATAGTCCGTGAAGCGCCACCCAAACGCCTTGGTGTAGAAGGCTTTTGTGACTTCCATGTCGGACGCGGGGAATTCAACATAATCGATCTTGCCCGTCTTCCTCATACCTGAGCATGCTCCTGAACCGTCAGAAATTTTGCCAGCAATGCCTGCCGTGCCGGGCTTCACCTGACCAAGGCCGGTATTGTGATCGTACTCCCTCGTAGAGGATACAGCGAGTCTCCCATTCGACAACGACTAGTAGGAGCTGAAATTGACTACAGCAGCGAACACCACACTGAAAATAGACATGGTGTCAGATGTCGTCTGCCCATGGTGCATCATTGGGTACAAACGACTGCAACAGGCGCTGAAACAATACCCGAACCTGAACGTCGAACTGACGTTTCAGCCCTTCGAGCTCAATCCGGACATGCCACCGGGAGGGCAGAATATCAATGAGCATATCGCTGAAAAATACGGCAGTGACGAAGCCACGATCGAGAATAACCGTAAGCAGATGCGCTCGCTAGGGCTCGACCTGGGAATTACGTTCGACATGCATGCGCAGTCGCGCATCTGGAATACCTTCAAGGCACACAAGCTGCTGTTACGGGCGGAGCAGTTGGGAAAACAGACGCCTCTGGCCTTGGCACTGTTCGAAGCCTATTTTGCCGACGGTACGAATGTTTCCGATGCAGATGAACTGGTAGATATCGCAGCGCTCAACGGCTTCTCAAGAGAGGAAGCTCAGGCAGCGCTCGACGACGAAGAGCTCGGTCAGCAGGTCCGCGCACTGGAAGAAGACTATCGCAGAGTGGGTGTTTCGGCCGTGCCGACCTTCGTCTTCAATGACATGTACAGCGTGAGCGGTGCCCAGGACCCTGTGGTACTCGGCAAGGTTATCACTGAGATTCTCGAGAAAAACGAAGGCAGAGGTTGAGAGACGTCATGGAAGCGAAGACATTGATTGATTCACTGAAAAATGAATTGAAACGCGCCGAGCTCTCAAGCTTTTCAGATGAGCAGCTAACAGCGCTGAATGAGCTCTGCAGACAGTGGGCGGAGAAGACAGAAAAAGCGCTGGCCGAGCGGGGCCCCGCTAAGGAAGAAGAAGGCTGGCTCGCCAGGCAAAACGACTTCCTCTAGGCGAAGTCAGATAAATTTTCTGAAGAACCTGGTTCGGTCGAACATCTCTTCCAGCGATTCCATTCGCGTGCGGGTGTCGGACCAGAGCCGCTCCTGTACGTCCGCTATCATTGTTTCCAGCAACAGCAGTGTCGCCAATGAAGAGTCCCACGCCGAAGGCACAATGATCCGGCTGCTGAAATACCGCGTGGCCAGCTTGTAGACCGGAGAGCGCCATTGATCGGTGAACAGTATGATCGTGGCGCCGCGCTCATGTGCCATCTCCGCCAGCTTCAGGGTGCTGGCCTCGTAACGCCTGACATCGAAGATTACGAGAACATCGCCCGGCTCGACATCCAGCAGATAGTGGGGCCAGGCGTTCGATATAGTTGGAATGTGAGTGACACGGGGCCTGATCACCTGCATGTGCAAATAGAAATAGTCCGCCAGCGTGCGGGTGATCCTTCCACCGACGACGTAAATCGCTCGAACCTTGTCTGCGAGCAGCTCACAGCTCGCATCAAAGGTTTCAGCATCGATCTGCCCTATCGACTGGCGAATATTGCTGATACCCGCCTCTGCAAATCGATTGAGAATGTGACCTTCTGGTGCCCTTCCGGTCCAGGTATCGTGTTTGGCAATTGGTCCTGAAATTCGCTCTTCCAGCTCCCGTCGCAACGCGGCCTGAAATTCCGGAAAACCTGTGTACCCAAGTTTCTGCACCAGCCGTGCAACCGTCGGCGTGGATATGCCTGCATCCTGCGCAACTGTAGTGATCGAGCCGAGCGCTGATACAGGATAGTTATCCAGAATGAGATCGGCCAGCTGACGCTCTGCCCTGGTCAGTGAGTCTGTCTGCGCTTGCAGCCGTTCCGCCACACTCGCAGCTGGATTGATTCGAACGCTCTTTGGCTTGGTCATCAGTGCTCAGGGCTCTCCAAACGGCTAGGACATCATTACGCCGATTATATACAGCTGCGACCACACGCACGGTATTTCGATCTACTCATTTTCATCTGCCGTTAGTCCGTTCGCGCCATATCAGGCGATCTTCCTGCTGGTATATAACAGCCTGGTTAAGTGGCCAACCGAAAGGAAGCACTCTATGAAAATAATAACTCACTGTCTTTGCTGTGGCTCAATCGCCGCGCTTTCGTTGTTGTTTGCGGCAGGCCCCAGCCTGGCAAGCTCCGGCAAGGGGAAGAACGTTTCCGCACCCGCCCGACCACTGGCTATGCGGGAGGTCGTGCTACTGCGCGAGGAGATCCGTCCACATGGGGAGTCACTTCAGAGCAGAAAGATTCGAAGTGCAAAGAAGCATCCTGGAAAACGAGGTTTCAGATCAGAGCGAGGCCTGCGCGCCAAGCGTCCCCGACCAACCCGTAACCGACTTGTCGTGGTCCCGGGCGAGTTCGCCCAGCCCCTGAGCCTGCGCACAGTACCACCGGGTAAATAGCACCGCCGGGTAAATAGCACCGCCGGGAACCTGACACTTCGCCCAGTACGAATTCGAGCACGCTATGGAGCACAGCACAATGTTCGGCTCAATCTCTCTTGCTACGCGCACACTTTCGCTGACCGTGGTTTTTATCATGGCGGTAGGCAGCAGCTCAGTTTCGGCCGCTTCTATTCGCGCCTTGATTCTTCATGACTCGGAGCCCGGCAGTAGCTACAACAAACTCGGCAAGGCCTACGCCATCATGCTGAGCAATCTCCTCGGACACTTCGATACAACTATCGAGATAAAGCCTGTCGAAGACTACGCAGCCGGCGAGATCGAGACCATGGATATCACCTTTTACCTTGGCTCGTACTACGATAATGCGCTTCCCGAAGCCTTCCTGGCGGACGCCGCAAGCACCAATCGAAGCCTGGTATGGTTCAGGTACAATCTGTGGCAAATGGCTTGGGATGAAGCATCAGATTTCGAAACAAGACGCGGCTTTCGATTCGACGGGATTGTAGGACTCAACGCATCGCCGTCTCCAGCAAACAAGGCACCCGGGTTCTTCGATACCATCCTGTACAAGGGCCGCAGCATGGTGAAGTACTATGACTATGATGCCCAGACCAACTCGGTGTTCGCAGATCCTGAAGCAGGTGCGACCACAATCTCTGATCCGGCTATTGCGTCCAGCGTTGCCGAAGTTGTCAACGGCGATACCGGCGAGAGCCTGCCGTATGTCGTTCGCGCTGGCAATTTCTGGTATGTCGCGGACATTCCGTTTTCCTATATCGGACCACGCGACCGCTACCTGGTCATCGCCGATCTGCTACACGATATGCTCGGCGTTTCTGAGCACGCTCAGCGCTTCGCGATGGTTCGGCTCGAGGACGTGGGTGCACTGACCGGCTTCGAAACGATGCAAACCCTCACGGACTATTTCCTGGGGCAGGACATCGGATTTTCGATCGCTGCTATACCGCACTATCTCGACCCGCTTGGGCAATGGAATCGAGGACTGCCGCAGGAAATACCCTTCGCAGACGCCACCGAACTCCGCCAGGGCCTCGACTATGCGCTTGAGCGAGGCGGGAAAGTTGTACTGCATGGATTTACCCATCAATACGGTGAAATTCGCAATCCGTGGACTGGTGTCAGCGGCGATGATTTCGAATTCTGGGACATCGTCCGTAATCGCCCAGTGGCCGAAGATTCCACATCGTGGGTTCTGAACCGGCTCGACGCAGGCGTCGCCGAATTCCGAGCTTTCGGCATTCAGCCTTACGCATGGGAAACGCCTCACTATCACGCCTCCGCAACGGCGAACCGAGCCTTTGCTCAGCGCTTCGGTACCACCTACAACCGGGTCGTTTACTACACCTCGGACGTGCCGGATTTTGCCGGGCGCAACGGAGATCCTGATTTCGCAGTGGGTCAGTTTTTCCCGTACATCATCCACCGGGATTACTACGGCCAGCGCATTCTTCCTGAGAACCTGGGCAACATCGAATACGACATCAGTGAGACCGACCCAGCCTCCAGCTATGCCTACACCTGGCAGGATCTCTACCTCAATGCCCAGCATGCCCAGGTAGTCCGGGACGGTTTCGCCTCGTTCTTCTTCCACCCGTTCTGGCTCGAACCAAGTCTTGGCACGCCCGGACTTGCAGACCTTCAGAAACTCGTCGACGGCATCAATCAGCTGGGCTTCACCTGGGTGGATGGCAGTGAGCTGAGCCAGGCAGCACTAAGACAATAACAATAAAGAGTTAGCGCAGAACCCAACGTAAGGAAGGATCCAAGATGAAAAAAATTTTCGTGATTGCGGGCACACGCCCGGAAGTCATCAAACTCGCCCCGGTTTACAGGCAACTTGTTGAGCGATTTAGTATTGATGGCGTGGAATGGGTCAATAGTGGCCAACACACCACGCTGGCCGACCTTGCGCTTGAAGCCTTCGGTATCAGCCCTGGGACCGTGCTCAACAGCATGGCCGCCGATGGTTCGCTGGGGGTGCTCAGCCGCAATCTGATCAGCGAATTTGATCACCTCTTTTCGATGACAAGCCCCAGGGCGGTCGTGGTTCAGGGCGACACCACGACAGCATTCGCTGCTGCGCTCGTCGCCTTCTATCACCGTCTTCCCTGCATTCACGTCGAAGCAGGCCTGCGCTCATTCGACTGCGCCAATCCGTTTCCGGAAGAGGCCAACCGCCGGATGGTCACCAGCCTTGCGACCCTTCACTGCGCGCCGACACCGCGCGCTGCGGACAACCTGAGGCGCGAAGGTGTACCAGAAGCGCATATCCTCATCACAGGTAATACGGTCGTTGACGCTGTGCACCACGTCAGGGACAAAGTGTTGAAACTCCAGCCACCGGCTCGGGGGCAGCGTCAGATTCTGGTGACCATGCATCGGCGCGAAGCCTGGGGCGATGAGATGGAAAACATGTGTACCGCGCTGCTCGAACTTGCCGATAGCAGACCGGATGTCGTAATTGATTTTCCAGTTCATCTGAATCCAAGAGTGCGTGAGCCCGTGCACCGTCTCCTTGGGGAACACTCTCGGATCCACCTGCTCGCGCCACTGGACTACATCGGCCTTCAGAAGATGTTGAGCCAGAGCTACCTCGTGCTTACTGATTCCGGCGGTATACAGGAAGAAGCACCAAGCTACGGTGTGCCTGTGCTTGTGTTACGTCGCTTGACGGAACGACCAGAGGCCGTCGAGCAAGGCTACGCCGAGGTTACCGGAACCGACCCGCACGCCCTCGTGCGTTCAGCCCAGCGACTGCTCGATGACCCTGATGCGTATCGTGCGATGGTCGCACCAGCCAACCCTTTTGGCGACGGCCACGCAGCAGCCAGGATTGCCCACGCCATGTCGGTGCTGCTGTCGACGCAGCCCAGCAGGCATGAGCGTGCGTCACTAGCCACTGCCATGGAGTAAGTGGCATGGACTGGGTTGATAGCATTGCCATTTACTGGTTTTTCGTAAAACTGCTGCTCATCACCACTGCGGTATTGATCGCTATCAGTAGCTTCGATGATCTGTTCATCGACATCTGCTACTGGTGTCGCCGGCTCTCCCGGCACCTGAATGGTAGCGCAGCAGCTGAATCGCTCTCTCCAGAAATACTGCGGGCTGCAGAGGAGCGTCCGATTGCGCTCATGGTACCGGCCTGGCAAGAGGCAGATGTCATTGCACAGATGCTGCAGAACGCATTGACGGTTTTCGACTACAAGCGCTTCCACATCTTCGTAGGCACCTATCCCAATGATCCGGACACACAGCGCGAAGTCGATGCGGTAGCGGCTGCCAACCCGACCATTCATAAGGTCGTTGGCGCTCGGCCGGGGCCTACCTGCAAAGCAGACTGTCTGAATGAGGTGATCGCTTCGATACTCGAGTTCGAGGCGACGCGAAACATAGAGTTTGCAGGCTTCGTCCTGCAGGACTCTGAGGATGTAGTGCACCCCCTGGAGCTGCGGCTGTTCAATTACATGATCGCTCACTACGACCTCGTGCAGATCCCGGTCCTGCCATTACCCAGGCCCTGGACGGAGTTCACCGGCGGGCATTACAAGGATGAATTTACCGAGTGTCATACCAAGGACGTGCCGGTCCGTGCGGCGCTTACGGGCATCGTCCCGAGCGCCGGAGTCGGCACTGCATTCAGCCGTAAGGCCATACTGGCCCTGCATCGCGAGCGCAATGGTGAGGTATTCAATCCTGGCAGCCTTACGGAAGACTACGATATCAGCCTGAGGCTACGAGAGCTGGGCATGCGGCAGGTATTCGTGCGGGTCAGGGTCAAGTGCGAGTCCAGGAACCCAGGCCGTGCCGATGAATATATTGCTGTGCGTGAGTATTTCCCAAACAGCTTCAAAGCAGCCTATCGGCAGAAGGCTCGCTGGATACTGGGCATCGCGCTTCAGGGCTGGGCGAATGTCGGCTGGACCGGCAACCTGGCGACCAGGTACATCCTGTTTCGTGATCGCAAGGCGCTGATCACATCGCAAATAGGTTTTCTGGCCTATTTCGTGGTGCTCAACGTTGTCGTGATGGAAGTGACCCACGTGCTGCTATCCGACAGCTACTGGTTTCCTCAACTCGTGCCGGCAGACAGCTGGCTGTGGTGGCTGATGATCGTCAATGCGATCCTGCTCAGCAACAGGGTCCTGCACAGGGTCGTCTTTATGAGCCACTATTACGGCTGGCGACAGGGCCTACTCTCGGCACCCCGTCAGATCTGGGCCAATGTGGTCAATTTCTACGCTTGCAATCGGGCACTTCGGCAGTTTGCGGGGCATCTGATCTACGGCCGTCATCTGGGCTGGGACAAGACTCAACATGCCTTTCCGGTAGCCCCACATATGGACCGCCCTCGCCGGCAACGCCTTGGAGAGCTGCTGTTGGACCTCCACGCCATTCCTTCCGAGCAGCTGCATTCTGTGCTCGCGGAGCAGCACGACGATCCCCGCCCCCTGGGTCGACTCCTGCTGGATCGTGGTTGGCTGAACGAGCAAACACTCAAACAGGCCTTGCAGATGCAGAAAGCCGTTGAAACAGCGGCGTAGCGATAGCCTGAAACGAACGCGCAAAACCGGTGCCCCATGCAAACAACCAAAACTGCCGCGGCTCAGTTAGGAAGCTATCGCGGCTTATCAAGACGCCTGAAGAATCTAGCCACTGTTGCTATGGCCGCCCTGCTCTGTCTCCTGTTTGGAAGTACAGCAGCCAGTGCACCATCCCAGAGACAAGAAGTAGTGCCTGATACAGGCGCTCAGAACTGGCTCGAAGAGGAACTGGCGAACTTTCGTAAATACCCGTTTCTGGAACGTGCCGAACGGCTCATTGGCACCGGCCATTCAGTTGAGGCCGCTAACGAACTGGAGCGGGTGCTTGCTGTAGACCCTGAAGACGTTGATGTGCGACTGCGCCTGGTAATCCTGTTCCTGGGTCCACTCGACGATCCGCAATCTGCAGCAGAGCATGCAACGAAGTTGATCGAAATCGGTCGCGAACCGGGACTGGGACACCACTACCGGGCACTGGCAAAGCTGCGGCTGGGCGCCGCCGAATCGGCGGCAGATGATTGGCGCCGCGCCCTCGATGCGGAGGAGTTGGACAGGGACAGGCAGCGTTATATTCGGCGACAACTGGCTGATATCGCGATCCAACGTGGTGATTTTGCAGCGGTTCCTCCCCTGCTTGAAGAACATGACGCCGATCAGGTCTTCGAGGACCGCCTGCGGCTGATTCGCGCCTACATCAATCTCGGACGGTCCCAGGAGGCTTTGCAAATGCTCATGCTTACAGCATTCGGCGAGCACAGCGTTCCACCAGAAGCCTGGCGTGCCATTGCGCAGTTTCAACTGGATCTCGGTCAACCTGCGCTTGCAGCAGTCACCATGAACCGAGGCTTGAGCAAAGTGGAATCAGTAGCGATTCGGCGGGAACTGGCAAGCGCTCTGGGACATCTTCACATGGCGCGGAGCGAGCTGGAACAAGCCACACAGGCTTTCGCCATGGCGGCAAGAGAGGGTGACCCGGAACCGGAGCTGTATCTGGCCTGGGCTCAGGCGCTCACCGAATCCGGTCTCGTTGCACAGGCACTTGAGGTCGTGGAGACCGTAGAGCAGACCTCGCCATATGGGCGACGCCTGCATGCTCAGCTACTTGCCGAGCTGGGCCGACCAGAAGACGCTGCACAGATCATGAAGCGTTTGCTGGAAGCACCCTCGCTTCAGGAAGATCGGGGCGCGGTGGCGCTCGAAGTTGCCGAACTCCATGCCAAAGCGGGCGATCTCGCAGCGCAATTGACGGCGCTGCAGCAAGCTGTCGCCCTGTCGCCAAACCATGCTCCGGCACTGCGCGCGCTGGCGGAGCGGCTGATCGGCGAGGGCCAACTCCAGGCGGCATCGGATACACTTCGGGCCCTTGTCGCGGTAGAGGATCAAGCTGACAATCGCCTCAGGCTGGTCGATGTGCTAATCGCTGCCAATGCACGTCAGAGTGCGCTGGACGAGTTACCGCTGCTGGCGGAAAGGATGCCTCCCGATCACCCGGAGCGACTGCGGGTCTTGCGTCAGTGGGCCGATCTCGCCGAAGCCGAGCAGGCCTGGATTGCTGCGGCACAAGCCTGGGAGGCTTTATTTCTGGCGGAGGAAAGCAGCTCACCACGATACCTGCTGCAGGCAGTGCGTTCGGCTCGCCTGGGAGGCCAACCAGTGCGGGCGCGTCAGCTAATCGTCAAGCTTGATATCGCTAGGCTGGAACCTGAAGTTCGCGCCTTGTTCCTTGATGAGCGTGCCCAGATAGCGCTTTCCGAAGGTGAGACACTGGCTGCCGCGCAGTGGCAACAGGATGCAGTACATTTGCACGCCAGTGCCGAGCGCCACTTCATCATGGCGGAAATATGGAAGGCGCTGGGTGAACCAGATAAAGCCCGCAAGGCGCTGCAGGAAGCCATCATACTGGCTCCGAACAATGCTGAGTATCATGCGAGTCTCGGTTATCTGTCTCTGGAATCAGGCGACCCCGAACTCGCGGCCGAGCACTTTGGAATAGCCGTAGCGAATGAAGGCGCTCTTGCAGATCTCAGGCTTGAGCAGGTCCAGGCCTTGAGACGAGCGGGGAAGATTGAGCAAGCCCTGGACCTGCTTGAGTCCACCGCAAATCTGCCTGTGTACGGCACAAGACTCAAAGGACAGCTGCTCAGGGAGCTGGGACGTGTCGAGGCTGCTGAACAGGTTCTGGCGCAGCTACTCGATGAGCCAGGTCAAGTGGATGAACCGGGCGCAATTGCTCTCGAAATTGCCGACATGCATGCGCAGGCAGGTGATTCCGCGGCTCAACTGGCAGCTCTGGAACGCGCTGCGCAACTGGCGCCGAATTACCCGCCTGCCCTGCACGCCCTGGCGGAACGCCAGGTTGGATCAGGTGATCTGGTCTCGGCCGCGAAGACCCAGAAACGCCTGCTTGCCTTGCGGGGCGATACAGAAACACACGTCCGACTGGTGGATATTCTGGTGGCGGCGAATGACCACGCAGCCGCCTTGTCTGAAATGCATCAACTGGTGGGATCACTCCTGCCAAAACATCCCGATCTGCCCATGGTGCTGCGGAAGTGGGCAAAGCTTGCCGAGGCGCATGGTCTCTGGGCGACCGCAGCGCAGGCTTGGGAGATGCTTTATAACGCTGAGGGCACCCGTCCTGGGGCACTGATGCTGAATGCAGGTCGAGCAGCACGGCTTGCCGGTCAGCACGAGCGGGCAAGCCAGATGCTTGCACAGATCAAGGAACACGCACTGGCGCTTGATCAGCGAGCATTGCTGTATGAGGAGCTCGCCCGGCTGGCGTCGCTGGATGGCGACCTGCGTCAGGCGGCAGAGGCGCAGCGCAGATCTGTGCTGACCAAACCCACCGCAGACCGGCACTACGCGCTTGGTCAATATCTGCTGAAACTTGGAGAGCAGCTCGATGCCCGTAATGAATTCGAGCAGGCGGTATTGCTCGCCCCCGAGAATGCCGAGTTCCGGGCAAGCCTCGGCTACGTCTACCTTGGGTCTGGTGATGACAGTCTTGCAGCCGATCATTTCGAAGCGGCCCTGGCTGGGGATGTACAGCGTCTGCCCCTGTATGAAGAACTCGGCCATGTCTATCGGCGCCTGGGTCAGGACGAGGCCGCGGCGAGTGCATTCCGCCGTCGCATCGATCTGGCGCAGACTGAGCAGCCGGACACTGAGCGAGGTGACGCCAAGGGTAGCGCCGGTACTGATGAACGTGGCTACGCCTGGCGGCGGGAAGTACAGCAGCTCGAGGATCGTCTGAAGATAAACACGGGGCTGTTTGTGCGTCGTATGAACGGCAATGATGCCTCCGATCCTGATGGCTCGGTCGGCCTGGCCGGCTTTCGGAGCCAGGCCGGCCTCGACATTGCCTATCGGCTCGACAACGTTTCGGACGGTCGTCACGTTGAGGTTTTCGGGCGTAGCATCTGGACATTCGAAGACGACACGCTTTCGACAGAAGGCAGCCGAACCCAGGGTGGTGTTGGCCTTCGCGCCAAGCCCTTCGCCCCGCTCAATTTCCTCATCTCAGGTGAGCGACTGGTTGCGCTGGGGCGCGAGGCCAGAAACGACTGGATGATCCGCGCCAGTGCCTCGTTCGATCGCGGCACAGCTTATGCTCCAAGTGAGACGTACCGCCATTACCGGTCGGTGTACCTGGACGCAGCCCTGGTCGTGGAAGACCGAGCAGAGTTTCTGGTCGGGGAGTGGCGTGAGGGTGTCGCCGCGCATATTCGGCAGGGTCTGAACCTGACGCCCTATGCTATAGCAGGTGCTAGCTACACCGAGGACATCGAAACGGAGAAGCGCTACGAAATCGGCGTTGGTACGGCCCTACGCGGCTGGTTTGGCGGCAACGCCTATCGGACTCATAGTAGTCAGCTTGAGCTGGCGCTTGAATACCGTGCGGTGGTGGGTGGCAATACCAATGAAAACTCGGGCTTCGTGTTGCGCCTGCACAATGGCTTTTAACGTGATCAGGAGGTTCCGCCAGTGAAACAGCTCTTGTTCTGGCTGCTAATGACAATGACTTTGCCAGCGGCAGCCGGTGAATGCCCAGGCGCACCTTTCCGCTCAAGCTTTCTGCAGCCCCTTCTTTCCGACCTGGAACGATCACCGGACGAGTGGCAGGCAGCGCTGCAGGATATCGCAGGGCTGGGGGTCGAGACGCTCTACCTGCAATGGAGTGTCTTCGGCGAGCTGGATCTGAGCCGCGAGCCAGGTATACGGTTCCTCAGTGGTTGGCTGGATCAGGCACATGCCAATGGGCTACGGGTCGTTCTGGGCCTGGCAGCCGATGCCGACTATGGCACACAAATCAGCGCGCCTGCCGATGAACTGGCCGCATATCTGGCAAACCTTCGCGAACGCTCATTGGCGGCTGCCGCTCGGCTCGAAGCAGAACTCGGCCGTCATCCTGCACTGGCAGGATGGTATATCTCGGAAGAAATCGACGACCGCACCTGGACACAAGCCTGGCAGGTTGATCTGCTTCGGGAGCATCTGAGAAGCCTTGTCAGCCTGCTTACACAACTGAGTCCTCACAAGACGGTGAGCATTTCGACCTACGTAAGCGGTTCACAATCGCCTGATCAATTTGAGCGGCTATGGCGAGCGCTCTGGGCAGCAGCACCAGAGTTACGGGTCCTACTACAGGATGGTGCTGGCGTGGGCACGGTGGCACGTCCCCACCACCACGAATACGCGCTCAGAGTGAACAGAATCGCTGCTCGATCCAAGCGCTACTGGGGCATAATCGTGGAGCTGTTTTCACAACAGAGCGGGCCGCCGCTTGATGACACACCCTTCAGCGCGCATGCGGCTCCCATTACACGAATCCTGCGCCAAATGGGCGCTATCCAGGCGCTGAAGCCCGGGCCAAATGAGATCGTAGCGTTTTCTGTACCGGAATACCTGCTCGATTCCAGTAGACCGGGACAGGCCGAGTTGCTTAGTCAGTATCGGCGTTTCTACTGTCGATCCTGACAACCTGAGCCAGGCGCAGTCGCGGCACATTCGTAAATCTTGTTGACCGCCTGGGCCCGGTTGGAGACATCAAGTTTTCTGAATATTCGCTTGAGGTGATTCTTTACGGTAAAGCGACTGATATCGAGAATCACACCAATCACCTCATTGGTCTTTCCGGCCCTGACCCATTCCATGATCTCCCGCTCGCGCGAAGTGAGACCGAAGTCGGAGACAGGCCCCGCAAAAGCAGCAGTAGACGCTTGATCACGCAAGGGCGGCAGTTGTCGCAAAGCCGTATCGATATATGGCAGGAGTAGCTTGAAATAGTGATGAGCCGACCTTGGGATAGACAGCGCCTCACTGAATACCAGATACATAATTTCGTCGCGCTCCCGCACATTCTGAATACCATGAACAAGCGCTGACCGCATGCGTCTGAAGTTCATGCTCACAGGGTCAGGCGTATCCTGCTTGCTGTGATCGAGCACAAATCCGTCCTCATTCCGGACGTCAAAAAGCTGGTGACCACCCTTCTCCCAGCGCGCCAGGAGATCTTGTCTCAGGGGCAACATGTCGGCACCGACCACATTGGATGTCCGCATCTCACGAAGTGGAGAAATGACATCGATCTGCAGTGTTTCGCTTTCGCGCAGCCGCCAGATGGCAAGCAGGATTTCATGCGGCAGATATGTCTGAAGATCCCCCTGGAGCCAATGAAACAGATCGGCATGCGTCTGGATATTCAGCGCCTCCTGTATCACGTTTATGAACTGATTGTTTTCGATATTAAGCGCATTGGACAAGTTGGTACTCAGGATGTGAGCCATCTTCGTCATACTCTACCCTCGGTGTAAGAGCGTCATGCTCCGGGTTAAGAGATCCATGCTGTGGGACACTGACTACTCGAACAGAAAACGACCACCTCCAACATAAAAATTCCATATTAATCAGCAAGATACGTTCCACATATTGCAATCCACACATTTATCAATCGTCTAATTGGATTAGGTCGACCACTCTATTCTTCGTTATGTAAAAATCTTCGACGCCTCCTAGGCTGAGCTGAAACCATAACAGCCTGCCGCTCAGTCGCTGCCCACGAGCCATACAGGCGTTGTCGGCTACACCCACGCATGTTCTGCATCTGACTCAAGCTGATCTGGCGTGTAAAAACCCGCGACACCCTGGGGAAGGGTTTGTCCGGTATCTTCGAAAACAGACAGACCAATCACTCGTGAAAATATATTTTCACAAAGATATTGACAGTCGCCTGCGTTTTGAAGAACTCTCTTCATAGCATCTGTATAAGGAAGAGCTCCGTGATTCCAGAACAGGCACTTTCGTTTCCGCGATGAGCATCCCGGCTGGTCGCATCGCGCCGCAGGTCATCAGGCCTGAAGCAGGCTCTCAGATCCTGCTGGTATGCGAACACGCCAGTAACTTCATTCCCGATCAGTATCACGGTCTTGGTCTCAACGACGCCGTCCTGCAGAGCCATGTCGCCTGGGACCCGGGGGCGCTCGAGGTAGCCAGACACCTCAGTGAACTGCTCGATGCGAGACTGATCGCAAGTGCCGTGTCGCGTCTCGTCTATGACTGCAATCGTCCGCCCCACGCTCTGGACGCCATGCCTGCGCGCAGCGAGATTCATGACATTCCTGGCAATGCCAATCTCGGGGATGCTGAGCGGGCCAGTCGTGTAGCCAGTGTGTATAAGCCATTCAAGAAGCAGCTGAAGACAACACTGCAGAGTATGTCGGGCACACCCATCATCATTACCATCCATAGCTTCACGCCGGTGTACAAGGGGCAGCAGCGTACGGTGGAGATCGGAATATTGCACGACCGTGATAGTCGTCTGGCTGATGCCCTGCTGCAGATCGCGCAGCAGAACTGCGAACGCATCGTTCGGCGCAATCAACCCTACGGGCCGAAAGATGGTGTAACGCATACCCTGAAAGCACATGCGCTGCCATCTCACTATCTGAACGTGATGATCGAGATCCGCAACGACCTCATCGCTACGCCACATGACCAGGAGGCCATGGCCCTGATGCTGTCAGGCTTGCTCACCGCCGCAATCAAGGTGGCGCAGGCCAGGCCGGTACTCGATGAAGAGTTCTCCGATGATGAGGACGAACCCGAATGGGGCCAGTGATCCGAGGCTATGTCCGCGTCGTCGACGCCGTAAACTACCGCATCGGCCGCATCATGATGTATGGCATATTCGTCATGGTCGGCATACTGCTCTGGTCATCGATTTCGAAGACTTTCTTCCTGCCCTCACTCTGGACGCTGGAAGCGGCGCAGTTTGCGATGGTTGCGTACTACATCATGGGCGGGCCCTACTCGCTGCAGCTAGGTTCGAACGTGCGGATGGATCTGTTCTACGGTGAGTGGTCGGCAAAGAAGAAAGCCTGGGTAGACGCCTTTACTGTCTTCGTCCTGGTTTTCTACCTCGGCGTGCTGCTCTACGGGGCTATCGAAAGCACCAGCTATTCACTCGAATACGGCGTTCGCAGCCGGACTGCCTGGCGGCCGTACATGTGGCCTATCAAGGTCGTCATGTGCATCGGCTTCTTCCTCATGCTGCTACAGGCCATCTCGGAGTTCTTCAAGGACATCGCGATCATCCGCGGAGAGACCCTCTAGATGTCGTATGACCTGATTGCCTTGTTCATGTTCTCCACGATGATGCTCATGCTGATGACCGGGCAGCGGGTCTTCGGCGCCATTGGAGGTGTCGCAGCGCTTGCGGCCCTGGCGCTCTGGGGCACCGGTGGTTCGGACATCCCTTTCGCAGCCTCGATGAAGCTGATGAACTGGTACCCGCTGTTGACCCTGCCGATGTTCATCTTCATGGGCTACGTGCTGTCAGAGTCCAAGATTGCCGATGACCTGTACAGGATGTTTCACGTCTGGATGGGCCCTATGCCGGGCGGGCTGGCTATCGGCACAATCGCGCTGATGGTGCTGGTCTCGGCAATGAATGGCCTATCCGTGGCAGGAATGGCCATCGGTGCGACCATTGCCTTGCCTGAGCTACTCAAGCGGGGATACGACAAGCGAATGGTGACGGGCGTGGTCCAGGCAGGCTCCTCGCTGGGTATTCTCGTCCCACCCTCTGTCGTGCTGGTGCTCTACGCCATGATCGCCAGGCAGCCGGTGGGACAGCTGTGGCTGGCGGGCGTCCTGCCCGGCCTGATGATGGCGGCCATGTTCATCGCCTATATCTACATTCGCTGCCGGATACAACCCGAACTTGGCCCGCCACTGGCGGCTGAGGAACGTCAGGTCAGCACCCGCGAGAAGCTGCGCCTGCTGCGTGCAGGCTTGTTACCGCTAGTCATCTTCGCTGTCATGATGGTGCCCTTCATCAACGGCTGGACCAGCCTCGTGGAAAGCTCTGCCATTGGGGCCATGGCCGCGTTCCTGGCTGCGATTCTGAAGGGACGAATGAACCGGGCGGTCTTCGAAGTCTCCGTTCGGCAGACACTCGGGATTTCCTGCATGTTCATGTGGATTATCCTGGCAGCCCTGGGATTCGGCGCAGTGTTCGACGGTCTCGGTGCGGTTCAGGCCATCGAAGGCCTGTTTACAGAGCAGTTAGGGCTGAATCCGTGGACCATCCTGATCCTGATGCAATTGTCATTTCTCATCATGGGCACCTTCCTCGACGACACCGCAATGCTGGTTATCGTCGCGCCCCTGTATGTGCCGTTAGTCGATGCGCTTGGTTTCGATCTCATCTGGTACGGCATCCTCTACACGATCACCACGCAGGTGGCCTACATGACGCCACCCTTCGGCTATAACCTGTTCCTGATGCGGGCGATGGCGCCGCCAGAGATCTCACTGCGCGACATCTACAGCTCCATCCTGCCTTTCGTGCTTGTCATGATACTGGCGCTTGCGCTGATCATGGTCTTTCCGGACATCGCGATGTGGCTTCCGAATTACGTGTACGGCAAATAAGACCTCGAAGGCAGAAAAACGGAAACCAGGAGAGCATCATGACCACAAGACGTAAGTTCCTCGCAACAGCCGGTATCGCTGGTGCAGCCGCGCTGGCGCCGCCAGCACTCTACGCCGCAAAGCCTAAGATTCGCTGGCGCATGCAGACTTACGCAGGTCCCGCACTTGCTGAGCACGTTATCAAGCCCGCCATCGAAAGTTTCAACAAGATTGCCGGGGACGAGATGCAGATTGAACTGTATTTCGCAGACCAGCTGGTACCGACGGGTGAACTGTTCCGGGCGTTGCAGAAGGGCACCATCGATGCTGTACAGTCCGACGACGACTCCATGGCCTCGCCGACGGAAGTGACGGTCTTCGGTGGCTACTTCCCCTTCGCCAGCCGTTATTCGTTGGATGTGCCGGTGCTGTTCAACCAGTACGGGCTGGCGGAAATATGGGAGAAGGAATATGCCAAAGTCGGCGTCAAGCACATCTCGGCCGGTGCATGGGACCCCTGTCACTTTGCCACCAAGAAGCCAATCAATTCGCTGGACGATCTCAAGGGCAAGCGCGTCTTCACATTCCCCACCGCTGGTCGCTTCATGAGCCAGTTCGGCGTGGTGCCGGTCTCCCTGCCCTGGGAGGATATCGAGGTCGCGGTTCAGACCGGCGAGCTCGACGGCATTGCCTGGTCTGGGATCACGGAGGACTACACCGTCGGCTGGGCGGATGTGACCGACTACTTCCTCACCAATAACATTTCGGGTGCCTGGGCCGGCTCCTTCTTTGCCAACATGGATCGCTACAATGCGTTGCCGGAACACCTGAAAGAGCTCTTGAAAGTCACTCTCGACAGCTCGCATTATTACAGACAGTGGTGGTACTGGGGTGGCGAAGCCGAGCTCCGCGTAAACGGTTCAAAAATGAAACTTACCACGATTCCTGATGAGGAGTGGGCCGAAGTCGAAAAAGCCGCGAAGGTATTCTGGGACGAGATCGCCAAGGAGTCGGAAACCAAGGCCAAGGTCATCAAGATCTTCAAGGACTATGGTGAGCTGATGGAGAAGGCCGGACGGCCCTATCGCTATAGCTGAAGGTTGTAGTTCGCTGAGCTGTCACCACTCGGCAGCCCGGCGATTTCTGATAATGAACACGGAGCCAACATGGCTGCAAATCTCTCATTCAAGGAACTCACCAAGCTGGTCGAGGATGGCTCGATCGACACCGTAGTCGCCGCCATTCCAGACATGCAGGGTCGACTCATGGGCAAGCGCTTCCAGGCACAGTATTTCGTCGATACGGCCTGGGAGGAGAGCCACTGCTGCAAGTATCTGGTTGCCACCGATCTGGAAATGACGCCCGTCGAGAATTATAAGTCGACCAGTTGGTCATCCGGTCATGGTGACTACGTCATGAAACCCGACCTCTCCACCATGCGGCGGCTGCCTTGGCTCAAGGGCACCGCATTCGTCCTCTGCGATCTGCTCGATCACGCTACGCACAAGGACATTCCCCACTCGCCACGTGCCGTGCTGAAGAAGCAGCTTGCTCGCCTGGCCGAGCATGGTCTGACGATGACGACAGCCACGGAACTCGAGTTCTTCATTTTTCGTGAGTCCTTTGAACAGATGCAGGACCACAAGTATCACGATATGACGCCGGTGAGTCCCTACAACGAGGATTACCACATATTCCAGACCACGCGTGAAGAGGGCGTTATGCAGCCGATCCGCAATGGTCTCTATGGCGCTGGTATTCGCGTCGAAAGCAGCAAAGGCGAGGCGGACCCAGGACAGGTAGAGCTGAATATTCATTACTCTGATGCCCTCGACATGGCTGACACCCATGTTCTGGTCAAGAACGCAGTGAAGGAAATCGCCTGGCAGAATGGCCGAAGTGTGACCTTCATGGCCAAGTGGCACCACAGCGCGGCAGGGTCGTCAGGCCACATTCATCAGTCGCTGTGTGACAAAAAGGGCAAGTCCGTCTTCTTCGATCCCAAGGCAAAGCACGGCATGTCGAAGCTCATGCAACAGGCTCTAGCGGGCATGCTGAAGCACGTGGATGAAACGACGTTTTTTCTCGCCCCTTATGTGAACTCCTACAAACGTTTTGCAGCAGGTACATTCGCGCCAACAAGCGCGGTCTGGTCAGTCGACAACAGGACCGCCGGTTATCGGGTGGTTTCACCGGGCACCGATGCCGTGCGTGTAGAGTGCCGTATTGGTGGCGCGGATATGAACCCCTACCTTGCATTGGCTGCGCAAATCGCTTCCATGCTCGCAGGTATCGACGGCAAGCTGAAGCTTGAACCGGAGTTCAGCGGCAATGCCTACGGTGCTGAAGAGACACGACGGATACCGAAGAACCTGAGAGCAGCAACGGCAGCACTACGCGGTTCGACGATGCTGCGCGAAGCCATGGGCGACGACGTGATCGACCACTACGTCCGCTCGGCCGAGTGGGAACAGGAAGACTTCGATCGCGTGGTCACCGACTACGAAGTGCGCCGTGGCTTCGAGCGCGCCTGAGCATCAAGTTACACACGCAAGGCATACAAGAGAAGGCAGCGAAATGACACAGATGATTCGATGCATTTCACCGGTCAACGGTGAAGTTTATGCACAGCGCCCTGCCCTGAGCATCTCAGAGGCGGGCGACGCCGTTGCGCGCGCGACTGTGGCTCAACTTGGCTGGAGCCAACGTCCTCTGGATGAGCGGGTCAAGCTGGTAAAAGCTGGTGTGGAAAAGCTCGGCGAGATGAACAAGGAGATCGTCGAGCAGCTGGCCTGGCAGATGGGCAGGCCGGTGCGCTACGGTGGTGAATTCGGCGGTGTGAAAGAGCGTGCGTTCTATATGGCTGATATCGCAGCCGACGCACTCGCGCCTATAAACATCGAGAACACTGCCAGAAGCCGCCGTTATATCAAACGGGTACCGCACGGGGTCGTGCTCGTGGTGGCACCCTGGAACTATCCCTACCTCACCGCGATCAATACAGTGGCGCCTGCGCTTATAGCAGGTAACGCCGTACTACTGAAGACGGCGTCGCAGACCCTGCTGGCTGGTGAGCATCTGGTGCAGGCTTTCACCGAAGCCGGTATACCTGCCGACCTGTTCCAGAACGTTTTTCTTACACACGAGACGACTTCACAACTCATCGCCGCGCGCAGCTTCGACTTCGTCAACTTTACCGGCTCAGTGAGTGGCGGAGAAGCCATGGAGCAGGCGGCAGCGGGCACCTTCACCGGGCTCGGCCTTGAGCTGGGTGGGAAGGACCCGGCCTACGTGATGGAGGATGCCGACCTGGACAAGGCTGTCGACACTCTCATCGATGGCGCAATGTTCAACTCCGGTCAATGCTGCTGCGGCATAGAGCGTATCTATGTGGTGGCCAGTCTGTTCGATCGTTTCATCGAGAAGGCAGTGGGCATTGTCAGTAATTATAAGTTGGGCGATCCGTTGGAGCAGGAGACTACACTCGGCCCGATGGCGCACGTGCGCTTCGCGGATCTCGTGCGTGAGCAGACTGCTGAAGCGGTGAAGGCCGGTGCCAAGGCGCTCATCGATCCGGCGCTATTTCCCAACCAGCGTGATGCCTACCTCATGCCCCAGATCCTGATCGATGTCGACCACAGCATGCGGGTCATGCGTGAAGAGTCCTTTGGTCCAGTCGTCGGCATTATGAAAGTCCAGGATGATGCCGAAGCAATCGCTTTGATGAATGACAGCGACTATGGCCTGACCGCCTCACTGTGGACCAGGGATTTTGAACGTGCCGAACGCATTGCCGATCAGATCGAAACCGGCACGGTGTACTTGAACCGCTGCGACTATCTCGACCCCGCGCTGTGCTGGACGGGCTGCAAGGACACAGGGCGTGGGGGTGGCCTGTCCTCAATTGGCTATCACAATCTGACCCGCCCCAAATCCTATTACATGCGGAGCCTCTGAAGATGACACTCACAGCGAACTGGTCCTATCCGACGGCGATACGTTTCGGTGCGGGTCGTATCTCGGAGCTCCCCGACTGCTGCAAGGCACTCGGAATCAGCAAGCCGCTGCTGGTGACAGACAGGGGCCTGGCGAACTTCCCGATTACACAGTCGACCCTCGATCTGCTCGAGAAGGCTGGTCTTGGACGAGCGATCTATTCCGAGGTCGATCCTAATCCTGATGAACGCAATATGGCAGCTGGCGTTCAGATCTATCGTGAAGGCCGACATGACGGCGTGATCGCGTTCGGTGGCGGCTCCGGTCTTGACCTGGGCAAGCTCATCGCATTCATGGTTGGTCAGGACAGGCCAGTATGGGATTTCGAAGATATCGGTGACTGGTGGACGCGGGCCAAAACCGAGAACATCGCCCCGATCATTGCCGTGCCGACGACCGCGGGAACGGGTTCGGAAGTGGGTCGCGCCAGCGTCATTATCAATAGCCAGACCCACGTCAAGAAGATCATCTTCCATCCAAAATTCCTGCCTTCAATCGTCATTTCTGATCCTGAACTGACTGTCGGTATGCCACCGGTAATCACCGCGGGCACCGGTATGGATGCCTTCATCCATTGCTTCGAAGCCTACTGCTCGCCATTCTTCCATCCAATGAGTGCGGGCATTGCGCTGGAGGGCATGCGCATCGTGAAGACCTACCTGCCACGTGCATACGCCGACGGGACTGATATCGAAGCCCGCGGGCAAATGATGGCGGCGGCAGCCATGGGCGCAGTGGCGTTTCAGAAAGGCCTCGGCGCCTGCCACGCACTGTCGCATTCGGTAGGCGCGATTTACCACACCCATCACGGTATGACCAATGCCGTCGTGCTGCCTGCTGTCATACAGATGAACCGTGCGGCGATCAAGGACAAAGTCTGCGATATCGCACGGTATCTGGATATCAAGGGTGGTTTTGATGGTTTTGTGGATTATGTGAACGAGCTGCGGGTACGATTGAATATCCCACAAACACTGGGCGAACTGGGAGTAGCTGACGATCGCATAGACGACATGGTGGCCATGGCGCTGGAAGATCCGAGTGCCGGCGGCAATCCAGTCGTGATGACGGCGGACAATACCAAGGCACTGTTGAAGGCCTGCTTTTAATACTTCAGAGCGGCCAGTGCACCTGTAGATTGCCTCCTCCAAAGCGCAGTTCGTGCAGGAGTATGCTGGGTGAGATGGTCAGCACGGCCCTGTCTTCGGCGGACATGAGGTACTCAAAGGGAAAAGCCAGCTTTCCGATAAAACCGTTTTCGTCACGATTGCGATTGCGCCCGCTTTCGAAGCGCTGGTCGATGTTCACGTAGCTTGCATAAATCTCCGGCGTAAAGAACGCCCGCTCTGAGATCGCGAAACGCAGGCTGCCGAATATCATCGGCTCACGGCGATCGATATCACCGACATCATCCAGGTTGCGACCGAAGTAGCCCTGCTCTCTCACCGACAGATATCTAAGTCCTACGGAAGGCCGGTTGGAGTGAGGTATGTAGGTGGCCTGTAGTGTAAGTTCCCAGAGGTAGCGGTCGAAATCCGCCGCATTAACCTCACCCTCAGCCTGGGTCAACTGATACGCCCGGCGGGTTCGTTCGCCCGCGACGTCAATCGTCAGTAGCCAGTTCGGAAGCAGCCAGTCGTGCGTCAGTGCTGCGCTGAAGGACTCGCTTTCAGCCCTTAGCTGACTGGTCTCACTCACGATGACCGCTTCTGGAGAGTAATTTAGTGACAGCGTTGTGCCTAGCGCATCATCAGCACCATTCAAAGGCTGGTGCCACTGCAGAAAGGCGGTGGCCGGCTCGGTATCGAACTCGTCCCCGGTATCACTCTTGGTGTTGAAATAGGTGTCCGGCAGAATCCAGCTGGCGTGTAACCAACTCTCGTTACCCAAATATCTGCGCACACTGAAATAAACATCAGCTGTCGACTTGTCTGCCGTGACATCCCCCTGCAGCCAGATTTCAGTTTTCTCCATGAGCTGATGGCGGAAGCCAAAAATCTGCCGCTCGTAGAGACCATCCAGATCTTCACCGCGCTGGATATCAAGCATGAAGGCCTGTCGACCGTCGTTGAACTCGAAGTCCTGGCGGTATCGAAAATCCAGGTACAGAACGTCGCTGCCTACACTCCCGGCCGTGCCTCGGATGCCGGATTCCGTGGGACCAGGATGTCGTTGGCTATGGCGATAGCTGAATTCGTGAAGGTAACGAACGGCATTGAAGTTCTGATCCCGGCCATCAACCACCGCCTCGGTTCGCCATGGTTGCGGGAAATGGTCGGGACCAATGTTGGCGTGGACCAGGCTTGAGGAGAGCAATAAAACCGGGAGGCAGCGACGATATAGAGACATGAAAGATAGGTCTGGAGTCATAGAGACACTGTGGATCCGTTTTCTAATGCTATACGGGCATTGCTGATAATTGAGTTTGAAAGGTACCCGGCCTTATGAGAAAAGTGATAGCAACGTTGTCATCATGCAAAATACCCTTGTAGAGGCTTTTGAAATGGCCAGTCTGATTGTACGTAATATTGACAATAACGTTGCCAATGCACTGAAAGTGCAGGCACGCAGGCATGGCATCGGTGTTGAAGCTGAACATCGGCGAATACTGGAACAGGCCTTGATACGCCCGAAAAAAAATCTCTCGCCGAGATTTTGATGGAAATGCCAAACGTCGGGACAGATGAGGACTTTGCGCGCGTCGAGTTTGGCGCGCCAAAGAATGCGATTTTGACGTTGCCGGAGCGAAGCTGCTGAACCCGTTTACCTGATTCAGCGCGCTTCACCACGCGCCTGGTCCTCCAGTCTTACAAGGATTCGAGGAACCTCAGCAATGCCCCTTTGTCACCGCCACCCAGGCCTTCATAAGCCACTTTCGAGGCCTCGCCTTCGCCGCCATGCCAGCGGATCGCTTCATCGATCGTACGAGCACGGCCGTCATGGAGGAAGTTGGCATCTGGCGTACAGCGCTCATAACCATCCAGACCAAAGGCGTCCCAACCACGCCCGCCGGTGACGCCGCCGGTCACACAAGCTGACAGACCCAAGCCCCAAAGTGGCGCCGTACGCCATTCGCTGCCACTGGCGATGCCTTCGCCGAGATTGTCCGCAAGGCCGGGTCCCATATCGTGTAGAAGCATGTCTGTGTATGGCCTGATGGTTTGGTTCCGCAGTTCTCCCAGCGGGTGGTACTGACTCGTCTTCTGCTCTGGTGTGTGACAGCCAACGCAACCGATGTCGTTGAAGACCGTTTCACCGCGACGGACTTCGGGATTGTCGTAATCACGCTGAGGTCTCACGCCCAGGAGTGAGATGTATTTCACAAGTTTATTCACTTCTGAGTCTGGAATTTCCGCGCCGCTGCTGCCGCATTCAACTTGCTGGGGACCACAGTCGGGCGAAGGCAGCATTGTGGTCATAACGCCCATGTCGGTATTGAACGCCGAAGCTACCTGATGCTTCACGCTGAAGCTCCCGGCCTTGTAGCCGAAGCGGCCCAAGCGGCTTTCGCCAGTGACTGGATCGCGGATTTCCTGAGCCCGACCGGAGATTCCATCACCATTCCGGTCGTCAGGATCAGCTTTCGCCAGAATAGCTGCTTCAGGAATGGCCTCAAGCAGGCCAATGCCATTGATATTCGGAGCAATCCTCGCCGAGAAGGTTTCTGGCGCTCCATAGCTGAACTCATAGTTTGGTGAGCGCAAACCATTTGACTCGCTCCAGAACGCGATGGAAGCAACGCCCTCACCTGCGCTCGCATTATTGATACCGATATTGCGTGGTTGCAGCACCCTACCCCGTTCAGGATCTGGACCGCCGTTGGCATCGCCGATCCTGAATACCCACTTATCCAGTGCCTCGCCATTTGGCGCAACTGGCGCCCGTCCATTGCGAACATGACAGCCAGCGCAGCGATCGTTGATATAGTGCGTACCCGCCTTGCCTGACATTTCGCCAAACACGCCGTTTTCCGGGTTCTCGTCATGCGCGCCGTTCAGGAAGGAAGTGTGATGCACGCGTCGTCCCTGGACGAAGGGCTGGCCATTTTCATAGCCCAGATTCGTTGCCATCTGCTGGAAATGACCATCTGGTTCTGCCGTCATCTGAACATGCAGGGTCGTATCACCGCCGAGGCGAGCGCGCTGCGGTATTGGTACCGAATCACGTTGCAGGGTTCGACCTGGTGTAAAGACGGTCTTGTCAGTCACGCTCCAGGGCACGATGCCTTCACCGACGATGTAGAGAAAGGTGGTGCCGTAATAGTTGGATCGGCCACGTGGGAGCGTACGTTCGTCGAGAAACTGACTGATTTCGAATTCGAGTTTGTCGCCCTTCTGGATGGGTCGGCCTTCACGACAGTTGTAGGTTTCTTCCTTCCAGTAATTGCGATTGTCGTTGGTGGTCATCACCCCGTTTCCACAGAACTCTGCAAGCGTATTGGTGCCGATATACCACCAGCGGTTCTCCGCCTGCAGGTCGTCCAGTTTGTTTTCGGCGCGTACGTTCATGCGGATGCTGTTGCCACCCTTGGCGACCCTGTCGACGATTTCTATTGCAGCCGTGCGATCTTCCCAGTAGAAGCTCAAGTAATGGTCATAAGCCTGGAAGTGGTTTTCCTTGGCATGACGGTCGCGTGCCCTGTCAGAAAATCGGGTGACGAGTGCATCGCCGCGGTCAACCTGGATCGCCGGCTCGAGTTGGGTAGCCGGCCCGAAGAGTGGGACTACCTTGCCGGCACCATTCGAACCGCCACCCCCATCCGCATTACCGCCATTGCCCCCGCCGTTGCCGCCATCTGTGCCACCACCGTCGCCGCCGTCGCTGTCCCCACCATCTACTCCGCCATTGTCACCACCGTTATCGCTGCCATCCGAGCCACCGCCACTGCCGACTGTGAAGGTTTGCCTTGAGGAATCGACAGCGCCGTTTATTCCGGCATCGAAATAGGTAAAGAAATAGCTGATACGATCGCCCGCAGTCAGTCCACTAACCTTAAAGCTGTTCCTGCCACTTTGCTGAGGCATTCTGACATTGATCTGGCCTCCGTCGTTGAGGCTATAGTGCAGGTCAGCCCAGCCTGCCGTGTTGACGAAAAATTCTATCTCGCCGCTGCCGATCTCGGTGACACCGCTGACATCGTCGTTCCTGCTAGGGCCTTCTTTCGGGGTAAACTCGAGCCAATTGAGGTTCAGCGCTGCGCTATCAACAGCGACACGTAGCGTGTGTCGTCCGCTGCTGTCGAGGGTCAATGTGCCAAGAGGCTGGGTCTGAAAAGACTGCCACCCGCCTGTACTGGAGACCGTATTGCTGCCGGCCGAACGACCGTCCACTGAAACGCGATACCTGCCGCCTCCCACGGCAGAGGCAACACGGGCAGAGAGATCGTAGTTGCCAGCCGGAAGATCCACATCGAATTCCAGCCAATCACCTGCGTCCATCCAACCAACATTATGACCACCGCCTTCGTCGCTGGTCTGTTCGATATCGACATCATCGTTACGATAGGCGCCACCACTATTCCCTGGCGTCGTATCGACGAAGCGGTCATAGGATTCTGCTTCGACTCGCAATACGCCGGATTGCGGATCCGGCGTCTCTACCCAAACCTGCCCCTGACCATCAAGTTCGTAAATGCGGATGTAGTCGATTTTCATTTGTGCGGGCAGTGGCGCAGTAACCTGCTGGTTTGTCGCGGCATCAGTGAAATTGCCGCCGACAGCCAGGTTCAGCAACAGATAGAAGGGCTTCCGCAGTGCAGCCATGTCATCGTTGATAGTGATCGGCTGCTCATACAGATCCGTTTCGACACCATTGTCCAGAATGCTGAACCGTATCTGGGAGTCGGTCCAATAGGTGCGGTAGGTGACGAAGCGATTACTGAGCGGCGCTGGCGCAAGATAGGCATTGTCATTCTGCCAGGCAGTACTGGCGGCACAGGTCGGGTTTCCATCAGAACAGGCGGCGTCCGCGTAGAAAATCACGTTTGCACCGACAAAGCTATTGATGTCAGCGCCTGAGAAACCCGCCTCTGCACGGCCTTGCGCACGATGTCCAGACTCCATCATGTCGATCTCGCCTTTCTTCGGCCAGGGTTCGTCGCTTGTTCCCAGCATCCATGCCGCAGGCCATAAACCGGTCCCCACGACAGGCTGCTGCATACGCACTTCGATCATCCCGTACTGAACAGAAAGCTTGTTCTTCGTATCGATCTTTCCCGAGGTGAACGCCTTGCCATTGTGTTGCACTGCGAGTCCAGGTTCGCGCTTGGCCTCAAGTATGAGCTGGCCGTTTGCTGTGAAGCTGTTACCGGCTTTGTACCACTCCAGCTCCTGATTGCCCCAGCCGCAAAGCCCCTGCTCACAGCCGTCGCCTTCTACGACGTTCCAGATCCGTGAGTCGAGAGTATTGAAGTTGTCTTCCCACAACAGTCGGCCAAGCTCGGCTGCGCTCGTCGAGCAACTGCCAAGTGCCACAGAAAGCAGTGACAAACCCAGTGCGAAGTGAATGGCAGGCGGCCGGTGGGTGGTGGTGAGATCCATTGCAAAGCTCCGTTTATCGTTATACCAGCGAAGCTAAGTGATTGATGCCACGAGGGCATCGTCGGAATGGATGAGCGCTTGGGACCAGATGGCCTATTTGTTCGGGAATGTGACGTGGTTACGCTGATCAGCAGCGTACAGTGGGTCCACGGCCGCGAAGGCCGCAGACGCGCCTGCATGCTATTGCGCTGAAGATTCGGACGCTCGCTTCCTGGCCCGATACTCCGGCACGGGCAGCCCTCCCACCCCCCAATTTGTGAGATCGACCTCGTCGATTACCACAAAGGTTGTAGCAGGGTCCTTATTGAGTACACGAGTCAGGAGCTCGGTTACACCTGCTATCAACTCGGCTTTCTGTTCAGCTGAAGGACCAACTCCGTCCGGTCCTCCTTCTCGTGTGACCTTGATATTGACGTACGGCATCACTGATCTCCTGCAAGTGTGTAGTGGAATACTTTGGTGATGATCAACCACCTGTCGTCGACGCGGATGAGCGTCAGGCAATCGGTATAGTACCGGCCCATCATGACCATTTCAGCTTTCACACAGGCCAAATGAGGGCCGATGATCTCGATTGCTACAACACGCGCCTCCCGCTTGGCACCGCTCTCGGCAGGCGCCGCTCTCTCATCGACGATCTTCAGATACGTGTCCAGCGTCAGGTTGCGGTAACTTGAAGGCACGGCGTTGACGTAGCGCGCATCTGGATGAAAGACCTCGGAGAGAATACTGCTATCGGCGCGGAACAGGCCGTCGAAGTATTTCTCCAGCATGTACTGGATCTCATTAAACTCAAGTGACTGGCTCATATGCGTTTTGGTTCCCCTGTCTATGATCTTGACTCATGTAGCCCATCCTAATACTTGCCAGTCCAACTTAATAATATTATCTTCGACTGAACACGATCCGTTTTTATTATCATCTCAAGACGCGGGTACCGCTGATGAAAATCGAACAGCTGCGGGTACTGCATGCCATTGTCACTACCGGTAGTTTTCGTGAGGCGGCAGCTACACTCCATCGCTCTCAGCCTGCGCTGACTCAAGCGATAAAAGTGCTGGAGGCGGAGATCGGCCTCACGCTGCTGTCGCGCGAACATTACCGACCTGTGCTCACACCAGCAGGAGAAGCGTTCTATCGACAGGCAAAAACCGTTCTAGCCGAGATGCAGGTCCTCTCGAATCTGACGCGCAAGCTGGCAGCATTCCAGGAGCCTCAAGTCACCCTGTCTGTCACAGCTACGTGTCCGCTAAAGCCTTTGCTGGCGACAGTGGACGAAACCATTCAGCAGTATCCCGATACGCATATTCGGCTGCTGAGTGATGCCATGGGCGGCGCCGCTGAGCGGCTGATGAACGGTGAGGCAGACATCGTCGTCACTACCATGGATGGCCTGTCGACAGAAGAGGTTGAAGCGCTCCCATACATGAGGATTGAGATAATCCCGGTCACCCGCCCAGACTACGGTCCAAATCGCAAGTCGGGCAGGATTAGCACGGTCACCATGAGCAGGTTCACCCAGGTGATCACCTCGGGAACAGGCCGCGGTACTTTCGAGCAGAGCCGCGATGTGCTCAATGGCACGCTGCGCTGGACGGTCGCTGATTTCGCGGCCAAGAAAGAAGTCATCATGGCAGGTATGGGCTGGGGTGGTTTGCCAGAGCATATGATCAGGTCCGAGCTGAAGGCCGGCAAGCTCGTACAACTTGATCTTGCAGAGTTTCCACCTCGTCACTCGTCGCTGTATCAGATCCGGCGCAGGGACCACCAAGCGGGCATGGTGGGGACTACCCTGTGGGAAGCGCTACAGAATTCGGCTAACCGTCGATAACTGCCTTGCGCTGCCTCTCATACTCCTCGTATGAGCGGTCAACGCCCTCCATACACTGTTCGTATTCGGAAGCTGGAACCTTCAGGCAGTCGGTACGCTTGTTGTATTGAATGTTGTCGTAAACAGCCTTGTTGTTGCAGCCTACGACACTCAGGAGACTCAAAAAAATCAATATCGCCTTCATAGATCAATTCCTCCTCGTAACCTGGCTTGGCGTGCAGCCAGAAACTCAAGAACTCCAGAGCCTGCAAACTTGCCACTGGCCATGCAGGCGGTAATCAGGTATCCGCCAGTCGGCGCCTCCCAATCGAGCATCTCTCCGGCACAGAATACGCCTGGGATTGCTTTCAGCATCAGATGCTCATCGAGTCCTTCAAAGCATACGCCTCCTGCACTGCTGATAGCTCGATCAATGCTGAAAGGTGCACCGAGATTTATCGGAACAGCCTTGATCAGCCGAGCAAGCTGAGTCGGATCGCTCATTGTGCTGGTGCCGCCGAATTCCCTGAGTAGGCTTGCCTTCACGCCCTCCAGCCCCGCCTTGCCCTTGAGGTGTTTGGCCATGGAGTTCTTCCCCCTGGGCTCGGCAAGTCTTGTCGCCAATTGGGCTTCGCTTCGCCCAGGAGTGAGGTCCAGCCACAGCGTCGTCCCACCGTGCTGGGCAACCTGCTCACGCGCGGTGGCAGAGAGGGCATAGACCAGCCCGCCTTCGAGGCCCTCTTCCGTGACCATCAGCTCGCCGCTTTTCCAGCCATCTGCGCCTGCAGCCGACGTTCCTAGCCGGGCGCGAACAGACTTGATTGGCTGCCGCGCATAGCGGCTTTTGAAGTGCTCGCTCCAGTTTACCTGGAACCCGCAATTGCTGGGGCGAAACGGGACAATGCTCACGCCGCGGTCGCGTAAGCAGGGTACCCAGCGCGCATCTGAACCAAGTTCTGGCCAGCTTGCTCCACCCATGGCCAAGACCGTAGCCTCCGGTCGCAGCAAAATCGAGCCCTGAGCCGTTTCGAAGTGTAAGGCCTTACCTTCCCAACCTAGCCATCGCGAGCGCATATGGAACTGCACCCCCATGCCCCGCAGACGCTTGAGCCATGCCCGAAGCAGTGGCGCCGCCTTCTTGTCCACCGGAAACACCCGCTGTGAGGAGCCGACGAAGGTCTCGATACCCAGCTCGTGAACCCATTCGGTGAGCTGCGCTGGCTTAAGCATCTCGAGCATAGGGGCGATCGCGCCATTGCGTTCACCATAACGTTTCGCAAAGTTCGCGAGCGGCTCTGCATGGGTGATATTCAAACCACCGATGCCCGCGCGCAGAAGTTTGCGACCGGCACTCGGCATGGCATCAAAGACGGCAACCTCATGACCGGCCCTGGCAATGACTTCCGCCGCCATCAGGCCTGCAGGGCCTGCACCGATGACAGCAACGAGTGAGGACAAGTTATGGTCTTGCATAGTGAGATCTGCTTAATGACAGCGAACTGTTTCACGATGGTAGCACGGAACGAAAACTTCCCATCGCTGAGGGCTGCCTCAGACGACTAAAGCTGGCACCCGTGCAAATAGCTGCCGCAGCATGAAGCCAGTGATGAGGTTCACACTTACGATGCGATCATCAGAAAGTTCAGGTCTTTGCGCCTTCAACCACTTTACTCTCCCCCGCAATCGGCGCCTGAGCCTTCGGTCACGACGAAAAAGGCAGGGCACACAAAGATATTAGTGGGAGACAAGATGAAACACTTCGGTCTGTGGCAGGTCGCATTGCTGCTCATATGCACCATCAATATGGCTCATGCAGCCAGCACTCTGAGCGTCAACGAGCAGCTGTACTCGAATCAGTATCTATCTTCCGATAATGGAAATTATCGTCTCTATCTTCAAGGCGATGGCAACCTCGTGCTGCGGGACTGGAGTAACAAGGCATCGCTTTGGTCGGCAGGCACCCACGGCAAAGGTGGCGTCCGGCTGTCCTTGCAGGGCGATGGCAATCTGGTGCTTCGTAATGCAGCGGGCACAGCAGTCTGGTCTACCCGCACTGCCAAAACCGACGCACAGCGACTCGTTATACAGAATGATGCCAACCTGGTGCTCTATAGCAGCAGCGGCAATTCGCTCTGGTCTACAGGCACTGCGGATGGTTGGGGAGGTGACAGCGCAGGTAGCGGATCTGATGAAATGGTGAATGTTCTTCAGCGTATACAAAGCGCGAATGGCACCATCATCCTTGATTGGGACAGCACCATAGACATCGATGCTGACTATACAATCGGCAATACGGCACCGCAGTGGCTCAATGCCTTTGCTGAAGCAGGCGTGGATGCCTGGCTGGTGACCGGAAATGGAAACAGAGCCAGGATCGAAGCCGCAGTCTTGACGGCGGTTCGCCCAGAGCACGAGAGCTACTGGAAGAACCTGCTAAGAAGCAAAGCCTATTATGGTGAAGGCACAGGTACCAAGGAAGACAAGTACGCTCTCATAGTTGGCAGCCGCGCCAAATGGCAATTCATGGTCGTGGATGACGCGCGGGCAAATATCGAAGACTTCGAGGCGGTAACTGATGGCGAGGGTTATCTTTACGAGCCTGACAACGGATACGCTACATACAACGAACTCTCAGGACACCTGCCACGCTTCCTGCAGCAGTTGCGGGACGCCTCCGGCTCTTCTGGCACCGGCGACGCCGTAAGCGGAATTCAACACATCAACACCACACAGGTCTGGGACAGCAATGGCCAGGGTGTGCGAATCAATCGCCCTTCAGGCACAAGAGCTGGTGATCTGCAGGTACTCGTCATTCATCGAACTGACGATCACCTACCCTTCGAAGTCTCTGGCTGGAAGCGCGCCGCCGAATGCTACAAAGAAGACAATGGCTACCAATGCCTCACGGTGGCGGACTGCACCAGCAGGAGCGGCAACTTCTGCGATCGCTTCAGCGGCAAGTATCGTGGCCGCGATCTGGCACAGGTCGTCTTGTACAAGACAGCGGGTTCCAGCGAGCCCAGCAACTATAGTTTTGATTTCAACAAGGATACTTCGGGCCACCCGGGTTGGGCCATCCTGACCACGTTGCGTGGTGCTGACACCGGCAATCCGATTCGAGATACGGCGACTCGTGGCTGTGACGGCAATTCGGACAGCCTGTTTCCTTCCGTGTATGGCAAGCGGGGTGACATGGTGTTGTTGTCGCAGTCTTTTGACGATGCTGTCAGTAAGAGCAGGTTCAATCCGCCAGACAACACCATGACCTTTGGCTATGTGAGCAACAGCGATGAGGCCGGCTTCCTGTTTGGCGGTGTGCTCAGCCGCGATGGAGAGACCGGCGCCATGAAGACCCATGGTGAAGGCGCTTCGAGTTGCAAGGACGCGCTCGTATCCCTGACAGTTCGCGCCAGATAGGCACGGCATTGAAACGCCTCCGGCCTCATACACCGCCGATAATCATTTCAGCAATAGCCGCAAGCCTGAGCCTGATCTGGCTATTCAGTTTACCCGACCCTCAGTCGCGTCTCATGCACAGACCGTCAGGATCAGCGACTGAGCACGCCAGTACGATAGCGGACCCGGAGACGGCTATCGGCGACCACGAGCATAGGAGCGTTGAAGCGGCGGTACCGGCCTGGTCGGATACAGGTCCAGACTCACTTTCCGCCTTGGCATCACAGTTACTGATCGAATACGAAGCGCACGAATTCAATCCCGAAGCCAAGCAAGCCATGCGGGCTCTCCTGCGCAGTATCATCGATTCCGACGATGGTCGGGCATTGATCGCCACGCTATTCTTCTCATCCGTGAATCCCGCCATCGCCGCAAGTATCTACGATCTGATCCTCGATGCTGACCTGAAGGATCCGACATTGATCGTCACACTGATAGAACGGGATCAGACCGAGTTCGAGGTCGAGTTCAAAATGCGCCTGATCGATCTGATCGCTGACCTCAATACCAGTCATATCAGCCCGTATAGCGTCGAAATTGACGAGTTTCTTGCGGAAATGGCAGTGCATCCTGATCAAGGCCTCCAAGATGCTGCAGCAGCCCAGTGGGCCTGGTATGTGAGTCGCCACAAGGGCATTGTGCCGGTGCTTAACAGCTATCTGTTCAGTCACGGTCGCCAGACGAGAGCAGAAATTTACGAAATGATCGAGCTTGAAGCTGTGACTGATGCGGCCGAAAAACGGGAAGTCGCGAGTGCTCTCGAGGCACTCATTCATGCAGATTATCTCAAGATACAAGCCGAGGAACTCGACAAAGTGCGGACCCTGATTGCACGGCTCTCGGTGGAGTAGTGACCTCCGAAGTGTTCGCAAGATTGCAGGCTCAAGAGAAGCGCATCTCAAGAACAACACCTTAGAAACCTGGACAGTAGTACCCGGAGATCATATGAGACACAGAATCTGTTTTTTTCTGCTACTGAGCCTGGTCATGGTGGCCAGCGGTGCCGCAAGTGCAAAAGATCGCCTGCTCTCAGGCGAAAGCCTTGGAGTAGACAGTTACCTGAATTCGGGTAATGGCAATTATCGCTTCAGTCTGCAGGGCGATGGCAATCTCGTGCTCAGGGCGCAGAGTTCAGGGCAATCGCTCTGGTCCACTGGCACCCATGGCCAGGGCGGTGTACGGCTTGCTATGCAGAGTGACGGGAATCTGGTTCTCCGGTCCACAAGCGGAAAGGCGATCTGGTCGAGCAAGACCGGCGGCTCCGGCGCAACGAGACTGTCCATGCAAGGCGATGGCAACCTTGTTCTCTATAGCGCCAAAGGCAGCCCTGTCTGGTCAACCGGGACCAGTGGTGGCGTAAGCGTTCCAGCTCCGGTAGAACCCGTTGAGCCAGTTGTTCCTGCTGACATCGCGCCTGCCTCGGTAAGCAACACACTGACCACCAATCAAACACTGAGCGCCAACGAGTATCTCCAGTCGACCAATCTCGCTTATCGGTTCAACCTGCAGGGAGACGGTAATCTGGTGCTCAGGGCACAAAGTACAGGACAATCGCTCTGGTCATCAGGCACTCATGGCAAGGGTGGTGTTCGCCTTACCCTTCAAGGCGATGGCAATCTGGTTCTCCGTACATCAACAGGCTCGGCAGTCTGGTCCAGCCAGACCAACGGCAGCGGCGCAGCGAAGCTTGCCATGCAGGACGACGGCAATCTTGTACTCTATACCGCCGTGGGCAACCCTGTCTGGTCGACAGAGACGAGCACTGGCCACACGAATGGCGGTGACACAGGCGGTGGTACCGGTGGTGGCAGTAATGGGGCCCCAGACGGCGGCACGGGCGGTAACTCGGGCGGCGGTACAGCCAGCAGCCGAGGCCAGTTTTCTGCGCCGAGCTCGGCGCTTTACGCACTTAACAGCAACCGTCAGCTCGGCTTCCCCCGCCATATCGACACAGGATTTGGCGGCAACGGACACTCCGAAACCTGGGACGGTCGAATCTTTGTTCGCACGCGGACCGACGGCTGGTTCGCCAGCGCATTTCGTCCAGAACGTATCGTCAGAAGTGCCGATGGCAGTGTGCGCTTCGACCAGGGGGCTTTTGGCAACAGCATTGCACTCGAGCTGAAGACAGAAGCTCCCGATATGCAGCACAACTGGCTGGCGATCACACCTGATCCTGCCGTTTCCGGAGAGAACCCCTACCCATCCAATGCCAACGGCAGCTATCAGGCAAGCGGTTCGTACCGCACCTACAAAGCGATGGTCTACCATACGTCATTGCGCAACAACGACAATGATCAGATGGGGTTTCGTCGCGCCACCTTCATCATCAGCAATGCCAACACGCCAGACGCGCAGTTGGTCAAGGCGGACTTCACCAGTGCGTTCAGTCGCCTGCGGCTCCAGAACGGCGCCGACTTCCGCTGCATCGAACCATCCGTGACGATGGATAGCCTTCTGATCGTGTGCCAGGGTCACCCTGACAACAATGGCAGGATCGATAACCTCGTCTACAGCTGGAACAATGCACGCGGTTCGGCGACAAACTGGACGGTACCAAAGTCGATTGCGAGCATGTATTTCGATGATCGTAATGCCAATGTTGCAGGTCTGCCTTTCCGGGTGCGTTTCCCGATTGCCGGACAGCCTATTCTGGATGCCCAGGGCAACCCTTACGCGCGCGGTGAACTCGTCAAGGGTGCTTATCCCTGGATCAGTCATGACGGATCGGAACTTTTCTATCAGTCGTCACGCGCGGGCATGAGTGCGCGGCGAACCGGCACCAGTGTCGTTGGTCGCTGGACGGGTGGCGTCATCCGACACATCGACGGTCCCATCAATCGGGACAGACATAAAACCTCAAGGCTGTTCCTGTCCTCACCCGGCGCCTTTACCACCATGTGGCAGCCCTACAAACGTATAGCCAATCTTGCGATTCCCTATGCTGTGCACGGACCTGCCTACCCGATTTTCGGCTCCAATTCGCAGGATTATATGGAGGTGGGATTCGACGATTACCTTGACGGTAACTACGTCATGTACCTGGCAATGAACGAACAGCTCAATCGCGCTGGCGATTATCAAGTGACCAGAACCAACGACACATCTGGCAATTTCAACAACGCCACCCTGGTCGGTGCAAGGTTCCCGGTTGAGTATAATGGACAGGACGAACTGGTTGGCCGTTATGGACAGGGCATCTATTTCCGCAACGGCAACTATCTGAGTGTTGATCGCAACGAGGCCTGGGAGTCCCTCGCAAAGGGCAGCTCGGTAGAATTCTGGATTCGCAAGATTTCAGCCTCCGGCACGGTACGTCTGTTCACCATGCAGGGAGGTCTCGAAGTGTATCTCAGGAACGGCACTGGCCTGACTGCAGCCGCGATCGACACGACCGGCCGACGGGTCGAACTGAGTGGTGGCAGCGTGTCGTCCACCGGCTGGACGCATGTAGGTTTCACCTTCGACGCAGACAGTCGGCGGATGGCCCTGTATATCGATGGCAGGCGAACGGCCTCCAGCACAGCCGCCGCATTCGGAACCTTGCGTACAACAGGTGCGGTAAGAGTCGGGCCAGAAGACTCGAACGCGCTGCTCATCCTGGATGAAGTCAAGGTCTCCAATGTCTCGCGGCGGCCCGACGAGCTCGCGTACAGCGCCAATATCGGCACCAACAAGGCGCCGTCTTCGGCGCTGGCGAGCGCGGTGCCATCGCATCTTCGCTCATTGCTGAACGTGGCCACCGGTATAAGTCGTTTCAGCACAGCTGCAGCAGATCTCGGAGAAGATCTGTTCGATGATGAGATCCTCTCGAAGCAGCGGACCACAGCCTGTTCGACTTGCCACATCGCCGGCATGGCATTCACCGACGGAAAACTGATCGCCCGAGGCAACGAGCCCACCGACGCTGGCATCCGAAACACGCCTACGCTCTTCAATCGGCTATTTTCTACCCTGCAGGGCTGGTCTGGCGAAGCCGGCAGACTGGATACGCAGGCCCTTATCCCAATCTCAGCCGCTCACGAGATGAATCTACCGTTACTCGAAGCGGTTCAGCGCCTTCGCTCGAGCAGTAGCTATGTCGGTCGATTCCAGCAAGTCTACGGTGAGCAGCCGTCCGCAGACAATCTGGCCGCGGCACTCGCCAGTTTCCAGGCACTGCAGTTCGCTCCGAAAAGTCGCGTGGACGAGTACAGGGAGGGAAATCGTTCGGTACTTTCGGCCGCTGAAGTCCGTGGACTGGATCTGTTCGAGGGGAAGGCGCGTTGTAGTGGCTGTCACGCGGGCGTGAACTTTACTGACGAAAGCTTCCGCAACAACGGTCTGGCACCGAACAGTGACCTCGGGCGGGCCGACGTTACCGGTCGTGACCGCGATTACAGCTTGTTCAAGGTGCCTACTCTCAGAGCGGTCGCAAGCACAGCGCCCTACATGCATAACGGTAGTTTCTCGACATTGCGTGCGGTGGTAGAGGCGTATAACAAAGGTGCACAAGGCGTCGCCGAGCGCGACACCGACATCCGTCCGCTCGAACTGAGCGCTCAGGATATCAGCGATTTGACTCTATTCCTCGAGGCCTTGTAGCGCGCTAGCGGAGGCGGCGGGCATGCTGGCTACGGCACTGCCCGCCGCATCTCATCAACGAACTGGCAGTTCGGACAGACGACGGTCGAAAAGTTTCTGCCGCAGCCCACTGGCCTCGTAGCGTGTCAGCCCCTCATTGAACTTCTCAATCAAGGCTGCGCTGTCAGAGTCGGATTTTGGTGCGAGGAGATGCAGTGTCAACTCATCCGCTATCTCAGGGACAATGTCCAACTTGATAGATGCCGCCGCCAGTTCAGGTGACGATCTTATCTCGAGCAGGCCAACCGATTCGCTCGTCATGACCACATCTACCCGATCTCGAACCAGCATGCGGAAGCAATTACCAATGCCGACTGGCCGTACCACCTCGAATGACACCTGCTTCAGCATCGTCTCTACCAAGTCGATCGAATAGCCTTGCGGCCTGCAGAGCGTCTTGCCTTTCAGGCTGACCACATCACGAAAGGCAGGTGCCTTGGCACCAGAAAACAGTGCGTTGCGTACTGAGAAAAGGGGTGCGCTGTAGAGAAAGTTCTGCTTGCGTTCCAGCGTAGGCACATAGGGAAAGGTCGCGTCATGCTGACCCTGCTGGGTCTCGTACAAGGCGCGGGCCCAAGGTTTACTCTCGATCGAGACGGTCTCGCTACCGATGAGTTCAAATACTTCACGCACCATTTCCGTGGCGATGCCTCCGCCAGGGAGCGCCGTATCGACCCACGGCGCATATTCATCGCCAGTGATCAGTCTGACAGCCTGTGTGGACGTGGGAAACGTCAGACACCCGAATATGCCGACAAGGTGAATGAGGGACCCGCGAGCCATACTCAGCAGACTATCGTAGACTTGCGGCATAGCGTTAGATTGCCCCTCTCTGTTTATAAGGTATCCAGTCTAGAGCATCGCGGCCTGGATACCGTTCCGTTTGAGCACTCTTATTTCGGTATTGTTCTTGGCAGCGGACGGACTGCCGCCAGTCAGCTCGCGATAGACTCTGGAAAACTGCGAATAGTCACAAAATCCTGCAGCGATCGCGGCGTCTGTGAGCGAATGGCCAGCCGTAAGATTTTCTGCTGTGGCGAGTACCCTCCACCACAACCGGTAGCGTCGAATCGGCGTGCCGGTTACGCTTTTGAATAGCTGGATCAATCGTGGCACCGACAGGTTCACCTGACGCGCCAACTCGGTTACGGATATGTTATCGGCATAATTTTCCCGAATGAGTTCTGCGGTTCTGACAATACGCTCGTCACATGGCGTGCTTGCGCCACACTGACCGATCCATTCCTGGAACTGATCGAACGCATCTTCGGTGGCCGGTCGCTCTCTCGAAAGATACTCGGCATCACGAATAATCGACTGCTCATGCTCAATACCTGTGAAGAGACGATTGGAGCCAAAGGCTACTTCGCTCTTCATACGAGGTATCAGGCGCCCCAAGTCAGCGTCCATATCGTCGAGGAAGCTCATCGCCACCCGCGCACCCTGGGTATTGATTGTGACATCCATACCAGCAGGAATCAGGAAACTCGTGCCCGAATGAATCTGTCTGCTGCTACCGTCGACCAGCTGCAGCTCATCATCGAGCGACACGAGCAGCGTGGAAACGACATTCGTGCGCCGGAATATCGATTCAACCCGACCCACATAGAGTGAGCGAGCTGGGGATGTGTAGATGATCGCCTTTCGGAGGGCCTGGGACATTTCAATGACCTAACACAGCTTCCAGCGCGGCGGTCCGGCCGTACGCGGCAAGCCGGGATTGATTCGATTCATCACAGAAGTTTGCAATACATGACACTACAAAACATTAACCTTCTGACAGAAAAGGTCTAGTTGCGACGGAGCGCACTTCTTTCAGGTGACAAAAGTCACAGTCTCGGCAGCTTGGCCGTCTGCAGGATAGGCTACACTGACGACCTGACCGCCGCCTGGCCCCAAGCAGAGGACCTTTCGTCATCCATGAATGATGCTCAGAAGACTAAAGACCAACTGATTCGAGAGCTTCACGAACTTCGCTATCAGTTGTCACTCGACAGTGATGCTCAGCGCCAGGAACTGGTAGACATCAATGCCCTCCTGCTTGCCATCAACACTACACTCAACCTTGACGAAGTCGTCGAAAAAGTAATGGATGCGCTTCGACGCGTCTTCAGCTTCGATCAGATATCGATTTTCCTATACAACGCTGAAACAGGCTCGCTGGAGGTCACACACTGGTATGGTGAAGGCGTTACCGACAAGCTGAGGGAGATTTTCGAGGCCTATCCCCTGTCGATCGACTGGGAAGACGTCTATTTCGTGAAAAGCTTCCTTGATAGTGAGCCCAAGACCGTCAACAGAATCAGCCCAGAGCTACTGGCCCAGTATTCAGAACGCGATCTTCAAATGTTCGAATGGAATCCCCACAAGGGTATCGCGATCTTCCCGCTGGAGGTTCAGGAAAAGGTCATCGGCATCATAAACTTTGTAAATACGCTGGAGCCCTTCGCGCTCCGTCGACAGGATGTCTACCGCATCGGACGCTACGTCTCTGCTATCGCAACGACGATCAACAATGCCTATCTGGTCAGAAAGACCAGTTATGCGCTTGAGCAAAGTCGAGCAAGAGAGCGGGAGATAGCTCACCTGAATCAGGTTATCTTGACCACTGCGTCCACCTTGGACCTGGACGCAGTATTTGCCGCTATCTCGCAGGGGCTGAAGGATATCTTCGAATTCGATGCAGTAGGTATCCAGCTTGTCGACAACGAGAGAAACCTCCTGAATATTCACAAGGTCTACGGCGACGTCATCACCGATGAGCTCCTGGAGCAGTGGTGCAGTCTGGAGATCACCACACGAAGGGATGACAGTGCGTCCTCCTATACATTCGCTACAGGCGACACCTTCTACTTCCCACGGATTTCTCCGGATGACCCTTTCACGGAGACAGATTGGCGCATGTACAACATAAAGCCATTCTCTGCCTACCTGGCCCTTCCGCTGATTATCCAGAACGATACCATCGGGGTCATCAGCTTCTTTCGCGCAGAACAATTCTTTGATCTGGACGAGACGGATCTTGCCCGGATCAGACGCTACGTGGCCTCACTTTCCACGGCGATCAACAACGCGCGCGTTCATGAGTTACTGAAGCATTCAAGCGCTAACCCACGATAAATGATGGTCGGCGAGCACGACTGAATTTCAGTGTCTGGATAGATAACGAACCGGCACCTGCTCAGTGAGCCATACACCATTGTCAGCCTGGTAGAAAGTGAAGCCATCTTGCGCCATGCGGCTCGCATCGACGATGAGTACTGCGGGAAAGCCGTGGCGGGTGCCGACTGCTGTCGCGGTCTCGGGATCAGCCGAAAGATGCACGTACTGCCGGCGCTGCGGTTTCAGTCCTGTCTTAAAAATGGCTTTCAGATAGCGCGAGGCGGTGCCGTGATAAAGCTTGGCGGGCGGTGACTTGGGAGATAATTGAAGATCGACCGATACCGAGTGGCCCTGACTGGCTCTGATTCGCAGGCCATCGGATGAGAGCGCAAAACGCTGCTTGTCACTGCCAGACACAATGGCTAGCAGCGTAGCTCGATCCAATCCGGTGACTCGCCCGGCAGTGGCAGCCTTCTCGATAAGTTCGTCCACATTGGCCCAACCCTGCGAATCGAGCCGGAGACCAATGAGTTCCGGGCGATGCCGAAGTACAAGGCTGAGGAACTTACTGAACCTGACGAACGCCTTTTCACTGATCAAGTTACGCGTCCAATACGGTTTCAGTCACAGGCTTTCTCGCCCTCGATCGCCGTATCACACAGCTTCACGGTAGCCATGTAATTCTTCCAGGTCTTGAGCTGTTCAGGTGACGGTCGTTCCGTCCAGCTACGGGCAAAGTGGTACAACGCTTCCTTGCCTGATATCACTTTGTTAAGCAAATGACGCTCGCTGCCGTCACTCAGCTGGCAGGACGATATCCAGAGAATAGTTCTATAGCCGTTTTCCAGCCTCGGTGAGGCATTGGACGACCCGAAGCTTTCGCACTTCTGTGCGCCAGCCTGGTCATCAGTGGCTTTTGCCAGCTCTACACTGGTCTCTGACGCGCCAAGATAGATGCTGCTTCTGAAAACATCGGCGCCTTCGCTGGCGGTCCACATCTGCTGGGACACCCCGCCCTGCTCTCTTGAATAGCTGGTCCATGGTCCACCAGGCATCGGCATTGGCTGGAGCAGGTTCTCGCCGGCCAACCCGTTGCCACCCGGGCTTTTGGCAACGCTCGTGCCAGATGAAGAGCCCTGATGGGTCGCGCAGGCCGAGCTCAACACGACCAAGGCTGAGAGAATAATTATCCGCATGATACCTCCTGAATAAGACGAAGATATCAATCTTTCGAAGACCGCGCAGCATCTGTGATTTTCTGCTGGGCCTTGATGACATTTGCGAAGGGTGAAGGCTGGAATCCAGTATGTGCACGCGGCGGCACCGGTTCACCCTTCTCGTCGAACAGCCTGGAAGATGAGCACCCGCTGCATGGAGCCGGCCCCATCGATATTGACTCTGCGGAACTCAGCTACCGGCACCACGAAAACGGGCTCGCCTCGCTGACCCTTGGCTCCCTTGATAAGTTCCTCGATTGTCCATCGGCGGGAAGCGCGCGGACGGAGTCCGTACTCGCGCTCGATGCTGGCCAATTCCAGAGCCTTTCTAGCTCGCCTATGTTCAAGCCAGACGAGCCACAGCAACACCAGTGCAAGCATTAGCAGGAAACTGGCAAGGATGGTGAGCGTAGCCATATCGTCTCGCCTCTATAGAATCAGTCAAGGCCGGTTACAAATTAACCACAGCAGCATGATGAAATGCTTCTATATTTATAGAACATTTTTTATCCCCCCGGACACAGATATGCACTGGCTCAGCCGTAGTTTGATGAATAAATTGCTCGCAATTGTTGCCGCATCGACAGCCATCAGTCTTGCGGCTGCTTTTTACAATGTTTCGACTGCCAATCACGCAATGGGAGAGATCGAAACGTTGATCGAAAATGATATCGAGCAAGCTCGTCAGGCGCAGATTGCTCTGGCGGATTTCAAGACCCAGGTGCAGGAGTGGAAGAACGTTCTCCTGAGAGGTCGAGAGGACGCGGCCAGAGAAAAGTACTGGAGTCAGTTTCAGGCCAAAGAGGCAGAAGTGAGGAAAGGCGCGCAGTCACTTGCGGATACGCTGCCACCCTCCCCTGCGCGGGAAAGCGCAATCGCTTTCCTGGAAGCGCATGACGTGATGGGTAAAGTCTACAGAAAAGGATACGAGACCTTCGTCAGTAGCGGCTACGACTCTGCAGCTGGTGATCTCGCTGTCAAAGGAATTGATCGGGCGCCTGCTGAACACCTCGACCAGGCCAACACTCTTCTGACGGAGCGCGCGCGGCAACAGGCCGGCTCGATTATCACAGATACTCAATCAGATCTGTGGACTTCAGGTATCGTCCTCATCGCCATAATCATCATGAGTGCTGCGCTGGTTCTCTTCACCGTCAATCGCGCGCTCGTGACGCCGAGCAGATACCTCGTCAGCAGGATTATCGAGTTGAGCCAGGGCCGACTCACCGGGAATATCGATATCGTACAGCGTGATGAGTTAGGTCAGCTGGCAGATTCCGCACGAACACTTCAAACCTTTCTTTTCGAGGTTGGCCAGCAAATGGGGGAAACCGATACCGCCATGCAGGCGGCTTCCCGCTCACTTGATGAGACCGCCAGCCGTCTGGCGGAGCAGGCGGCATCTGCGCGTGACAGAACAGACCAGATGGCGACCGCCATGCAGGAAATGTCTCATAGCGCCCATGAAGTAGCCACACATGCCCATAGCACCGCCAGGGTAACCAGACAAGCTAATACCGACACCAGCGACGCCAGTGCCACAATGGCCAGGGCGAATACCGCGATGGAGCGGCTGGCCGACCAGATCCAGCAAACTTCAAACATGGTCGACAGTTTTTCTGAGGACACCAAGAATGTCGGCAAGGTCATCAATGTCATTCGCGGTATCGCCGAGCAAACGAACCTGTTGGCACTCAATGCCGCTATCGAGGCCGCACGCGCTGGCGAGCAGGGCCGCGGATTCGCCGTGGTCGCTGATGAAGTAAGGTCACTGGCGCAGAAGACTCAGGATTCAACCCAGGAAATTGAGAGTATCATCGCCAAGGTTCAGGCAGGCGCGAAAGGCACTGTCGAGTTCATGAGGTCAAGTCAGACTAATTCGGCAGAAAGTACGGCTCTCTTCACGACTGCCCGAGAGCGTCTGGGCAGCCTTGGCCAGCAGGTCAACGAAGTAGATCAGCTGGCAGAACAGGTCGCGACGGCTGCCGAGGAACAGACGAGTGTTTCGGTAGATATTTCCCGAAACATTACCGTGCTCGCAGACCTGACGGAGTCCACCTTGCGTGAAGCCGACACCGCACAGTCAATAGCGAAGCAACTTGTTCAGCTTGCAGAGCGTGCCCGAGCCAGCGCCCGACGCTTCGACATCAACGCGGCCTGAAGGCGGCCGACGACAGTATCCCCCACCCTGCCCGACTATGATTAAATAGCTCCTGAAGGTGATGATTATTCTCAGGGGAGCGCAGGTATGAAGATCTATTGGTTCAAGGCCCAGGCGCCACGTCGAGTCGTGGCACTGGCGAAGCATCTCGGCATCGAAGCCGAATACATTTGGCTCGATGTTGCGAAGGGGGCGTTACAGGCGCCTCACTATGCTTCGCTCAATCCAAATCTCAAGGCGCCAACGCTCGTTGACGGCGAGCTTGTACTCTGGGAGTCGTCCGCCATTATGGCGCATTTATGCGTCCAGGCAGGCTCAGATATGTGGCCAGTCAGCAATCCTTCTGAACAGGTCGAAATGCTCAAATGGCTCGGCTGGAACGAGAGCCATTGGTCTCCGGTAGTTGGAAATTTTTACTTCGAGTATGTGATCAAACCGATGTTTGGCATGGGTACCCCCAATGTCGATAAGCTCGAGGCAAAGCGTGGGGAATTCGAAAAATACGCGAGCATTCTGGAGGCGCACATGGATGGGCGGGAGTTCGTCGCCTGTAATCGACTGACTATTGCAGATTTTTCGCTGGCTTCAATGGCCTGTTATTGGCGCGAGGCTCATATGCCGCTGGAGCAGTTTCCCAATGTCGTCCAGTGGCTAGACGGTCTTAACAAGCTGGATGCCTGGGCCGACCCCTGGCCCAAATGACATCGAAGCAGACAGCTTTACCTGTCTTCGTTCTTACGCTTCTTGTCCTTCCTGGCAATGGCTTTCTCGTATAGCGCCCGCAAATTTCGTGCATCCTTGCCCTTGCCAGAACCGTGAGACACCAGTACTCGATCCCAGACCGCCTGCTTCTCGTCATCTGAAAACTGTTTCCAAGCTTTCTTTTCCTGCTTCGTGCGACCACAGGCCTTACATACGGCCTGCTTGTCGAATTCGCAGATATCGATGCAGGGTTTCTTGGTAACAGGTTTCACGGTACCTCACTTGTGGCAGTCCAGGCTGTCTCATCCGGCGCCCACTGCCGGGCCTCCGACCAGCGGGTATTCAGGGCGGATACCGGCAACAGTTCCGAGCTGGGAAAATTATAGCGGCGTAGCAGGTTCGCGATTTCCCCATTCTCTTGCGCACGCCTGATGAAGGCATTGATCGTATCAAGGTGCGGTATGAACCGGTCGGCAACAGCACATGAGTACTCAAAGGTATCTGTACGCAGCGGCGCCACCTTGAAAATCTCCCTGTAGACAGGATCTTCAAGAAGATGGAACGAGACGCTGGTGAACTCAATATGCGCGTCTGTGCGGCCAAGCCGGAGTAGTGAAAGCGCCTTTTCGATGCTGTTCACCCTGAGCACTTTGACCCGCTCTTCGTCCATAAGCTGCTTGAGTGGCCCGTGATACTTGAACTTGCTGTACAGGCTCACAGTCTTCCCGGCCAGGTCATCGATGGTCGTAACCGCGTCAGCCATATCTGCACGCATGATAGGCCCCTCGCCCCCCTTGAACAGTGGCATTGTCCAGTGCACTTCGGTCGGCTGGGCCCACCACGCAGGAGACGTCAGACAATTGAAGTCGACGCGTCCGGCAATCAACTCCACCTGAATACGGCCCCCCGGTAGCGGCCTGAACACAGCCTTTTTGTCGAGAGCGTCAGCAAGCAGATGACCGATGTCTCTGATAAGTCCCTGTCGGCCGTCTGCCGCATCAGTCGATGCGGCGAACGGCGGGAGGGCTTCGATCCAGTCGGCGAATATGACGTCGCTCACAGAACCTGAAGGGGCCGCTTCAGGTTGCGGTATCTCCGATGCTTGAGCAGGGAGGAGCAGCGACAAGAGCGCAAGTGAGCAGGTAGTTATGAGCTTGAAAGGCGGCCTGATCGTGCGCTTGATCATGGGGCAAGTGTCCTGATGTCGTCATCGAACAACGACGAGACACTGTTGAAGCGCCGGTCTCGTCACGGACTCCGCTGACGGTTTCATCGAATAGCGGTCAACTGAAAGAGTACTATCGAAGCACTTCAACTGACCAGCTGTTTCGAACTCAGCGCTGCGATCCTATGTGAGCTCATCGCAGCCGATTTTAAAGGAAGTCCTATTGGCTCGCGTGGGTCGTCGCATCCTGGCTGGCTGCCCTCCAGCATACCTCAACAGCTGTAGGAAGCTCTCACAGCAGTAGACTTCAACCTTGTTAAGCTTACTGAACAAGCCTCGTCAGGGAAGTAAGCATCATGATCGGTTCCGGGTTATCCACGAACACCCTATGCAGGGCAGCTTTCACGCTCGGCCTTATAGGCACGGTTGCAAGGGGTGCGAACGCTTCGGAGCCCGGCGACGCCATTCACTTCGAAACTTTTGATATGCCGGACTCGGCCGTAAAGGCCGTGCGCATAGAGGCGGTCATCGAAGCGCCAGTAAGTGCCGTCATGGCCGTGTTTGCAGATGTGCAGCAATATCCGCAATGGGTCCATAACTGCTCCCGCGCCGAGCTTGTAAGCACCAAAGGCTTCTATGATTTCACAGCCTACCAGATTAGCGACATGCCCTGGCCCGTCACGGATCGAGATATGGTTCTGAAGTTCAGGACTGAAGAAACCTCCACTGGGGGTTTCCACGTTCAGCTTATCAATCAGAGCAGAGCGCTGCCATCAACAGACAACATTCGTGTATCAGCTGCTCAAGGCTTCTACCACTTTGAGCCACTGTCCGCCTCGAGCACCTTGCTCAAATCCGAACAGCATTTTGATCCTTCTGGCAATATCCCGGTCTGGCTCATGAATCAGCTGCTCAAGGACATTCCAGTAAGAAGTGTGATGGGTATGAGAAAGCTGGCACAGGCGCCGGGCTATCGCTCCCGCACCTTTAAGCGAGACGCGCGCGGCAGGATTGTAGGCTGGACGGACAGCCCTTGAGGTTTAGCGAGCTATCCTTGCCTTTTTATCTTGTCAGACCGGCCCCATTTTGCACCACCTTTCAATCAGATTCGTATGCTGCCATATGTGGATTCAAACAGAGCTTACTCTCAAACCCAGGCAGCGCGGCTTCCATCTCATTACCGATGAAGTGGAGAATGCCTTGTCGCAGTTGGGCAAGGTCACGACCGGCTTGCTGCATGTCTTCATCCAGCATACTTCAGCATCGCTGACACTCAATGAAAATGCAGATCCGACTGTGAGGGAAGATTTCGAGCGATTCTTCAATCAGAACGTGCCTGATGGCTCGCATTTGTTCAGGCATACACAGGAAGGCCCTGACGATATGCCTGCTCATATCAAGGCCAGTCTGCTCGGAAGCTCGGTCAGCATTCCAGTCTGTAATGGCCGCTTGAAAATGGGCACATGGCAAGGCATCTACCTGGGAGAGCACCGCGACGATGGTGGCGCTCGTCGTCTTATCCTGACCTTGCAAGGCGATTGCAGCGATTGAGCAAGCGCCTTGGCACGCCCATCACGATATCTGCGCTAGCAAACGATGTCGTGATGGACAGGCACTCAGCTGCTTCGACAATTACTAAGGGCACCGACCCGCATCATAGACGCCACTCACCGTCTGATTGATCCAGCTGTAACTACCCGACACTGAACCGAGGAAATCGTTTCCGCCTACCGAGTAGTAACCCATCTGGTAGTACGCCCTGCCTGCACTATTGTGCTGGAGGTTGGTACCGTACCATTCGACACAAGGTTGAGCTTCGCCGCCGCCCTCGCCGCCGGTTCTGCACACCTCGGGTTCAGCGGCGAACCAGGCGCCGGGCTCACCCTCATACAAGGTCACCGAGGACCAGCCATCGTATGAAGCGCCAATGTCCTGACGGTCCGTCAGGGAAAGTGCTCGCAGATTCCAGCTGCCTCCGGCCATGGCGCGGCTGGCTGCGATGTGTGCCTGTGGCGATGCTGTTTCTGTGGCACAGGAGGCTGTCGGCGCATTGGGATCGATGACCCGCACCGTCCTGCTACGCACAACGATATTGGCATCTGAGTCCTCAGCCTGATAACGGCAGATGTATTCGCCAGCCTGAGCGGTATTGACGTCATCGCAATTGGCAACGACCGAAAGACTGCCATCTTCAGGGTCTGTAGCGGTCGCACCGGGGTCGACGAAGTTCGCATTGAGCTCGATATCAAGTGGATTGTCGCCGAGAAGGACCATCGCAGGCTGACCATTGGGAATAGACGGTGCACTTGGGTGACGATCGAAGAAATCCCAGATGATGTCCGGATAAGCAGGCCCCTTGCGCACGGCCCACGCGCCCTCGCTGCCATCGCTGCCGCCGATCCAGTAGTGACCGTGGTTGGTATCGGTCGTATTGGCCGTGGCAAGCGGTCCATCATAGAAGACGGTCTCGACTACCGAGCGGCCATTACCATTGCCATAGCGGGTATGAAGGCACGAATAATCGTTCTGATAGAACGGCGTGCAGTCGCTCTCAGAGAGCCTGGAGGTGATTGGCGTATCCCGACCCTCATCTCCGAAAACTCGCAGATGCGCATCACGAAGATTGCGACCAGCCGGTTGCACAACGGTACAGTCGTGCTCGTTCTGAAGGACCATTAGCGGAATGGGATAGGCATCGTCCAGTTCGGCTTCCATGTCGGTAGCGACGCGACTGACACTATGAAAAGTGGCATTGCCTGGACACTGACCAGACAGCGAGACCGACGCTGCGTCTTCACCATATGGCAGGCCCGAGGCCGAGGCTGCTGCTGCCCAGTATTCGTTATGAGTGACCGCTGCAACAGCGGCCATCGCACCACCAGACGAAAGACCGGTGATATAACGACGGGCAGGATCAACGCTGTACTGACTTTCGACATGCTGCCCCAGGCGGAACAGATCTTCGGGCTCACCTGACCCTTCGTGGCGGTGCTGGTCAAACCAGAAGCCCCAGCAATTTTCATTGCGCAGTCCGTCGTAGCTGGTGATGAAAGTCGCCACAAGAATGAAGCCGTATCGGTCGGCAGCGGCGCGCAGCCCCCACTGCTCCATGACATTTGACTGATTTTGTTTGCAGCCATGGAGGGCCATGACCATGGGCGCCGGTGTAGTGAGATTGTCGGGAATATAGACCTGATATTGACGAGCCCGGGAGCCAGGGTGACTGCCGGCGGACAGTGTGTCCGAGGTCAGCGTACCTGCCTGAGTCAGACTTGATAGTGCGATCAATGCCCCCGCAAGAAACGCGAGGAAAATTCGATTCAACATGGTGTTCTCCTTGCCTATTCTGGTATTTGAACCTGGTTATCACTGAAGACGATCCGGTCGAGTTCGGCAGGTTGAATGGCGATCTCTGGGAGGTTTTCCTGACTCAGCGCTGGCGCGCCTGCACCGCGCGGGGTTGTCCTGATCACCTGGCTTGGCGGCAGCGCCTTCTGCGTCTTGAGATGGGCATACATCAGGTCCAGGGCCTGGAAGTAGTAATAGTGCAGCGGCACATACCGTTCATTCAGGCCGGGAAAGCCGTTCAGGGCATCCAGATGGTGGGCGTTGAGGACCTCATAGTAGCGCAAGCCACTCGCCTCGCCTTCGATACTCCGATTGAGTCCGAAATAGGGCCGTGAGGTGTGATTGATCGGCAGAACGGCATCTGCCCGACCGGTGACGAAGATGGCTGGTTTCCCATTCAGGTCACCGCTGGCGCGGACGGCCTCGATGCCTTTGGCGACTGCTCGTGCCTGTGCCGCCGGCTTGCCCCGGAGCTTCGTTCCGCTAGCTGTATTGGTGCCACTGGCGAGACTGCGCAGGCATAGGAGAGCATCGAGACCGTAGTCCTGAACTCCCGTGCTTGGGGAGATGCTCAAGGGAAGATTCGTCGGACCACCGCTGGCATTATCGTATATCAGGTTAACGCCGCCGGTCGGGGGAATGCCATTACTGGTGGAGAACAGTGCGGCTTGCTGCAGGTCGGACAGGGGCGCGGGCAAACCTGAACTGTCCGCAGCCGCCATGGACAACTCACAGGTCCGGTCTTCAACACCAAATCGGCCGTAGCTGTTGGCGTAGGTTACTGCAATGCTTTGAGGCACGTTGATCCCGAAGTGCAATGGCGCAAGGGCGTTCTGCTCGGGTTGTAAAGCGAATTCCTCATTAAGGATACGCTGAGCGTCGCTGGCCCATTCGGCCAGACTCGAGCCGGCGACGAGGCCTTTTTCCGAGAGGGATCTACAGATGTTCGTGTCGACATCCGTCTTGTTGAAGACGGCATTCAGCGGCGCCGAGGCGTTCTCCGGTGCGAGGTTGGCGCAACCCTGATACACCGCAAGTGCCGTAGTGTAATCATAGAGGCTGCGGCTATGGGCGCTGATTGGTGCTGCCTCGCCTTGCCGTATGGTCATACCCTCAAGGACGGTGGGGTTCACGTTGGGCTCGGAAACCGCAACGCCATCGATGAGGCCACGAGTATCCTGCTCGGCCGCACGAACTGAGGCGCCACCACCATTGGACACGCTCGAGGCGATAACCAGGGTATTTTCGGGTGTGAAAGAGGCAGATCTTCTATAAGCCCTATTAAGCACGTAGAAGCCGAACTCGATTGACTGCAGCACATGCTGGCCCCAATCGGCTTCTGGATTGTTGCGAGAGTGCGCATGCTTGAAAGCGAAGCGATTCGGATATTCGGCGTTGAACTGACGCCGCTCGCGGGGGTGAAGATCGGCCCGGAACTGCATGCGTGCACCTCGAGCGGTGGTCAATCGGCCATCGATTAGCTGGGCGGTGTTGCCTGTCAGGTCATGAGATCCAGTACCTGTGCCTTTATCGGTATAGACCACCGCGCAGCCTTTCTTCAGCCCCCACTCCCCCGCGGTTCCGATGGCGCCATAGATGCCACGAGACCCTGAGGACGGAGCAGTGACCATACAGGGATCGTTGGGATCGAAGCCATCGGGGATCTGCACCATCGCAGTAGTCTTGCCGGTTCCTGTCGTGGTGAGGTATGCAAGAAATTCGTGTCCCGGAATGCGTCCGTCGTTACCGGCATCGACCTGCGGTCCAAAGAACTGTCCAAAGCCGCCACCAGCTGCGGTATCAACCAGAGCGCGGTAATTGTTATAGATCGCCAGTGTCCGCAGCTCTTCCGCCGTGGGATTGAGCGGATCGACAAATGCGGGTGGCGTGGCACTGGCGAGACCTGACGCGCCTAGCCCGCCAGTCAACAGATCGTTGCTGGCGCCATCGTAGCGATTGTGGTGAATCTGGCCCTGGAGGAAGTGCGGGCGCTTGTGAAATCCCCGATCCCTGTCGCTATGTGCATAGACAGAAACAGAAAGCGTAGTCGCCCCGGCAAGGGCAAAAAGCACGAGCTTTTGCATAGAGTGTCCTCGAACACGGTGTTGTTTTTATGGTGTAACGCAGCCATGCGTTGCAGTTCGCAGGGGTGACCAGAGCACGCGCCGTGCCAGTAGGCATTAATTCGTATGGGATGATCTGATTAAGCTGAGAAACGGAGTGAAAGACCCCTGCGCCCGTGTCCGGAAAACGGGTCAATCCCCCTGCGAATACTCGAATGCGCTGTCCGGCTGGGCGGACGGGTGTGAGGCTTCCTGCGCATGCAGGAGAGTTATTCCATAGAAAAACTATTGTACCTATCCTTCGTCAGAGCCTAGCATCGAACCCTTGAACTACTTGCGCCAGCTGAAATCGAAATTTAGCGCTCCGCAGCACACGATTAGGACAACACCATGACTCGACGAATGAAATCTTCTCAGCTGCCGCCATCTCTGCGAGGCGCATTGCTGATGACGACGCTGGCAGTTACGGTGCTGAGCGGGGGCCTTTCACATGCTGACAAGACCACCGCGCGAGCTGATACGCCAGCCACCGTCGGCTACAGTGTGATTAATACCGCTCGCTCCACCGACGCCAAGGAAATGCTTGTGGTGAGCGGCGGCGGTTGGTTCAAGGATCGACAGCTCCAACACAACGTCGTGCTGATACAACATCCGAAGGGCGATCTTCTAATCGACACCGGCCTGGGTAGAAATGTCGACGCACAGGTTGAAGAGATGTCGTGGATGCACCGCCAACTGCTCGCTTACGCAGACGTTTACCCATTAATCGATCAGCTTGAGGCCAGCCAGTACGATTTCGCCCGATTGCGGGGAATCATTCCGACCCATATGCACTGGGACCATGTGAGTGGCCTTGAGGACCTCCCGTCCGTGCCAGTGTGGGTAACGGCGGAAGAGCACAATTTCGCGGTTCATGAAGGCAGAGCACCTGCATTCCTGCGCAGTCAGTTCGATAGTCCCGCCATCGACTGGGAATTTGTACGGTTCGACGACGAGCCCTACGAGGGATTCGACAAGAGCAAGGATGTCTTCAGTGACGGTACGGTAGTCATGGTGTCCTTGGCTGGCCATACGTCTGGTCAGGTTGGCGTGTTCCTGAATCTGGCGTCAGGAAATCGGCTGTTTTTTATCGGCGATACGACTTGGACCGCAGAAGGCATCGAACGCAGGGCGCCGCGGCCTGCGATGGTGCAATGGCTCGCCGGTATCGACTGGAACCGGGAACAGAATCAGGTGCATATCGAACATATCAACGCGCTGGCGGCTAAAGATAGCAAGCTCACAATCGTTCCGGCGCACGATGAAAATGTCGCAGCGAAGCTGAGTCTTTACCCCGTATTCGCTTATTGATGGCACGCTGAGCATCGCTTGAATCGATGCTCATCTAGTGCGGGCATTCCTGCGTCCTTGACGCCTTGTAGGAAGATCCTACACCTCTCTGCTCAGGTCTTGCTAAGCTTCCCATATAAGCCTTATCAGGAAAGCAAATCATCATGAGCACCGCCGATAGGCCGCTGATCCTTCTGCGTTACGAGAATGAGGAGGCGCGCGACCAGTTTGAAGCCACCTTCGGCGACGATTTTCAGATCGCTGCTTTTCGCTCAGATGATTCCGCCATCGAAGCGCTTGGAGCGCTTGATCCTGCGCCTGCCGCACTCTTCATGCTGCTGGACACTCCACCAGCCGGAACGGCATACCCCCTGCTGAAAAAGGCCAGAGATAGCGGCGGTGTTCTCAAGGTACTGCTCGGCGACAGCATTCCACTGAGTCTGCTGGTCAACCTGTTGGACCAGGGGCTCGTGGACCGGTGTTTCGAGCAGCCCATCAACCCTGAACTCATTCGTTCGCATGTCCTGAGAGCTGCGCTGTCTGCGCGCTCGGCGCCAGTCGAACCGGGGACAGGTGCTCGCTCATCGGCAACGATGCCCGCTGTACTGGTCGTGGATGATGAGCCGGCAGCCACCAAATACCTGGCTCGCCAGCTCGAACTCATGCAGAACGATTTTCAGGTCCTGTGCGCTGAGCACGCTGAGGCGGCGCTTACCCTGATGCGTGAGCAAGGGAGCCGCATTGCCGTGATCATGACAGATCAGCGAATGCCCGGGATGCTCGGCAAGGAGCTGCTCGACACGCTGAGGCAGTCTCACCCATGTACCGTACGCATTCTCACCTCCGCTTACGGTGAAGTGGCCGTGGCCATTGATGCCATTAATGAGGGCGAAATCTTTCGCTACCAGAAGAAACCGTGGCGGGCGGCTGATTGCCTACCGCTTTTCCGTGAGGCGCTGGTCCGTCACAACGAGCTTGTTAACGAGCGGGACAAGGACAGGGCTCGTCTCGACGAACAGTTCAGGTCAATCTACCACCATCGGCTAAAACGGCTTATGACGATTGAGGCGGCTGTAGATGAAGCCGCTGGTCGACCGGTGATGAACTGCTACCTGAAATCACTGCAAGCGATTCAGGCCCTGCCTGCCAGTGCCGCACATCTCCGGGCTAGCATGGAGACCGACCTGGAGCATACGCTGACAGATCAGTTCAGTGATCTCGTCCATCATCGCCTGGCGCAGATGAAACGGATGCCTGGAACCTTGGGCCACGGTTTTCAGCCGCTTCAATATGAAATGCAGGCACTGGCAGATACGGCTGACGAATCAGGTGAGCCGCAGACCCTCATAGCCGCCCTGGCTCGGGCGCTGACAACGCTGCTCATCGCCTCAGGTCTGAGCTGGCACGATCTGGCCATTACCCGGCCCGACCCGAATGTGGCTGTGCTCTCTGTAGACTTGCACATGTACACGCATTTACTTGCTCCGCTATCCCGAATGTCCCGCCCGCTGTTGGAACAACAGGTCGCCTTTCTGTTGCTGCACGTGCTATGCGCGCGTCTTGACTGCGAGCTAGAAATCGCGGGTGGAAAGCAGGTATTCGCTTTGACGCTTCGCTTGCCAGCTGCCGGGGCGTTCCTGTAATGGCTGTGGCGGCGCGTAAGCTGCGCCTGTATCTGACCCTCGGCCAGCGCCTGTTCAGAGATAGTCTGCTGTTTCACCTGCTGCTTCAGGACGATATTGACCTGGTTGGTGAGTCGGACTCCGGCGCTGACACGCTGCAGCGACTGGCTGCGGCCGCACCCGGGGTGCTGGTCATCGAAGAAAACCTGCGCGACAACGATGGTCTGACTATCGCTGAACATGCGCTCAATCTGAGCCCTACCCTGTCCATCCTGCTGATAGCCGAGACTCAGGTTAGTCCAGGCCGCCTGGCGATCTATCTCGACGCCGGCATCAAGGCGGTAGTATCCAAACAGCAGGCGATGCAGGACCTGCTCAAGACGCTCTATTACATTCGTAATGGCCAGGTCTATGTTGGCAGTTGGCAGCGAACGGACTCCGAAGAGTCAGGTGCGGCCAGAGCTTTCGATGCGCTGTCAGGTCGTGAGCGTGAAGTAGCCCAGCTCATAGCCAGTCGCGTCTGCATCAAAGAGATTGCCGACCAGCTTGGCGTATCCTGCAAGACTGTCCACTCCTACAAGGACCGCATATTTGCAAAGCTGGGCTTCGAGCGCATGCCCGAACTGATTCTTTTCATGAAGCGCTACCACAACGGAGCCGTACCATGAGTCTTCTGTCAGGGATGGCGCAGATCCGCCAGTTGTCCGCAGACCGCCAGCACCGCTTCGAACGCTTCTACAGTTTTCAGACGCGCTTTCGAATTCTCCCCCTGTTTGCTGATGTTTCGCTGCTGCTGACGATAGTTGGCACACTGCTATTCCTGCTGGCAATCTGGCTGGATCCAGCAGCACCGGCTGTGACAGCCATGCACCTGTTCTACACAGGCGTACTGGTCGCGCTGTTAGGCGCTCATAGCCTGAAACCTGTGCGGCGTGCTTCTCCTTTGATTGTCTACCTGGTGTTCCTTCACATAGCCGTTTTCGGCTATCTGTCTTACATCAAGTCCGGCGCGGCGCTGGCACCAATCGTTGGGCTGTATTTCTTCATCAGCACCGTTGGCATCATTACCTTATCGATGAAGCACACCTTCATCATATTGCTGATCAACCTTTGCATGTTGACGGTCTCCACGACACTGGCTGTCCCCGAAGCTGAACTCAGTTCGACGCTATTCGGGATTCTGTTCAATTGGCTGGTACTCATGTGCATCGTAGGCGCGCCACTGTCGGCCTTCTTCTTTCGCCGGTTTCTACGCGACATGCTCGCGCTGCAATTCCTGCTCAAGGATCGCAACCGGATGCTTTCGAGAACCCTTCAAACGCTGCAGCTCACTGAAGACCGCCTGGCCCAGGAGCAGAAGCATCAGGCCTTGAGCCTGATGGCAAAGGGTCTGTTGCACGAGATCATGAACCCGCTCAACTGCGCCAGCCAGGCAGTCGACTTTGCGACCGCCGTCAGTACAGACCCAGCGGTGACCGAGGCTTTGGGAGATGCCTCACTGCACCAGAAGCGCATTGCCGATATCGTGTCTGACCTGATCGATTTCTCACGCCCTGCGCAGGAAAATCACCTGGAACAGACTGAGCTGCGGCCGCTGACAGAAACTGCGCTACGCTTTTGCCAGTCGCAGCTCCGCGATATCGATGTCAAAGTAATGATACCGGTCGGAACGTCTATCGCCTGTCATCCCTCGGCGCTGATGCAGGTGTTCGTGAATCTGCTTATGAATGCCGCCTCTGCCGTCAGACAGAACCAGCGTCAAGTGCAGGGGCGCATCGAAATCAGTACCTTTCACAAGGGCGACTGCCTGGCAATATCGATTAGAGACAACGGCCGTGGCATCCCCCCGGCCGACATCAAGCGGCTGACGGACCCGTTCTACTCCACCAGTGATGCGCCGGAAAACCTGGGACTTGGCCTCAGCATCTGTCAGACCATCATGCGCCATCATCGTGGTCGAATGGACATTCGGAGTGAACCAGGGGCTTGGACGGAGATCACCCTCTTCCTGCCACTGAATACGCGATAGGCATCGACTAGAACAGAAACAGCGTTCGCAGCGTGAATGCTTCGCCACTTTCTTCAGGCGTTAGCGTTGAACCACTGATTTGTGGCAGCAACCAGTTGAGCCTAAGCTGGACATGCTCCCCCAGGTAGTAATTCAAGCCCAACAAGCCGACCGAAGCCTCTGCGCCGAGTCCCTTGTCGCGAAGATCTACAGCACTGTAGCGGGCCACCACTTCCACAGCACCGAATCCGGCCGCGGGCTTCACGCGATCAAGCTCTCCGCGGCTATAGCCACGATGGTCGTCGGTCACAAAAAATGCAGCCTGAACATAGGCTCCATTGAAGCGCCAATGCTCGCCGTTCGACCGGGTCACGTCCTCTGCAATAGCCTCTGAAGTGAGGGACAGGCGCCCCGAGATCCACGCCGCTTCGATCCCCAGCAAGATGCTATCGCTGGCCTCCATACGCACGCTGCGAATGATAGTCTCGGCGCTGAATACTTCGCCCCGCTCCCTGACCTGGAACTGCGCATCGGCGAGATCACGCCACGAAGCAGCCAGCCCCAGATGCAGCACCCTTTGCTCGCCACGCATTGGCGCCATCGTTAATCGACCAGTGACCGCACGAGTCGATTCACCTTCGGGTTTCCTGGTGAAGAGCCCCAAGGCCCATGTCCAACGTTTGCGGTACTGGCCCACCAGCAAGCCCTCGGAGCGACCAGGCGCAAAAGCCGACGTCGCCAGCGAACGCTCACTGGTCGCTACGCTGCCATAGCTGGCCAGTCGTTCCAGACCAAAAGGTTCCTTGAAGCGCCCAAGCCTGGTCGTGAACCGCCCCACACCTCGATATTGCAGGTAAGCATCGCCAATATCGGCTTCTTCTTCGCCGCGTCTGACCTCATAGTTACCGTCAATCTCTGCCGCCCAGCCGGTGCCCCACTTTGCCTCGAGTTCGAGCTTCGCACTGCGCAGCACCACTCGCGTCGTCCTTGGATCACTATCGCGGCTGTAGAACCCGTCGAAGTGATCAATCCCTGCCGCCACATACCCGCTGAAGTCAAATTGAGGCGTCGCAGCGACTGGCTGTGCTGCGACCATCAAAGCGAGTGAAAGCGCCAGCGGTGCGCTGCCAAGTAATCCTGCCTGCACCAGCTCAACGGTCATGTTTCGAGGCCAGCCGATAATGCATACGGAGCATGGCGGTATCACGTAGATAGCTGATAGAAAGCACGTCGACACGAAACACATCCAGACCAGTTCGCTGCCGCAAATCGTCAATCAGCGCAGCCTGCTGTTGCACATGCACATTCTCGATCTTCTCGTATTCAACATCCTTTTCACCGTGCCGAGGCAGTAGCAGCCGTGTTTCCAGCAACACTGCGAGGAGTATCATCAACAGGTTCAGACCGATCAATTCGATATGCTGCATCGATCCGACCGCCGCAAGCAGCGCCATTGCGATCACCAGAAACAGATAGGTCATCTCCTTGATGCCCAGCGCCTCGGTGCGGTAGCGGAGCATCGAGAACACAGCAAACAAGCCGAAGGCGAAGCCCATGCTCACGGAAGCCGAATGCAGTAGAGCGGTCACCAGGAAAACGCCGACCCCGAAAAGGGTAAACGAGGCGGCGTTGTCCCGATGACGGGACACGGTGTAGTAGCAGCGGATCAGAACGAAAACGGAGAGCGTGTTGATGATGAGTCGCGTCAGAAAATGATGATCAATTGCAGAGTCCATGAATGGCCCTCAAAACAGGTTTGAATTGATTCGTCTTGAGCTCAGTGCCAAATAGCAGGCTACTGCCAACGCAGTATTTGCTGAACGGTACGGCGCGACAGCCCATTTCGAGTAAACGCTCGTGCATGGGCGAGTGAGCCGCTTGACGATCGGATTTGATTTCCACTATGGCAAGTCCCGGCAGCGCAACCGATCGGCGCCGATCAGGCGAATGGAAGGCCAGGCCGGTATCGACCGTGATTCGTTCACTGCCAGCGGGATTGATAAGCGTCGCTCTTTGATATTGAACAAAAAGAGCCGGCTGCATCCGTGCGGCCGGCAAAGCTGGTTGCCCCTTCAGAAATGTTGCGATGGTGCTGGCGGGTGAGGCTTCGGCTGACAGCAGCGTACGCGCCTTGACGGTCCGCAGCCGGTTGGTTTTCTGCTTTATTTCCAGAAACGTGATCCGGCTCTGACGGTAGTGCCTGAGCCGGACCTTGAACCGATTGAGCTTGCCGTTGTGGTGATCCAGGAACAGGCGCCGTTCAGGCGTGTCGAAATACAGGGTGTCGTAGTCGAACGTGCGTCGCCCGTCCAAGTCCAATGTCGTCAACTCTTGTCGAAGCCCGGTCAGGCAGCTCTCGAGCAGCGCCAACGGAACCAGGAACTTGATATCGACCCGGTCCATCAGGACTACCCTGCCCTGCTCACTCAACGAATGCCCGCAGAAGCCATTCAGGGTTCCAGAGATGATGGCCATGTTCACAGTGCATCAGGTCCATATTCGAGACTGGCGTTGAACGAAAGTTCTACATCGCCGGCCTTAGCTCCAGTACCCACGCGGGTCAGGGTGAAACTGCCACCTGAAGCCAGTGCGAGGGTCCGGACCTGACCCGGCAGGCTCATGTCAACTTCGAATAACAGGGCAGTGGTCGCAAAGCCATGAAGCTGATGCGTACCAGGTACATAGTCTGAGGCCTCGATGAACACCTGCAGCACGTACGGTTTGAAGCCCTCCGCTGCATCCACGCCGATCATCAGTAGACTCACGACCTCAGGTGAAGTTTCGGTGTCTACCGAATGCAACAGACTGTCTACCTCGAAGGCCGCAAAGGTCAGGCTCGCATTCACCTTTCGGCCATCTGGTCGCATGAAACTGAAAGCGCCCTGATCAACACCACCCGATGCCGAGACACTACCGGTAAGCGCGGTAGTGAAAGGTTCGGAGCAGTCTGGGGCCACATTTTCGATAGGAAAGGCAGCAGCCGAGTGAACATCTGCGAGGGCCTGCTCAATAGCCACTCTACGCGACGGCCTCGCTGTGCTGCCCGATGACAAGCCAGTGATGAAGCTCTTCAAACTGGAGACTGCAGGTTCAGAAGTACCCGTCAGTTGACGAATGTTCTCAAGCGACTGCAGCAGCTCTTCTTCCTTCCACTGGGCAGCCAAGAGCTGGTTGAGCTCTGCTTCGTAACGTGCGCGATAATCTGGTATATCGAAGAGCCGTTTGGCCAGCGAAAAGTTCCGATACAACACGCCGGTTCCGGGCTTGAGAGGGTGCTCACCGCGAAAGGCGGTGTCGGCGCCCCAGGGAATGAAATGGAACAGACCGTCGGCAGGATTCCGATAAATATGAAAGTTATTGGCGTTGCCTGAAGCGGAATCCCAGGCACCGAGCAGGGTCTCGATGGCCCAGAAGCGGATGAACTGATCGATATTCACCAGCTGCGGCAACACGTTCATCAGCTGATCGTCCGGCAAGGCCAAGGCATCGCTCACAGCCTGCAGATCGCTGCGATCATTCGCCTTTTCGTTCGTCTTTTTCTCGAAGCGCCGGCTTAGCCACTGGCCGAAATCTGCGGTCTGCGCTTCGTAGAGATTGCCCTCATCATCGCCAAAGGCGGCTTCGAGGAAAGGCTTCTTGATGGGCTCGACATTGGTAAAGATCCCGAGTAGCTGGCCATTCACACTAACGCGGGCATAGTTACAGCGGGGTGCTGCAACGCCAGCCTTACGGAAGATATCGAAGGCCATACATTGTCGGGCGTTGGATGGATCCTGACGGTTATTATTGAGCGTGAGCCCGGTCTGGCTCTGGTAGGTTCTGCCATCCCACTTTTTGTTGAAATCAAGCTTCAGTGAGGGACGACTGGGGCTAAGCGAACCCATATAGCCCTTTTTCCGAACAACAACCTCTTCCATACGCTCGCCATCTATCGTGACGCTGGCGGTGTATTCTGTGTATTCGTAATCCGTCAGACATTCGCGAGCGGTGCTGGCCAGCGACCGCCCTTCTGCTTTCAGTGCTTCGAATTCTTCTGCATCCATCGACACAGCAATTTCGAGCACCCGGTTGGGCTGGAACACATCGCCTTCACCGCCCAGATTCACAGGCTCTCTTGGTGCGTCGAAGCGTGAAGGCTTTGTCTGGTCCGAACTCTTGCCGCCGCAGCCGGCGAGTGCAGTGATGACGCACATTGCGCTTACTATCTGCCTAACGACCAACGCCGAAAAATGCACCCTCATAGATGTTTTCACGTGCCTGCCCCCATGACTACTGCTGAATTGGACCCGGGTTCGGAGCCATTGAGAGCAGTATCAGGATTGACCGCAGATGTGTCTGTAAGACGGGATTACGTAAAAAAGAAGGGCGATAAATCGCCCAAATCTGGAGAGCCGCATGAAAATACGGATTTGTGAGCGAAGTCACAAATGACCGATACACCTACTCTACGCCGGCCTAGTCCATATGTCTTAGTCTAATTTTGTCTAAAGCAGCTGAGCCGGGAGCGCTCTCCCTTATATACCGGCAGCTTTGCAGCGAGGTCTACCTGCACTGCCCGCTTCGACGGCCCATGCGGGAACCGGTAATTTTTCGCAGCTTTTCATCAGCATTTTTCGCAGTTTGTTTTGCACGGCCTGGTTAGTCTGGTTAGCAGGGATACTCAGCTGGCCAGGTTACCGAATAGCCGACGCCAGAACCGAGTCGTCCCAGCTTTTCGATTCGCGGAGGACTACGATATGCCATCAATTCAGGACGTCGCCGACCAGATCAATGCGCGGCTTGACCAGATTAACACCCACACCGAAAACACAGCCCAGAATACGGCGGACACACATGATGTTGCCAAGGACATCCGTAGTGAACTGCAGCAGGTCAACAACAGGCTCACGCAAATAGACCAGACATTGGATCATGGATTCGCCAATCTGTCGCAGGGCATATTTGCGTTGATACAGCTACAGATCGTGAGTATCCACCTGCTCGATCATCATCGTAAGCAGAACGATACGATCATCTGTGAGCTTGTAAACAACAATCAGCTGCTTTGCGACATTAAACGAAAACTCGCACATCAGCTACGGCTCGACCAGCAGACACTGACTTCGACGCTGAAGATCGAGGGCATCATGACACGGGTCCACTGCTGCGAGGCAGGTGATTATGATCGCGAACTGGAACTGAAGCAGCGGCTTGAGAAGTGCTGTCCACCAGAGCGCCAACCCGAAGAAAAATGTCCCGAACCATGCGGTCGCCCTGGATTTGACCCGCGGCAGCCTGAGGGCCTGGACTGGCGTCCTCTTCCTTCCCCTGTCGATCCTAAACCGGAGGGTTGAGTCATGGCCATGTTCATATTGGACAGCGCATCCGGCATTGGCTCAGATGATCTGGACCCACTGGCAGCATTCGTGGATCTGGGCATCATTGCCAATGACGATGGCATCGGACTGAACGATCCTGCTGGCGGTATGCAGCAGGTCACTTACAACCAGACGGTCGCTGGCGCGCCCCAGGACCGGCTGGACACACTCGTCAACACCAACTTTTCACCGGATTATGGCGGTGGAGCGCAGAACGTGGATATCGTCATCATCGCCGGATTGTCAGGATTCGTGCTCGATGATGGCACCTCGTTCGCGAACAATGGTACGGCCTTGCCTCCAGCCGGAAGTGGTCTGCCTGGGGCATCACTGAACACCACTAACGATTGTCTGGTTATCTATGACACTCAACAGAATATCTGTGTGGCAAGGGATGGCACGGGCGGTACTATCGACCTTTCCATATCCAATCCAGTGGTGCTGTTTCATGAGTTCTCTCATGCTTTCCGCATCGTCAACAACAACCTGCTCGCACTTACTGCACAATGCAATCCTGCGTCACCGGAGGAAAATGCGGCGATTGTGGATGAGAATGTCCTGCGAAGTGATATCGCAAATCGATTGGGTGAAGCAGCTGAACTGCGGGATCCCAATATCCACTGTGGCCAGGTAGGCTGCAGCAGTGGGTGCTGCATCATCGCGACGCTAGCATCCAGATCCCTCAACTCAGTGCAGGTACAGTACCTGCGTCATATTCGAGACCATTTCGTCCGCAAGACCGAGGTCGGTTTCAGCTTCTTCGAGCAGTTCTTTCGAGACTATTACAGCTTCTCACCCCAGGTTTGTACGCTCATAGCAGGCCAGCCGAAGATTTCCGAGCAGCTGTTGACCGGCTACATCACACCGTTGCTGGACTTCTGGAAGTTAATGATACTTCGGGCGAAACAGCCGATGGATGCACGGGCGCTGGGTCAGGCCTTCATCGATCAACATCCGGGTCACCGTGAGGCTCGAGCGCAACTGAGCGCTTTGCAGCGCACAGCCACTTATTGGCAACACGGCACGCGGCAGGGCGACGATGTACCTAAGGCACTGCTCGAACTACTTCAGCAGCGAGCGTGGCCGAGTGAGACCATCCAATGGACGCTGGTGGCGCCGGTACGCATCTATGCGACGCTGTTGGAGGCGGTAACTGACAATCGGGATGTAGAAGATCTGCCAGAGCGTGTGGGCAGCTTGTTCGAACGCTTGCTTGAGCAGTGGCTACCTGAACTGCCTCTCACGAGTGTGTGGGCATCACTGCCCGCGGATGAATTGCTCAAGGAACTGGAGTTCTGCCACAGCGCGCTACTACAGACAGAGGCCAGTAAGCGCAGGCTGCATGAGAGACTACAGGCGCGTTTCAACAGTATTACTGCAATTGATAAGGTGTTCGGATCCCCTGCACCACTGGGAGGTGTGTGATGGCTAAAAACAAGCAAGCTGATGCTCTGAAGGCAGATGTACGAAGCGTGGAGTCGGTGGAGGCGGATGTATGTTGTGTTGTGCGCCTGAAGAATACTGCAGAACGTGCACTGCATTATATCAGTGACGTGCGTGCTACACGCTACGATGCCGCCGCCAGAACCCTAACCTTGTCTCTATCTGACGACGGTCGCGAGGTCATTCCTGGTGCGATGGCTAAGCTGCCGGAGTTCAAGTACATAGACCCCGACAGCGAAGCAGAAATTACCCTCCGGGTCCCGGAAAAAGTCGTGAGACTGTCGCGTTCTGGTCCTCCCGGAAAGTTGGCCTTCGAGACGCATTGGCTCAACGAGGCTGACGAAGTCATCGTTGAAGTAGGCTGGGCGGATGTCCCCTACTACGCCGACACCCGTGCCAAGGGCAAAGACACGCAACTGCCGGCTGCTCGATGGCAGCAGCACAAGACAGTGGCCAGGAAGCGAGTGGAGCGATCGAAGCAGAGCAAAGGGGATTAGGGCAATCATACCATCCCCAAGAAGCGTGTTAATTATTTGCTCGCCACTGCCAGCCCAGCTCCGAAGCAGATGAACGCGCCACCACCTACCCGGTTGACGACCCGGCCGCCTTTTCGGGTACCGATCCAGGCCTTCGCCAGCCCCGCTGAGCGCGCGTAAATCAGGTGAATTGCAACCACTAGCGCGCTGTAGGTGGTCACGAGCAGTGCGAACTGACCAAGGAAAGCCGAGGATAAATCGACAAACTGCGGAAAGACAGCCATAAAGAAAAAGACGGCTTTAGGATTTGTGAGCTGGAGGGCGAAGCCTTCAAAAAACTGTCGCCCCCAATGTCGCGATGAAGGCTCAGGTTGAGCCAAGCTAACCACAGGAGACAGCCAGAGTTTCAGCCCCAGGTAGACCAGGTACGCAGCGCCGATCAGTTTGAGGATAGTGAAAGCCACGGTGGAGGTAGCAAGTAATACGCCTAGACTACTGGCCGAAATGGCGGCGACCACAAACGTGGCTGAGGCTATACCAAATATTCCCGCAGTGGCGCCCGAAGCACCATGCCGGATCGAATTGCTAAGTGTAAGCAGCACGCCCGGGCCAGGACTGAACACAGTCAGCGTGGCGATCATCAAGAAGAGGACGTAGTTTTCCATTTCGGATCCCGGAGGTATTCTGGTGCCTGTTCATCCTTGTGGAACAACCCATACCGCATGTCCGAAGGATAGTATTCCGACTGACACTGTACCTGCCCCGCAGCCGCCTCGCCAGCTGTGTATGCGATGAAGGCGAGCATCAGGTCCATCCCGGCTGATACGCCTGCGGCACTCCAGATCGCACCGTCACGAACGTACCTCGCTTCAACGACGTCCACATCACCCAATTGCCGCAGTCGATCAAGCGAAGCCCAGTGGGTGGTCGCTTTTCGCCCCTCCAGTAAACCTGCAGCGTGAAGGATGAACGAGCCTGTACACACAGAAAGTATCGCCCTGCAGTGGCCGGCTTGTCGCATAACGAAATCGAGCAGTGCTTGGTTAGTTACTTCCCGCCGAGTCCCCTGCCCGCCTGGCACCAGCAGATAATCTAGCGAAGGACAGTTATCGAAGGTGAAATGGGCATGTACTGAAAGGCCTTTCGCGCAGGTGACTGATGTAGATGCCTCGCTGACCGTCAGGCAATGTTCAGGCCCGCCCGCGACTTTGCTCCACATTGTGAGCATTTCCCAAGGGCCAACGAAGTCGAGCTCCTCCACGCCGTCGAACAACAGGATGCCAAAGTTCATGATGACGTTCTCCATGCAGAGGCTGCGATGCCGGTAGTGGAGTGCAATACGAAAGGTGAGATCAAACAGGCTCAGAGCGAGCGCAGAGCTGCGCCAGAAACAAAGAAGGGCGATAGAATCGCCCAAAAGGAAACGTCGATGATAGCTGAGGACCTGTGACAGAAATCAAAAATAATCGACAGCGCCTACTCTACCTAGACATAGACCAAATGTCATAGTCTTTTTTCTCTAAAAACAATGTCAAGAACCCTGCATCAGCGCTGGCGGTGCCCTTATTTGGCCGTCACGACCGCCATGATAAGCTTGCCGTCCACCTTCACCGGTCCGTCTTCCTTCGCCCCTAGGGTATATTCGAAGATGCCTGTCTTCATGCCGCCTTCTTCAGCGTGCAGCATCAACATCAGCATTTCGCCGGCTTTCACGGGCTCAGTCAGTATCGCACTGACATCAGTGTTTTCGCCTTGCTTCAAAGGTGCATAGGCGACCACAGGGCCCGGCTTCATGGCTTTATCGGTGCGATGGACGACCAGCCAACCGTTTTGCGCAGCCATCACGGTATCGGCCGTTACGGTTCCGCCAGACATGTCCTGGTCAGAACCGGTCACGGCCATGTTCGTATCATTGGCGGATGCGAAGGTGCCTGCAGCTGCCAGACCTGTTGAAAGGACAATTCGTACACATAGATTCTTCATGCTCAAACTCCGTAGCGTTCTTGAGGGAAAATACCCAACAGTACTGCCCGCAATACACGGGCCAGCAGCACTGAAACTGACCGGAGATGCTCTCTGACAGTTCAGACTGATCTGACGGGAGCTACGGAATTCATCAAATTAGGTTTCAGGTGATTCGAAATGAAAAAGTCAGCCTCTTATCGCCTGTGACACGTCTGTCATCACTTCGAACCCCGGAATCAGCAGACGACTGCACATTCGCAATACCGATGGAGTCCTCTATAGTTTAATAAATTCCTCCACGATCCACCCCGAAGTCGGTCATGAAAAAGTCCGCGGAACACTACATTAGCCTTCCTGTCGAACAGTTGGTCGTTGGCCTGTACGTCGATCTTGAGGTCGCCTGGAGTCAGCACCCATTCCTGTTCCGACGCTTCAAGATTAAGACGCTTGATGAGATTCATATTATCCAGAGTCTCGGCTTCTCAGTGGTAAAGGTCATCCCTGAACGCAGTAGCGCTGAGCCCAAAGCCGCCGCTCCGGAAAGCAGGCCTAAAGCAGCCAAATCTGAAACGAGCTCCACGATGTGGGCGAAAAAGAAACATCGCATCGAGCAGGCTGAACAGTTTCGAAATCGTCGAAGCGAATTGGCAGAGCGTTATAAAGAAGCTGTAAAGCGGGTAAAGACCTTCACCCAGGACGTGAACAGCGCCCCAGCGAACGCCATTCGAGATGCCGACGAGGTTATCGACAGCATGATCGGAGGCTTTCAGGAAGAAGGCACGCTTGTGATGAATCTCATCAATCTGTCGGATGCGAACTTCAGCCTGTATAACCATGCGTTGAACGTTACTGTGCTCGCGCTGTCATTAGGTCGCGCCGTGCATATGCAGCCGGAAGAATTAAGACAACTGGGGCTCGGCGCCCTGCTTCATGACATCGGCAAAGTGGATGTGCCGGGTCACATCCTTCACAAAAGAGGCAAGTTGACACCTAGCGAGGAGAAGATTCTCGAGTCTCATCCTTTGCTGGGCTCTCGGCTGGCACAGCGAATAAAACTGCTACCGAAGGTGACTGTAGCTGCGATAGAACAGCACCATGAAATGCTTGATGGGACCGGTTTTCCTGGCAGACTCAAGGACGACGATATCGGTCTGGCAGGTCGCATCGTGGCTATCGCCAATCTGTACGACGACCTGTGTAATCCATCTGATTTCTCCAAAGCGCTTTCGCCTAAAGCCGCACTCGCAATCCTGTATGCCAGATATCGAAACCGCCTCGATAATACGCTGGTCGAACGGTTCATCTACACCATGGGCGTATACCCGCCTGGAACCATCGTGCAGCTCAACGACGACAGTGTGGGGCTAGTCGTGGCTATCGTACCTGGAGCGCTCCTGAAGCCTACCGTGCTGCTGTACAATCCCGATATTCCCAGCAAGGATGCCTTGCTGCTCGATCTGCAGCTTTACAACGATCTGTCCATCGAAGGCATCCTCAAACCCGGCGAATACCCACCCCGCATTTACGAATATTTCGGAATGAAAGAACGTCTGGCGTACTTTTATGACCGGTATTGATTAAGATGGCACGCTGACCATTCAATTCCTGATGAGGTGCCTATGCGGGAGCTGCTATTTCACTTGCGCGGCGTACCTGACGACGAAGCTGACGACGTTCGTGAGCTGCTGAAAGAAGCCGGTATCGAGTTTTATGAGACAGAGGCCGGACGCTGGAATCTCTCGGTACCGGCATTATGGCTGCCGGATGGAAGTCAGCTAGCCGAGGCGAGAGCCTTGATTGATGCCTATCAGCACGAGCGCTATGAACGGGCCCAGGCTGATCCGCCACCCAGGAGCTGGTGGGCCAATCTGCTTGAGTCACCAGTGCGGGTCATTGTTTATTTGGGCGTGATCGGCGGCGTACTCTATTTATCGACGATGCCGTTTATGGGGATTGGTGAGTGAGCGGCGGTGGGTGGTCCACCGCCAGTATCGGTAACTTTAGCTATACTCCTGCAGATCCCCTCCCCTTCAGAGCACGAGAACGACTATGGCACCCTCTCACTTTTTCAATCGCGTTTCGGTGGGCCTGAAATTAGCTGGCGGTTTTATCGCTGTAGTCGTTCTTGCCATTGTCATTGCAGTGACTGCCGCTTTTGCTCTGAAAGGGTATGCCGACCGATCCCTGATAGTTGCGGACGCCAGCGCCGTAGAGGCGCGGCTTCTGGATGCCCGTATCGAAGAGAAGAACTTCACCATTCGCGGAGAGCAGCGTTACCTGGATGAGGCTCTCAAAATGACAGAAAAGGCGCTGTTGCGAGTGGCCTCCTTGAGAAAGGTTCTCGTCGTTCCGGAGGACCAGCAACGTCTGACGGTGATCAATGACAGCGTAGTGGCTTATCAGAAACTACTGCCCCGTTACGGCGCCAGCGAGAACGAGTCGTCCGCCACTCGCGAGACACTTGTAAATGAGCTGGTGGAGCATGGCCGGATTGCAGTTGAGACTGCTGCCGAATTGCAGAATATTCAGATTAAGCGAATGGAGCGGGACTACGGGCGCGCTGTCAACACTATTACCATTGCTGCAGTAACTGCCGTGGCGCTTGCTATTTTGTTGGGCTGGTTGCTCACTCGAAATGTTACGAGGCCTATCCAGGCAGCAGTAGATATTGCGGGCAAGGTTGCTGCCGGAAATCTGGCTATCACCATCCAGAATGACCGCGGTGACGAGTTCGGTAGACTCTTCAGTGCGTTCGACACCATGGTCCACAACCTACGTGGGCTGGTCGGGGAAATTGGAACCGGCGCGAACAGCCTGGCCGCATCGTCCGAAGAACTCTCTGCGGTAACAACAGATACCAGCGCTGCGGTGGCCAATCAGCGTGACAAAACGGATCAGGTGGCTACAGCAATGAATCAGATGGTAGCCACTGTCAGCGACATTGCTCGTAACGCAGAATCCGCCTTCGTATCTGCCAATAGCGCCACGACTACGGCATCGCAGGGCGACAAGGCAGTACGTGAGACCCTGAGCTACGTTACCGACCTCAAGAAACAGGTGGACGAGGTCATGAACCAGCTGCGCACCCTGCATGCCGACACCAAGAACATCGGTTCGATTCTGGAGGTGATCAAGTCAGTTGCTGCGCAGACAAATCTGCTGGCGCTCAATGCCGCTATCGAAGCCGCACGCGCCGGTGAACATGGCCGAGGCTTTGCAGTGGTAGCAGATGAAGTCCGCTCTCTTGCACTTCGGACTCAGACCTCGGCTGAAGAAATTGAAAATCTGATCAATATCCTGGTTACCAGCGCTGAAGCTTCCAATCTCAAGATGGAGCAAAGTACCAGTCTCGCCGGCCAGACGCTGGAAAGCGCCGAAGCCACCCGCGCTACGATAAAGGCGGTGGTATCTTCCGTGGAGGAGATTCGTCAGTACAACAGCCAGATCGCTACCGCTGCCGAAGAGCAGACTCTCGTCGCCGAAGACATCAACAAAAATCTTCTGGAGATCCGCGAGGAAGGTGAACAAACTGCCAGTTCTACTGAACAAATCTCCAGCTCTAGTTCTGAACTGGCGAGACTGGCGGAAGGCCTCAATGGACAGCTTGCGAAGTTTAAAGTTTAGGTCCACCAGGTTCGCAAGATTGCTCTCCCAGTGAATCGAGTAGCTTTTCTATTCGGCTCATCATTTGAGCCGAATATCGAGAACATTCGGCTCATAGGCAAAATAATCAGGCGCTCAGCCGTTGGACTGCGTAACGGCTGAGCTCTCCCCTGTCACATTGCCTTCTTCAGCTCGCCATAGTCGCCGTTAGTTCTTAGCACCAAGGTGACATCACCAGCGTTCCGGTTGCGGAAGAACCAACCATGATTGCCGGTGAAGGCCGCTGTTATTTCACCTTCGTCGGCTGCAACGCCGCGCCCTTTTTCGTAGGAGATCGACTGCCCGCTGCCATCACCGTGGGTGTCGTAGTTGAGTGGCCCACCCTCCGTTGTCCACGAATAGCGGGCTACGGCACCTTCTTCCATCGTGAGCTTGTATTCTGTGCCTTCACCTGGCGTGAGGACGACGCGAATCTCGTCTCGCCACTTGGGTTTTGCAGCTGGTGCCGGCTCTTCGGCGGCCAGCTCGGCCTGAGGCTCAGGCGCAACGGCAGTTTCAGCCACAGGCTCAGCTGGCTCGGCCACAGGCGCGGCAGGTTCAACTGAACCCGCTACAGCCGCCGATTCCGCCGGCTCAGCTTGCCGAGCCAACTCAGCCGCCTCCTCTTCATCGAGCTGGGCCTTGATTTCACCCATCTCCGTCAACCCGAGCATCCGGCCAAGGCCTGTCGGATCCAAAGCGTACTCGGCTGGCATGACCACGGTCACCAGCAGCACCGCTGCGACGACGGCTGCAATGATCGTTGAACGAATCAGTTTTCCAGAGCTGGGCAGCTCTTCGCGAGAAGGCATATCGTTGTTGTACATGTCTGGTCTCCAGAATTAAGCGATGAAGTAGCCGGTGAGCTGATAGCCGATGAGCAAAAAGCCTGCGCTCATCAGTGCAACATTGGCGGTGTAGGCATGGCGCAAAAAACCATCGGTCTTGCGCCAGAAGCTCATGACGATAAGGATCATGGCCAAGGCGATGAGCTGACCGATTTCCACGCCGACGTTGAAGGCGAGCAGGTTAGGCACCAGCCCGTCCGGTGAGATGTCGTACTCGATGATTTTCGATGACAGGCCGAAACCGTGGAAGAACCCGAAGATTAACACAGCGGCCTTGGTATTGGGCTGAAAGCCAAACCAGCGCTGATAGGCACCTAGGTTATCCAGCGCCTTGTACACAACCGACAAGCCGATGATGGCATCGATGATGTAGCTGTTGATGCCGATATTGAAGTACACCCCCAGCAGCATGGTTGTGGAATGCCCCAGCGCGAACAAGCTCACATAGATGGCGATGTGTTGCATACGGTAGAGGAAGAAGATCACACCCAGCAGGAACAGGAGATGATCGTAGCCGGTGACCATGTGCTTGGCCCCCAGATAGGTGAAGGCAACAAGGTTTACTCCAGTGATTTCCTGGATATAGCCCTTGTCGCCATGGGCCACAGCGTGGGCCAGCACTTCAGCGCTGATCCCTATCAGGCCTAGCGTCAGGAAAGCCAGTACAAGACGGTATCGCCCGGCAGCATTTCGCGCACGCCGAGACCCGTCGAACAAAGTCGATAACATAAAAACTCCAACAGTTTGGTTCAGAAAGCCGCGAGGCAGCGTCACTTCAAACAGTCAGAGTGGCTTTTGGGGGTCGTTCAAGACGATAACGAAAACGGCGGGGGGATTCTGCGGCGAAGGGGGTATGTTGCGGCGCAGAAGATGAGAGCCCGGTGAGGAGGTGGATGGTTAGATGGAACACTGATTCGTGGGTGTGATTGCCAGCATCATGATGGAGATGAGTATCTGACGGTTCGTCAGTGTCATCGTGACTGTGCGAGTGGTCATCATGATCAAGTGGTGCATCAGCCAGTTCGACGAGTCCGTGAGACGCGGCTTCACCGATCACCGAAAGCGACACGCCGGCTAACGCGAGCAGCATGACGAGCAGCGGAAGCAGCTTTTTTCGGTGTATGGCCGTAATCATCTCTATCGGCTTGGGCCCGGCTATCGAGTTTGAGTTGTGCCGGAGAATACCATCCCTCCCCGAGGATAGGAACCGCTGGCCTTTTGGCCGATCTGCCGCAATACGGCTTTCATTCAATGACTTAAGGTGAGCCATGCTTGATATCCTGAAACACCGTACCTACCGGCACCTGTTTCTCGCGCAGGTAGTCGCCCTGCTCGGCACTGGCCTGGCTACGGTGGCGCTGAGCCTTATGGCTTTCGAGCTCGCAGCTGACGATGCGGGCCAGGTGATGGGCACTGCCATGGCCATAAAGATGGTGGCCTACGTGCTAATTGCACCGCTGGCTTCCGCGCTGGCCGAGAACATTCCTCGTCGCGTGATGCTGGTGGCGCTGGATCTCGTACGCGCAGCCACGGCGCTTGCCCTGCCCTTCGTCACTGAAGTGTGGGAGGTATACGTGCTGATTGCTGTGCTGCAGTCTGCTTCTGCGGCCTTTACGCCGACCTTTCAGTCCACGATTCCGGATGCGTTGCCGAATGAGGACGACTACACCAAGGCCCTGTCACTGTCCCGTCTGGCGTACGACCTCGAGAATCTCATCAGTCCGGCGCTAGCGGCCCTGATCCTCCTGGCAACGAGCTGGCAAGGGCTTTTCGCCGGTACCGTCATCGGCTTCGTCGCATCGGCACTGCTCGTGGTGTCAGTCGCCATGCCTGTGGCTGAAAAGTCGACAGAACACCGGGGCGTCTATGATCGGGCACGGCGGGGGTTCAGGATTTTCGCAGCGACACCCCGCCTGCGTGGGCTCATGGCACTGAACCTGGTCGTGAGTCTGCCGGGCGCCATGGTCATCGTGAATACGGTGGTGCTGGTCCAGGGCGAGTTCGGCCTGACTGAACAGCACACGGCCATGGCCTTTGCCGCCTTTGGTACCGGCTCGATGCTTGCAGCGCTGGCCTTACCGCGCCTGCTCAAGCGTTGGCAGGACCGTCAGGTCATGCTGACCGGGGCGGGCATCCTGATTTCGGGGCTGGTGCTCGCCCTTCCGGTCGACAGTCTTGGCTGGCTTCTGCCGGTATGGGCCTGGCTGGGTGTCGGTTTTTCGACAGCGCAGACGCCAGTGGGTCGGCTGTTGACCCGGTCGTCTCATGGTGAAGACCGGCCGGCGCTGTTCGCCGCGCAATTTTCTCTGTCCCATGCGGGGTGGCTAGTGGCGTACCCGCTCGCTGGGTGGCTTGGATCGGTCGTCGGGATGCAGATCACATTGCTGGTGCTGGCGGGCCTCGCCTTGCTGGCACTCGTTCCAGCGTTCAAACTCTGGCCAGCTAATGACCCGTCGGAACTCCAGCACTGGCACGATGACCTTTCAGACGATCATCCGCATACCGCCATGTCTGGGCGCCGGCATGTGCATCCGTATGTGATCGACAGCCTGCATCCCAGATGGCCGGACTAGGCTTCAGGTCACCGAAAGCCGGAATCCGGTGTCCCGCCAAGCCAGGCCTGTGATGGTGAACTGACTCACCATGACCACCGCGAAGACCCACTCTATCGAATCCTCCAAACGGTCAAAATCGTCGCCCATTGCCATTTTCAGCACAGAGTTGCCTACACCACCCGCCAGTAGCAGCACTGAAAGGGTCATCTGCACGCGGGTCCATGGTGGCCTGCGGCTTGAATCGAGGCGCCACAGACGCTTCAGCATGAGTAGGTGGGCAAATGCCGTCAAACCGAAAAACAGTATGATGCCGATGCGTCGCTGTAGCTGATACAGCTCACCGATAGCACCAAGCATGGTGGTGTAGAGGATAAGCGCGACGGTCGCAATGAGCCCGAGCACACTGAGCGTGGATAGCAGGCCTGGTGCGCGGTTTTCAACGCGTCGCAACCAGCTTTCCAGTAGTAGCCAGTACAGAAACATTACGCCAGCCAGCGGCAGTAGCATGGCCTTGAAGGTGAAGAACGCTGGCGGCTTCCTACCAGCCGCACTGATGGAGCTACAGCTCTCCCAGAACACGACACACCATGGCACGTGGCCGTAAGCGGCTGACAGAAAATAGCTGATTAAGGCCGCGAGAAAGGTGCCGGTGCCAAGCAATACAGCCAATGGTGCCGGCTCGAAGATCGTATTGGTCCGCTGATGATCTGACATGAACCACCTCCGTACGTGGCACTTGGCTCGATAGCAGCGGTACGTCGTCTGCAGGTGGCAGGATCGCCTCACTCACCGGTTAGCGGGTGACACTTCCGCAGACTTGCGCTAGCTTGTCGGCTCAACCACGTAGAGGAAATCATGATGATCGGATATGTCACGCTTGGCGTCAGCAACATGGACAGGGCCAAGCAGTTCTACACCGACTTGTTTTCGGACCTGGGCGCGAAAGTACTGATCGATATGGGCCGGATTGCCTTCATTGGCAAAGGCGGTAAAACGCCAATGCTCGCTGTATGTGAGCCTTACGATGGCAAGCCCTGCACCACCGGCAACGGTGTCATGGTGGCGTTCGCGGCTGAGTCGAAAGAAGCCGTTGACGCTCAATATCATAAGGCGATCTCGCTCGGTGCCACTGATGAAGGTGAGCCGGGGCAGCGCATTGAGGACCGCTTCTACGGTGCATACGTGCGGGACATGGATGGCAACAAGATCGCGTTTTACTTTTTTGGCTGATGCTACTGGCGCGCTGGTCAAGCGCGCCTTCCCAAGCGTAGAACTGTTCTAGACAATCAAATGTTTCAAACTGGAGACAGAATGGCAACACCCGTGAGAGAACTCACCGCCACTCAAGCCACCGCTATGCTGGAAAACATCGATTCGCCACAACCTGGCGATCAGGTTGTGCCGCCGTTTGATGATGGTGCTTTCGTGAGCAACAAGAACTTCATGAGTGGCGCTTATTTCGAAGCGGCATTCCGGCGTATTCCCGGCGGCGAAGTCGAAGTGTTGCTACGCTTCTATGATTTCGATTTTGACGACGGTAGCTACGCGTTCAGAGTCGAGGACGCCATCAGCACGACCTGGGAGGACTGTCTCGCGCTGGTGCAGAGCCATTTGGCTGCACTGGCTGCCGGCAGCTGACGAAAGGCTGAAACAAGGTAGTGAAGCTGGACGGGTACTTCGAGGCGAATGCCTAAGGGACCGTCATTGGGCGGTCATTGAACCGCGTCTTGGCTGATCCAGCTCGTAATCTGCACTGCCGTCGGGCGCTCGTCTGATTTCGGGCTGGATATATCGGGAAAGAATCCTGTCATATTCACCGCTGTCCTTGATTCGCTGCAGCGTTAGCTTAAGCGTCTCCAAATAGTAGGTCAGCTCCGACTTCCGGGATATGGCGATATAGGAAATTTTTCCGGGAAAGGCAAAGGGTGAAACCTCCAGCTTCAGAGACAGCTCACCGATCAAGTGACTGGCCAGCGCTTCGGGAATGACAACCACATCAAGACGATCAAGCGCCAGCATCAGGAGTAAGGATTCGTAGTGGGTGTGATCATACTTTCGAAGGCTCTTATCCACGTCGAAACGGAGATCGTAGCGACTGCCCCTTTGCACCCCAATTAGCTTGTCCTTCAGGTCCTCGTAGCGATCAATCCTGTTTTCAGGCTGCGTGTACAAGAGGATTTTCGCTACCGCCGGGAAAGCCGGTACTGAGTAGTCGATGTACAGCTCTCTGTCGGGCCGGCGCATGGGTCCGAGCATGGCGTCAGAGGCTCCACTTTTCAGCATCTCTAGCGCCCTTGGAAATGGCACCTCAGTATAATCCGCTGTCCAGTCGACCTGCTTGAGCATGGCCTCGAAGATTTCGACATAGATGCCGGAGACTTCATCGCCATCGAAGATTCGATAAGGGGGCGCATCATCGATAGCGACTCGGACGATTCTGTTCTTTTCGGGCAGCTCCACCACGATACGATCAGACAAGGGCTCCTCAGAGTCTGGCACAGCCGCTGAGAGGCTAAGCGGAGGCATGAGCATGATTATCAGTGCCCAGCGGGTGCTGCGCAGGCGTCGAGTAAGACTTGAGCCTGTCATATGAGCCTCGATCTTATTGTAAGAAATTCCGGGCGACTCTTCATCATAGACCCATCCTTTCCGGGAGTCACTGCAGCGCAACGAGACCGCGCGGTAATTATCCACATTGCGCGGCTGTATATTTTCACCGACTTCGCACAGGTATAGCGCGACCATGAACGTGTCATCCGCTCTAACGAGGAACACACCATGTACACGCCCGTTTCGCTAAAGTCGCTATTGTTCAAATCCAGTTTGACTGCCCTGCTCGGGATCTCACTTCAAGCCTGCGTCGTGAGCCCTCATCATGGCGAACACGTCGGCAATACCAACAGTGTTATTCCATTTGAAATTTATGCGATATCGCCCGGTGCTGCGATCTCGGTGACCTGTTCACACCATTACGGGGGCGCAACACCGGTCACCACTGTCACCGGCGGCACTACACCCATAACACTCTCCGGCCAGGTCGTCTATGCGAAGAGTTTCAACAGGACGCTGCCCGCCAACTGCTGGGAGCCATGGCGCGGCAGTAATTTCAATTACATCACCTATCTGCAGGTCAAGGTCAACGACTACAACGCGGCGGTATACGACGAAGCGGGACTTGACTGCCTCTTCGGCAAGATCAGCGACGGGATTGGACCCATTACAGCAGGATCGGCCTGTCGGATGAGTGGGAATTCTATTTTGCTGTATGCGAACTGATAGACGGGGCTGATTCGAAGATCATCCGAGTCACCAACGTCCCGCAGAGCCCCCCAAGAACCTCGAGCTTCCTACAGCAAGATAGTCGGAGGCGCATTACGCCCCCCCATATGTCGTTAAGCTGCGAGGCTTCCTGGGGCGACATCAGACCAATATTATGCATATAATTCAAGGAGGTGGGCTTTATAAACCGGACTGGGTTTTAGGTAGCAGCGTAGTCAGGAGTCATTGAAGCCAGTGCTACGGACACACCTGGCCGAAAGGTGTGGATAACCTACCCAGGAGATTTGCAGGGATGAAGAGTCTTATCTTTGGTATTGCAGTGCTTATTGGTTTGTCAGGCTGCGCAAAAGACAAGGTGATCGAAGTCCATGAAGCCGTTGAGCCTGGCCAGCATGATACAGCGGCAGCGCTCCGGGATGGGCCTACTGTCCCTGAGGACATGCAGGCTTATTACTACAAAGGCATATTGTCGGAACAGGGCTACGGTTTGACGAGGGGCAATTTTCGCGAAGCGACATATTGGTACAGCAGCGCTGCGTATCAAGGACACGTGCCTGCCATGGTAGCTCTCTCGAGGGTACAGCTGCTGAACGGCTTCGTGGATGACGCTATCACATGGCTGGTGTTGGCCCCAAGAAATGCCAACCGTAAAGCATCGGACAAACTGCCAGTGACGAGCGGGCCTGTGCCGACTACGAAGGACTACTGGCTGACGGAGGGCGAAATTTCACATTTGAAAAAACTGCAGAATTCCGCGGAGAAACGAGCGATAGAGGGCACAGTGAGGTTGAAGCGCTAAAGATCGGACCTGTTTAGACTGAACGCAGTGCAGGCGAGGCCAGGTGCGCGACGACCTTCAGCACGCAGTTGCGTTGACTTGTCGGGAGTCATAGTCGCATTGCTTCGCCGGCCCCAGTTCTCTAGTATGGGTCTGGAAGATCTCATGTTTTACGGCCATATCGATCGCTCCTGATTCGGTATGAACGTAGTCAACGGGAGTATCATGTCGGACCGATGGCAAGCGACGATGACCAGTGCGCAGCAACTGCGCCAGCACCTGCACGCGAATCCAGAGCTCGGCTGGCAGGAGTTCGACACCGCCGAGCGTATCCGTAGCCAACTCACTCGTTTAGAAATTCCCTGGAAAGCCTGTGCCTCGACTGGCACCATCGCTTCGCTCACGCCCAGAACAATCAGCGACGGTACGCCTCATAGAGCGCTACGCGGTGACATCGACGCGCTCCCCATCCAGGAAGCAACCACCCGACCGTGGGCCTCGCAACGCGACGGCTGCATGCACGCCTGTGGTCATGACGGGCATACCGCCACGCTGATGGCGACTGCCGAGTGGCTCAAGCTGCATGAAGACCAGCTTCCGGGACCTGTATCGCTCCTGTTCCAGCCGGCGGAGGAAGGCGGCCACGGGGCACTCAGAATGATAGAAGACGGTGCGCTCGACGGCGTTGATGAGATCTACGGCTGGCACAACTGGCCCGCCATTCCCTTCGGGCAGCTCGCATGCCCTGACGGTATCGTCATGTGCGGCAACGGCACCTTCACACTCACTGTCACCGGCCGTGGCGGCCACGCCAGCCAGCCAGAGCTGACCCGGGATCCAGTTCTCGCCGCCAGTGCCATCGTGATGTCGCTGCAACAGATCTGCAGTCGAAGACTCGCCCCGCAGCAGGCAGCCGTGGTCAGTGTCACCTCCATCGATGCACGAAGTGCACCGACCGTGACCCCTGAAAAGGCAGTGATCGGCGGCAGCATCCGTGTCCCCGATCTTGCCACCCGAATAATCGTAAATCAGTTGATCTCGGAAATCTGTCAGGCGACTGCGGCCAGCTACGGGGTGAAGTGTGAGGTGGATATCCAGCCCCGTTACGAAGCCACGATCAATCATGCTGACCAGGCCGCCCGGACACGAACGCTCTGGGGCAGCGTATCTGGTGCGAAGGGACTGGCAGACATCCGCTTGCCAATCATGGCCTCCGAAGATTTCAGTTATTACCTGCAGCACATCCCGGGCGCCTTTGCACTCATCGGTGCAGATGACGGCGAAGCCCATCAAGCCCCCTGCCATAGTGCGCACTACGACTTCAACGATCGACTGATTCCGCTCGTCACCCGTCTCTTCAGCCAACTCGTCGGCGTGGAGGTGTCGACAGAATAACGCCATCCCTTCTTAAGTGCCCAGCTCAGAGGACAATGCCATGACCGTATTTGACGAACGTGAATCCGATATCCGAGCGTATTGCCGGGTCTATCCTGTGGTCTTTGACACGGCCAGTAATGCACGCCAGACAGATGAGAATGGCAAGGAGTACATCGATTTCTTCGCCGGTGCAGGCGTACTGAATTTCGGGCACAACAACGAGCGCATGAAAACCGCGGTCATCGAATATATTCAAAACAATGGCGTCACCCACAGCCTGGACATGCATACCACGGCCAAACGTCGTTACATGGAGCGCTTCGTCAAGACGATACTCGAGCCGCGAGGAATGACACACAAGCTCCAGTTCATGGGTCCCACCGGCACCAACGCTGTTGAAGCTGCACTCAAGCTGGCGCGGCGGGCCACAGGACGCAGAGAAATTGCGGCCTTTACGCACGGTTTTCACGGTATGACTCTAGGCGCGCTGTCCTGCACAGCTAACGAATATTTCAGAGGCGCTGCAGGCGTCCCGTTAGAGCATGTGCGTCACTATCCTTTTGGCTGCAAGACTCGCTGCGCCGACTGCAATCTTGGTTGCGGCCAGACGAGCCTGGAACATCTGCGAGCACTCTATCTGGACACCTCGAGCGGCGTCGACGCCCCGGCAGCCTTTCTTGTCGAGACCATTCAGGCAGAAGGTGGCGTAAAGGTGGCTAGCGTGGAGTGGTTGCAGGCACTGCAGGCACTTGCCCGTGAAATTGGCGCGCTGCTGATTGTGGACGACATCCAGGTGGGCTGTGGCCGCACCGGCTCCTTCTTCAGCTTCGACGACTGTGGTATCGATCCGGACATCATCTGCCTGGCCAAGGGGATCGGTGGCATGGGGACGCCGATGGCACTCAATCTCGTCAAGCCTGAATTTGACCAACACTGGTCGCCGGGCGAGCATACCGGCACCTTCCGCGGCCAGAACCTCTCCTTTGTGGCCGGCGCCGAGGCACTCAGTTACTTTGAAGACTCAAGCCTCATGAATGAGGTCACCAGCAAGGCGGAGGTCATGAGTCAGGCCCTGGCGTCTCTGGCAAAGACGCATTCTGCTGTCGAAGTGCGCGGCAAAGGTATGATCCTCGGCCTCGATGTCGGTAATGGCGCGCACGCGAAGACTATAGTGGATCGCTGCTTTCAGCAGGGTCTGCTCGTAGCCAGCTGCGGCACAGGTGGCCGGGTCGTGAAGCTGATACCGCCTCTGACGATTCCAGATGAGGATCTGCGGCAGGGACTCGATATCCTCTGCAGCGTTGCCGGCGACGTGCTGGAGGCTGCGGCATGAAGCCACGTGAAGATATGACGTTCCCTTTCGCTGAGTACGAGCGACGGCTCAGCGAACTACGTTCGCATATTGCCGAGCGACAGCTCGACGCTGTGGTCATCACAGACCCTGAAAACATCATGTATCTGACGGACTACCAGACGACGGGGTATTCCTTCTTTCAGGCCATCGTGGTGCCGCTCGAAGATGAGCCCTTCATGATTACCAGAGCCCTGGAAGAGTCGAATATCTTTGCCCGTACCTGGGTCGAACGCACCCGGCCCTACCCGGATACCGGCGACGCCATTCAGATGCTGGTCGATGCCCTGCGCGAGTATGGGCTTGCCAACAAACGGATCGGCTATGAACGCAACAGCTACTTCTTTCCTGCCTATCAGCAGGATTTCGTTCACACGACGCTTGCTGGCGCGAAACTGCTCGACTGCTTTGGCATCGTCGAACAGAGCCGGCTGCGAAAATCACCCGTTGAAATAGAGGTCATGCGCAAGGCTGCCATTGCAACTGAAGCTGGCATGAAGGCCGGTATCGAAGCCTGTCAGCCAGGGGTGACTGAAAACGAGGTTGGCGCGGCCATCAGTGCGGCCATGTTCCGCGCGGGTGGCGAGCCGCCGGCGGTTATGCCGTACGTCACCTCAGGGCCAAGGACCATGATCGGTCATGCGACCTGGGAGGGCCGTGAGCTGCAGGCGGGTGAGCATGTCTTCCTGGAGGTCGGAGGCTGCTATCGACGCTACCACACCGCAATGATGCGGACCGTGGTTCTCGGTGATTTGAGCAGCTCGATGTACAAAGCTCAGGAGCGTATGAAGCTCGCATTGGAAGCCGTACACGAGCAATTCCAGGTCGGCATGACGGTGTCTGATGCCGACAACCTGATCCGGAACATCATCACCCACAACGATGTCGGTGCCCGGCTGATCACGAGATCAGGCTACTCGATCGGTATTGCCTTCCCGCCAAGCTGGGACGAGGGCTATATCGTCAGCCTCAAACAGGGTGAATCAGCCATTCTGCAGGAGGGCATGACCTTCCACGTCATTCCCTGGATGTGGGGCGTGGATGGCGACAAGACCTGCGGCATATCGGACACCATTCAGATCACCCGCGAAGGTTGTGAGTCATTCTTTACCATGCCGCTGGACTTCAGCGTCAAGCCGGCAAAGACGCAAGCAAACCCGGCCAGTACAGATGCTACGAACGCCGTTTCTCAGGCTGCCTCCCCCAGCAAGCACAAGTCGGCTGAAAAACCTGAAAAAGCCAGCAAGGCCGAAGCCACATAACAGTCATCAGACGACGAGGTATCAATGCTACAGTCACGCAACCCTTATTCTGCCGAGCTCATTGAAACTCACCAGAGTCTGAATGAGAAAGACATGTCTGACGCTATCGAGAAGGCCCGTACGGCCTTCGCGGACTGGAGTCGAGAGCCGCTATCGAAACGGGCGGAATGCCTGCAATCGGTGGCTCGCGAGTTGCTGGAGGCGAAGGATAAGCTGGCCAGGCTGATGGCCCTCGAAATGGGCAAGCCGGTACGCGAAGGCGGACCTGAAGTCGAAAAATCGGCCTGGTGCGCAGAGTATTTCGCTGAGCACGCAGAAGCTTTCCTGGCCGATGAGGTGCTGGCGTCGGACGCGGCCAGGAGCTATGTCACCTACGAGCCTCTAGGCACCGTTCTCGGCATCCTGCCGTGGAACGCGCCGTTGTGGCTGGCGTTTCGATTTCTCGCTCCGGCCCTTATGGCTGGCAATACCTGCGTTATGAAACACGACCCGCACGTGCCAGGTTGTGCGCAGGCCATCGCCGATGTGTTCAGGAAGGCGGGCCTCCCTGACGGCGTCATGATCAATCTGCCGATCGAGACCAGTCTGGTCGAGCAAGCCATTCGCCACCCTGCCATAGCTGCCGTGTCCTTCACTGGCTCCGCTGTTGCCGGAGCGAAGGTGGCAGCAGTGGCTGGCTCTGAAATCAAGCCGGCCGTGCTGGAGCTCGGGGGCTCCGATCCCTGCATCATCATGGCGGACGCCGATCTGGATAAGGCTGCAGATGTCGCCACCCTCTCACGCATTATCAACGCTGGCCAGTCCTGCATTGCGGCGAAGCGCATACTTGTGGAGGCACCGGTGTATGAGCGCATGCTCGACAAACTGCATGAAAGACTGGCACGCCTGCAGATGGGTGATCCTCTGGACGCTGATACCCAGATCGGGCCCATTGCGCGTGAAGATTTGCGGGACAATCTGCACCGTCAGGTCAAGTCGACTATCGAATCTGGCGCACGCTGTTTACTGGGCGGTGAATTGCCTAAGGGTCACGGTTACGCCTACCCCGTGACGCTGCTGGCCGACGTCACGCCCGACATGTGTGCCTTTCGGGAGGAAACCTTCGGGCCGGTCATGGCCGTGACGTCTGTGGCTGATTTCGAAGAAGCCTTAAGCCTCGCCAACGATACGGAATATGGTCTGGGGGCTGCGATCTGGACCGAAGATCAGGGACGGATCGACCGTGCTGTGAGGGAACTCGTCGCGGGCCAGGTGGCGGTCAATGGCATTGTAAAGACTGATCCGCGATTGCCGAGTGGTGGCGTGCGGCGTTCCGGCTACGGCCGGGAGCTCGGGCCGCATGGCGTCAGGGAATTTGTGAATGCCAAGCAGGTCTGGATTCGCTAGATCGATACCTGTCGCCAGCGTCACAGGCGGCAGGAACAGCACTAGACGGATGAGGAAAAGCAGGGGTCTTGCTACTGCGTGCATACTACTTCTTCTCGTTGCTAAAGACGGCTCTACGAAAGGATAGTGGCTGGCGTGCCCTCCCAAAACGAAATCATGGATCCAGCGTACATATTTTCAATGGTGGGTAGGCCCGAGATTTTATGGGGCAACCCAACGCTTCCTTCGACCTTACTCTTTTAGGGCAAGTATCTTTCTACCTGAGTCAGTTAGTCGGTATTTTTGAGTTGGACTGCGGGGTGAATCTGGCTGAGTCATCTCAACAACGTGTGCAGCCAGCGCAGGTTGCAAGTAGTTCTGCAAGAAGGTGGGCCGATGGTTGAGCGATAATATCTCCAGCAAAGACTTTGTGCTTAACGGCTCCTCCGTCAGCGCCTGAAGCAACCGCTGTACTTGTTCGGTTACTTGTTCGGCTACTTGTTCGGCGCCTAGCTGGTTTGGCAATTCATCACGATCGAATCCCACATGCACCGGCAACCGGATCAGAAAATAACTACGGTCTTCATCCGTATCAAACACCGGCGTGGGTGAACCATTTGTCTTCATCGCCCGCAAAATTTTAGGCACACCGGTAGAGCGCCCTTCGGTTAGATCCAGCTCTTTAAGAAACTCACCTATTCGGCGATTCCGGTAACGACGGCTTACGGCGCGGCCGGCCTGCAGGTCCTCCATACGTATCGAGCGATCCGGGCCTGGAAAACTGAGTACCACCAGCTCTTCCGGTGAGATGCGTACTTCTATCGGCTCGCGTATTTCGTAAGAGCGGTGATAGACGGCATTAACTAACGCCTCTTCAATGGCGCCTAACGGAAAGTTCCAGAATCGTTCGGCCTCGGGCCGGCTGGGATGCTTGATAACAGCTTCTTTCAGGTAGCTACGGACAATATAATTCAAAGCATCGCGTGTAATGCGCCCCAGCGGGCCGCGGAACTCTTTTTCTTCGAAACGATCACCACCAGGCCCATCTGGAAAATACACCACGTCAATTTGTGTAGCTGGAAAAAACTGCTCAGGGTGCTCATTGAAGAATAGTAGGCCCACGTTCTTGGGGAAGGCCATCTCTACGGGTCCGCCTACCACATTCATTCGCCGGCCAAGGATCTCCGTATCCAGCTCACGGGCATCGGCAGCGAGCTCGCTTTTAATCTCCTGCAGGAATTCACGCATCAACAATGAAGAAAGATCTTCCAGGCTGGCGGTTTGCCGGTATCGATCATCAAAGGGTACGGTGGCAGCAAGGCTTACCAGTTCCCTTTCGTCCGCGCCGGTCGCTCTTACCGTGCTGGTGTGTTTTCGCAGATAGTACGCCCAGTCAGCTTTTTTACTGCTTAGACTGACCTTGGCTTTGTAGGGCCGCATCTCACCACCAGGAGCCCATAGCACGAGAATGGTATTCCCTTGAATCTCGTAGGTCGCTGTCAGTGGATGAAAATGCGGTGCAAGGGCAGAATGCCCTAAATTCAGTAACTCTTTCTGAATGGCATCAATTTGAGTGGTCGCCAAACCCACCGGCGGAAGCTGCGGCTGACCGTTTCTTTCCTCGACACCAATAACGACATAACCCCCGCCGAGATTGTGAAAATCGTTGGCGAAGGCACACAAGGTATGCAGGACGGACTCTGGGTTCCAACCCTCCTTGTATTCAATGCGCTCACTTTCCACCGTGCGGCGGTGGAGTAGGTCGTCGATATTGATGGGGAGCTTGCTGATCATGCTTCATCCATAAACTTAAAACTCCCAGGACCAGGGGCTGAGCTGGCACTCTGCCATATATGCTTGCGCAATTCAGCTGTCAGTGACGAAGAGCCCGCGACCATACTGCAGGGCCTTCGCGTTGAAATTGGATTCTCGATTCATATAGACACCGTATCAGCACTCAATGACATTAACAGCCAACCCACCCTCACTCGTCTCCTTGTACTTGCGAGACATGTCGAGGCCGGTCTGGCGCATGGTTTCAATAACCTGATCGAGCTGCACTTTATGGGTATGTGCCGCCCGTAGCGCCAGTCTGGCGGCGTTGACCGCTTTCACCGCGCCCATGGCGTTGCGTTCGATGCAGGGGATCTGGACGAGGCCGCCGACCGGGTCGCAGGTCAGACCGAGGTTATGCTCCATACCGATTTCAGCGGCGTGTTCGACCTGGGCTGGTGTGCCGCCCCAGACTGCGGCAAGAGCGCCCGCGGCCATCGAGCAGGCGACGCCAACCTCACCCTGGCAGCCCATCTCTGCGCCTGAAATCGATGCGCGCTGCTTGTACAGCATGCCTATGCCGCCCGCGCTGAGCAGGAAGGTTCGAATGGCTTCTTGAGTGCTGCCGTTAGCTGACACGCAGTAGTGTCTGATGACTGAGGGGATGATGCCCGCCGCACCATTGGTCGGCGCTGTCACGACACGCCCGCCGGCTGCATTCTCTTCGTTGACGGCCATGGCGTAGACGTTCAACCAGTCGAACAGGAGTTCTGGCTCTTGCGCGGGGGTCTGATCGAGCTTCGCCTTTCGAGCATCTTCCTGCAGCTTCTGATACAGGCCGGCAGCTCGGCGGTCCACTTCGAGCCCACCGGGTAGGCATCCAGTCTGGGAGAGTCCGCGGTCGATGCACTCCGACATCACCTGCCAGATTCGATCGAGCCCCTGCTCGGTCGCCTCTCGTGATCTGAAGCTGTCCTCGTTGAGCAGCATGAGCTCGGCAATACTCACGTTCAGCATCTTGCACTTCCTCAGCAGTTCGTTGGCCGAGAAGAAAGGATGTGGGGCGCGTTGTTTCAGACCGATCAAGTCATTCTCCGCCGGCTTCTCCAGCTGCTGTGCTGTTGCGATGAAGCCGCCACCTACTGAATACCAGGTCTCCTGCAGCAGGATGATGTTGTCTGCATCTCTTGCTGAAAGTAACACCTCGTTCGGGTGCAGGGTCGGAATGATTTCAGGCCGTAGGCGCAGATCAGTGTCGTAGTTGAAATTGATTTTGGATCCTGCACGAGGCGTGAGCTGCCCTGCATTCCTGATCCTTTGATATGCCTGCTCAGCCTCATCAGGGTCTGCAGTTTCAGGTTCGAAGCCTATCAGACCCAGCATAATGGCCTTGTCTGAACCATGTCCCAGACCCGTGGCACCCAGAGAGCCATTCAGATCTACCGTTATGCGGCAGACCCTGTTCAGCAGATCCCGCTCGCATATCGCGTCGACAAAGCGCTTGCCAATGCGCATCGGGCCGACAGAATGGGAGCTGGACGGGCCGAGGCCAATCTTGAAGATATCCAGAACACTCAGCATGCATTGCTCCCTTTGGCTAAGGCCCTCGGATTACGCGGATAAAACCGCTCAGGCATCTTTTGGATATGCGGAAAGAACCGCGTGTCCTTGTATGGCATCTTCATGAAGCCCGAAACACCGAGACCTGATATTTGATCGACCGCCGCCAGGATCTCATCCAGCCGCTGGCGGAACTCTTCCTCCCTGTCTGGCGCCAGCAAGCGGTAGTGACTGTGAATCTTGAGGTGTTTCGGTAAAGCTTCGAAGATGATCATGCCGGTGTGGTGGATGGTGTTAAGCGCTTCGAGTGCCTGGATGATGGGCAGTGGCAAGGTCAGGAATTCGTCCGGATCAGGGCCATCTTCGAAATAGGAATGCACCCGCGAGCGGTCTTCGAGTTCCGGCGCTTTGCTGACCTGGTACGGCAGGCGCAAGCCCTTGCCGATGCGGAAGGGTTGATCCGGCTGGTCACGATCGAGGTGCAGGGTATCGCGCGCATTAAACAGGCAGCTCTTGAAAATGCCCTGGCGATAGATCGCCTGCGCCAGGTTCACCATGTTGTTCACGGCCGTTACGAAGCTGCTCTTGAGCGCAGGATCATGCAGGTTCAATGATGTATCCACGTACACGCCTTCGGCCTCCCAGCGCACGGCTAGCCCGCCTTCTACCGGATATTGCCCCAGGCGACTAACGGCGGCAAGGAAGGCCTTTTCGGTATCACCCATGCCCTGCATGAAATTCTTGTAGTAGCGATCGAGCTGTACATCATTCACCTCACTGAGCGTTTCAGGCGCCCCTGCTTCACGCAGGAAGGACTTTCGGGAGCTGTACACCACGGTATCCACATCCCGCCGAGACTGCCGCGTCCAGACCGGCACCAGGGGTATAGGTGGCGGCTCATGGAGATCGATAATCACCAGCCGGGCCATTCGGGGCATCTCACGCAGGTAGTAGTCCCCAGCACGCGCGCGAATCTCCGGATCCGGATCCAGCATTCCATCGAGCATGCGGGCAAATTCCATGGGCAAACCGAGTGACGTGGCTGGCATGGCGCGATGTCCGAAGCGACAGGATTGGCCCGAGGCCAACGCATATAGCGTACCTGCAGCACCCTGTTCATCGAAGCGCGGGGACGACAGACCGCCGTTGAGCTGTTCATCGCCGATAAAATACACATCACCCAGGCGCGCGTTAGTCTGCTGCAGGTTGTCGGACATCAAATCCATCACATTGGCGGTCACGAACTGCTGATTGGCATCCAACTGCGCAAATACCGCCGAGCCCCAATCGATCAGGGCGATATTTTCGGACTCATCATCAAAGACGAGATTCGAGGGTTTGATGTCGCCGTGAACGATAGGTTTACCTGAATGGCCCGACTCCCGGCGTAGCTTGCGCAGAATATCGGCCAGCTGATCGGCGATACGGATGATCAGGCGAGGACTCAGCCTCCCGGCTCGAAGGGAGACCTGTTCCAGGTTGAATCCTGGTGCACGCTCCATCACCAGAATAGGCTGATTGCCTGCCCGCTGAAAGGCGATGAAACGTGGCACACGTGGATGCTCGACTTGTTCTAGGATGAAGGCTTCGTCTTCCAGCCGGTCCTGTAAATGCTGCGCCAGGGTAACCCGGGTGAACTTGAAAACGTGCTCGACATCGCGCTGTGCCTGCACCGCCGGGCGGCCGGCAAACACAAAACCGTAGGCCCCCTTGCCGATCATCTCGATATCGCGATAGCCCAGCTGCCGAAGTTGATCCGTGCACAGCGCCACCCAGTCCTTCAGCTTTTTCGCATCATCCTGGCTGAGCAGATAAATGGACTGCTCTTCCGGAATGTAGAACTGCTGAAGTTGGGCTGGCTGCGTCGGCCGGGAGAGCATCAATCAGCCCATATGCAAGAGCATGGACTGCGGAGACTCCAGATAGCCCTTCCAGCAATTGCTGAAGCGCGCAATCGTGCCACCGTCGATAATGCGATGATCGCCAGCCCAGCTGACAGGCATGATCGCCCGCGACACGACCTGGCCGCTGTCATCGAATCGAGGCAGATGCTGAGTGCGGCCCAGCGCGACGATGGCCACCTCAGGTGCGTTGATGATCGGCGATGCGTAGGTTCCGCCAAGTGCGCCAATATTAGAGATGGTGATGGTGCCGTCTTTCAGGTCCGCCTGACCTGCCCGGCCTTCCCGTGCTGCCGTGGTCAGGCGCGCCACTTCGCTGGCGATTTCGACCAGGGTTAGACTTTCCACACCTTTTATATTCGGCACGATGAGTCCAGCTTCACTGTCCACCGCCATGCCGATGTTGCAGTTCGGCAGGTAGTGGATCTCGGTAGCTTCAGCGTTCAGACGACTATTCAGAATCGGAAATTTCTGGATGGCCAGCGCCATGGCCTTCATGATGAACGGCATCAAGGTCAGACGAACACCAGCGGCATCCGCAGCTGGCTTCAATTGCTCGCGCAAGGCCAACAGCTCAGTGACGTCGATATCCTCATTGAAAATGAAGTGTGGGATCGTCGAGGCTGATTCAACCATTCGTCGTGCCATCACTGCTCGCACGCCGCGGATAGGTTCTATGCGAAGGTCCTGGCTGGGCGCATGGTTGACTGAATCTCCTGACCCCTCGCCAGACTTATCAACTGGCCTGCTATCGGCCGGCTTGGTGGCGCTTCGTTGGCCGGTGGAAGCGCTATCGAGATAAGCCTGGACATCTTCCTTGAGCACACGGCCGTCCTTGCCCGATCCGTCAATCTCCTCCAGGTTCAGCTCGTGTTCGCGAGCTAGCCTGCGTACCGCCGGGCTGGCAGGGATTCGCATCTGATTGCCGATGCTGCTCGATCGAGTTTCAGTGGCAGGCCTGGACGGTTGTGCAGATACAGCGTCAGCTGATGCAGCTGATGGCGAGCCGGATGACACCTCTCCTGCAGAGTCTGCAGCTTCGTCCACGCCTTGTTCGGCTGCCTCGCCTTTGGGCATATACGCGAACAGCGGCGAATGCACTTTGGCCAGCGCTTCCTTCTGATAATAAAGCCTGGTGATACGGCCCGCTTCCGGCGCCGTTATTTCCACCAGCGCCTTATCTGTCATGACTTCGACGACCGGCTGATCTTCCTCGATCTCATCGCCCTCGCTCACCAGCCATTCAACTACTTCGCACTCCACGATGCCTTCACCGACATCGGGCAGTATAAAATCACTCATGATCAGTCTCCTGTCCGAATATCGGCTTAAAATTCCACGCTTTCGCGAATGGCGTCATAGACTTTCAGTTCATTGGGTAAATGTTCTTTCTCCAGCACCAACGGCACTGGCGTATCCATACCGGTGACGCGAGCAATTGGCGACTCTAGATAGAGGAAGCAGCGCTCCTGTATGGTCGCGGCGATTTCTCCGGCAAAGCCACCCGTGAGCGGGGCTTCATGGGTGACCACCAGTCGACCGGTCTTCAGGACCGATTTGACGACGGTCTCGACATCCCAGGGCAGGATGGTGCGCAGGTCGATCACTTCGCAGGAGAAGCCGTCTTTTTCGGCTCGTTCGACCGCTTTTGCGATGACTTCCATCTGCGCGCCCCAACCCAGCACGGTCACATCTGTGCCCTCCTTGATGACTTCGGCCTTGCCCAGGGGTAGCTCGTATTCGCCTTCAGGCACCTCACCGACGGAGGCGCGATACAGGCGCTTGGGCTCAAAAAACAGGGTGGGGTTAGGGTCATTGATAGCGGCCAACAACAGGCCTTTGGCCTGGTGGGGATTTCGCGGAACCACAATCTGGAGGCCCGGCGTGTGAGCGAAGTAGGCTTCCGGCGACTGAGAGTGGTACAGGCCGCCTGAGATACCCGCGCCATAAGGCGTACGGATAGTGAGGCCGCCGACGTTGAAGAGATTCCCTGAGCGGTAACGGAACTTGGCCGTTTCGTTGACGATCTGATCGAAGGCCGGAAAGATGTAATCCGCGAACTGGATCTCTGCTACCGGTATCGATCCCTGAGCGGCCAGGCCATTGGCGAAACCGATGATTCCCTGCTCCACAATAGGCGTGTTGAAACAGCGGGAACGGCCGTACTTTTTCTGCAGGTTACTGGTCGCGCGAAACACACCACCAAACACACCGACGTCTTCGCCGAAGCAGAGCACCTTTTCATTGGCGGCCATAGCGATATCAAGCGCATCGTTGATGGCCTGGAGCATATTCATCTTAGCCATCTTACGCGCCCTCCTCTCTAACTTGGCCTTCGCGTGCCTGATCCGCCGACTTCGGGTACTCGTTTGGATACCTGCGGATATGCGCCTTGAGCTTGTCCATCTGAGCATTCAGGGCGGGCGGCACCTGCTCGTAGACGTCGGTGATGAGTGACTCCAGCGGCGGAGGCGAACGTTTCTGCGCGCGCTTCATGGTTTCCAGAACCTCCTTGCGGAGACTCTCCTGCAAGTTCTTTTCCTGGCTCTCGTCCCACCATTTCTTCTTGATCAGCCAGCGCTGCATCCGCAGGATCGGATCCTTGTCGTGCCAGACGGCTTCTTCATCCTTGCTGCGATAGCCGGACGGATCATCTGACGAGGAATGCGCAGCGAGCCGGTAGGTGAGCATCTCGATCAGCACCGGTCGATTGTCATCGACGGCGAGTTTGCGAGCAGCTCGCGTGGCTGCCAGGACTGCGAGGATGTCGTTGCCATCCACCCGGATGACATCCATCTTGTAGCCGAAGGCCCTCGGTGCCACGCCGTCTGCCGCGAACTGTTCAACAGCGGGCGTGGAAATCGCGTAGCCATTATTGCGGCACAGGAAGATGACAGGGACACGCAGAACGGCGGCCATATTCAGTGCCGCATGGAAGTCACCTTCGGAAGCGGCGCCCTCACCGAAGTAGACCGCTGTACAGTGACCATCGCCAGCGAGTTTCTGACCATAGGCGTAGCCGGTGGCTTGGGGTATCTGAGTGGCGAGCGGCGATGACACCGTCATGTAATTGAGCTTGGTCGAACCATAATGCACCGGCATCTGGCGACCTTTACCGTAGTCAAGGTCATTACCGAACAGCTGGTTCATGAACTCTTCGATGGTGAAACCACGATACGCCAGTGAAGCCTGCTCACGGTATTGCGCCATGATCATGTCACTATCGTCCAGTGCGGCGGTGCTGCCGACTACGGCGGCTTCCTCACCCGTACACTGCATGTAGAAACTGAGACGACCCTGACGCTGAGCAGCGAGCATGCGCTCATCCAGAATCCGGGTTGAAACCATGCTGCGATAGATACGCAGGGCCTGCGACTCATTCAGCTCGGGGGGCTTGCCGCCCTTATGGAGCGTCCCATCCACCTTTAGCAGGGAGAATGTCGGGATGCTGAATTCCGCGCCGTCCGTAAAAACCGGCGAATGAACGTCTTTCGATTTTTTTGTTGTTGTCATAATTCCTCTTCCTGATTGGGTCCGAGGGCCGGAGAGCCCCTTGTGAGGGCGCCGGTAGAACATGTTGGGTTACGTTAACGTTAACGTAAGATGCCCAGTTGCGATAGTGCTAAAAGTGAGAAAATTGTCTACAGCATCTCAAGGTCAGGTATTGATGTGGGCAGGTCGTTAGCATGGATGGTGGCCTCAGCGGTGTCAGTTGTCCTCTTCTTGAACAATAGAAGCGTTTGAGGCCTGAAGCAATTTCGGGGCGGACGGGCTTAATGGGGCCGAGGGGTCACGCTGTTTCGTTCGAACTTTTTTCTGGACGGAACAGGACATATCCCACAGGGAAGATCAGTAGCGACACCCCAACACCTGTAGTGAGCAGGTCGGCAAGCGTGTGGTAGTTCTGATACAGCATGAGGAGCCCGTAGCCGACTAATGACGAAACGAGCGGCCATAACAATGACGGCATTATGAAGAGCGCGACTAAAACCAGACTAATAGCAATTGCTGAATGAGTGCTGTAGTCAAGCCCGACTGCAGGCCAGATGCCCAGTTGATAATCCAGTACCATCAGACCGTAGGTGACGATGAGACCATGGATAAGGAGCAGCACACCTTTGCGTGCGTGAGCCCAGTCTGTAACCAAGGCTCTTTGGGCTATCAACACGATGCAGATGACACCGAGCAGAGGCACGTAGGCATCGGCGATCGTGTCCAGGGTTTCGTAATTCATTGAGAGACTTCCTTGGGACCGCTTCGCCTTTTATTCGGCAGGATTCGTCCCGTTGGGAGAACCAGCCTGATCTGCTGGTGGCAAGACGAGCGCCAAGACCAGATAGACAGGGATCACGGCTCCGCCAGTGATGAGCAAAACCAGAAGCCCAAACATTCGAACCTTGAAAGCGCTGGTATTGCGGTATTCTGCGATCCCACCTGCCACACCGAACAGGACTCGGCGTTTCGATTTTTTTAGCTGCATAATTCCCCGTGATTAGCGATATCGTTCAAGAGATTAGTTCAACAGGCTCCAGTGCCTGATGTGGCTCTTTCGAAAGCGCTTGCTAACGGCTGTGACTGATCCCATTTTTTTCCCTTGGCAGCTTCGAGGTGTGGTCTAAAGACCTTCGCTCTCGGAGAAGGCATGATCGCACGCTAGCGCAATGAAAGATTCTACTCGTTTACTCTCTATATCTTCGACTGTGTGAAGCTTAAGGTGCCTGCGATACTTTCCGTTGCCCGCCAGGCTGCACTCTGCATCAGGCAAAGTTGCGCCGTGGCTGAACTCGATCGATACATGTTTGGCGTACGAAAAAATACCACAGAACGGCGACCCCGCTATGGAGAAGAGAATGCCGCCATATTTAACTTCCTCTGCAACATCGGGGTTCGCCGCCAGCGCCAGCTGACGAAGCTTGTCTGCGATGGCGAAGTGTTCTTCGTTCAGACTGCGAATGTCATTCAGCAGCGTCTCGATTCGTTCTGTAGTCACGTTGGCGTCCTTGCGAGTGGTGGTGCTCAATAACTCAGCCCAGCTTCTCGAGGTACTCTTTCAGCACATGAGCATGATTGTGCTGCTCATCTTTTGCACCATAGAGAAGGACAAGGTTCTTCTGACTTACCTCTTCGAGATGGGCTTTCGCTACTGACTTATTATCGCTGAGCTCACTCATGTATTTCTTTCTGAAATCGCCCCACTTCTCGGGATCATGATCGAACCACTTTCGAAGATCGTCGCTTGGCGCAAGATCTTTCCAGTGACCGTCAAGATCAACTTCGTCCTTGGAAACGCCCCGCGTGGCCACAGACGATCTACGAGTGCGTGATAGCCCTGCGGTAGGTCATTATCATAGATTCGATGGATCTTGATGTTCATGGGTGCTCCTGCGGCTGTTTTCGTCAGTCTTGCTGCATGCTGGGGGCCGCCCGGCTTGGGCTAGCTTTGCTTCGAAGAAGAGCTGCTTTGCCTGAAATTGAGGGTATGATCGCGAATAAACTCATGATTATCCAGACTCTTCCGCTTCGACGTTGAAACCGCTACCCTGCCCGTCCACTTCAAGGATGAGGTATTCATGGCAGTTCATGACCACGGCTATAAACAGCTGTTTTCACATCCGGAGATGGTGCGAGATCTCCTGCTCGGCTTCGTGACGATTACTCGCCAACCTCATCGTCTGGCTCGATCAGGATCGGCAAGCGGACCTGGTAAGAGCCTTCAATGAGTGGATTGGGCGTATACTGATCAGAAATAAGGTAGAAGGCGTCGAGCTGGAATCAATTCGGAACCTTACGGAGATGCACAGCATGTTAAATGAACGAAGCAACAACTGGGGCCGGGCTTATATTGAGCAAGGCATTGAGCTCGGCGAAGCGCGGACCCTCAAGCGGCAGTTGACTCGACGATTTGGTGTGCTGCCGCAATGGGCCGTAGAGCGGGTCGATGGAGCCAAAGGCGAGCAACTCGAGCGATGGCTGGACCTGGTCCTCGACGCAGATTCACTCGAACAGGTCTTTGACTGATCATCACCGCCTCGCGCCTCGGCGAGATTGCCACGAGCCTCATCATCACGCTTAGCTTGTCGAGGCTCTCAGGCGGACCGCCGTGCGAGTTAATGCCTTCAGCTCGTTTATAACTTCCTCTGTCATAGGCGCTTCCATCCTCCAGGACCAGTTGGTCTCATTGACCACCCCAGGTAGATTCATCCTTGCCTCGGAACCCAGGTTGAGAACGTCCTGCATAGGAATAACGACTGTGTGCGCTCTTGTCCGCATCGCGGTTAACATGAGACGCCAGGGGGGACTCAAGTCCATATCACTTTGTGAGTCCTGCCAATAACGTTCAAGAAACTGGCGCTTCTCATCGCTCAGACTGTCATACCACCCCATCGTGGTATCAGTATCGTGCGTGCCAGTGTAAACGACCGCATTGTCGTCAACTGCTTCAGGTAGATGGTTATTCGGGGATAGATCCAGTCCAAAGCCATACTGTAGAACTCGAATGCCAGGGATCCTGTTATCGAGGCGCAATTTGTCGACAGCTTCTGTGATGATGCCGATATCTTCTGCGATCAGTCGTATCGGCCCGAGCGCGTCATAAATGGCATCAAAAAACGCCTGACCCGGCCCTTCGATCCATGCGCCATCGCCTGGCTTTGATGGATCGGAGATCGACCAGAAGGACTCCAGTGCTCTGAAATGGTCCACCCGTATGAGGTCGAATAACGATGTCAGACGCCGGATACGACTTACCCACCATTGATACCGATCGGCGGCATGGTTTGACCATTCATAAGTGGGCATGCCCCAATTTTGTGGCTCACCCCCGAAGAAATCATCGGGCGGGACGCCGGCGTATGACTTGATCGCTCGGGTATTCGGGTCGAGCGAAAAGAGTTCAGGATTGGCCCAAACATCACAGCTTTCATAGCCGACATAGATAGGTGCATCGCCGATGAGTTCCACCTTATGGTCGTGTGCGCATGCGCGCAGTTCAGACCACTGTCGATTGAATTCATACTGACAGAAACACCAGAATTCATGCTGTTCTTTGAACGATTGTTTGGCGGTACGAAGTGCCTCTGGATCGCGCTGGGCAAGATCCTGAGGCCAGTCATACCAGCGAACGGTGCCATAATGATCTGCCAAAGCATGAAATAAGGCGTAATCATCCAGCCACGCGCCCTCTTGCGCCTTGAACGTTTCGAGGGCCTTGAGATTGGCCTTATTTTTCCGAAATTCCTGAAATGATCGTTGAAGTAAACGATGTTTCAAGCGGCGGCTTACATGAATATCCGAAGCTCTTTCCTTAGGCGAAGGCCTGCCCTCACTTGAAACATCGTGCAATTCAGCAGTATCGATCAATGCTGGATCGCCCGCTATCGCGGATGTTGACGAATACGGGCTACCCACAGCATCCGGCGGACCGACTGGAAGCATCTGCCAAACAGATTGTCCAGCCGATGCCAGCTGCCTCATGAATTCCTGCGAAGCTGCGCCGATATTGCCGATGCCGTCGGCGCTGGGAAGGGAGGATGGATGCAGCAGAATTCCGGATCTTCGGGGCGAGGTATCCAAAAGAAGGGTAGCTCCTTATCAAATGGTGGGGAGAGGCGGGTAGTTGTACTCAGTACCATACAGATTTGCCCCGTGAACTGAACCTATACGAGTGATTTCTCCTGATGGCCGCAATGCCAGACTGGGCTAAAAGATGAGCGCTTTAGAGCCAGAAAGTCTTATCGGCCGCGATGCTGGCAGCGTATTGTTTAAACAGTAGTTCCGTAAACGAACCGAGGTTCTCTCGAGGAGTTTTCCCATGAAACGTATGTACTACATCGCAGCTGATCTCGAACGGGTGGCTTCGGTGTCGGAAGACCTGCACGCTAACGGCATCACTGATGCGCAATTCAATGTCGTCAGTGCAAACGAAGGTGCGCTCGACGAACAACACATACACGGCGCGAATTTTATTCGGCGTCTGGACATCATTCATTCGATGGAGCGAGGACTGCTAGGCGGTATGCTGCTCGGCGTGGTGATCGTACTCTGTCTGCAGTTCTTTACTGCCTTTGGCACGACGATGGGCCTTGGGATTCAGGCTGCGATCGTATTGTTCTTCAGTTGCGCCGGCACCTGGATTGGTGGGATGGGTGGTATAGGCACTGAAAATTACAAGATTCGCCCGTTTCACGATGCGGTTGCCGAAGGCAAACTGCTGTTGATGGTCGATGTTCCCAGAAAGCTCGAACCGACAATTCGCAAACTTATGACCAAGCGTCATCGCGACGTCAGACTGGCGGGTGTTGGCTCATCGTTCAACAATCCTTTTGCGCAAACTGAAAAATTGGCGCACTAGCTGTGAGGTGCTGACCGCATGAGCGGTCAGCACCCAGGATGGGGTGCTCACGCAGTAAATCTCCAAAGTCTGCGGCTGACTGACTCGGCTTTTCCTCCATAGACAGATGAGCGACGTCCTGATAGACCACCAGGCCTGATCCGGCGATGTCCTCCTGAAAACGATAGGCATTCTCTACCGGGAAATACTTGTCTTCCTCTGCCCACAGAATGAGCGCTGGCACCTGAATCTGGGGAATCAACGCACTATTCTCGTCGAGCCTCGCCTTGACCCGTTAGGTGAAGGATTCGCGCTTGCCATCGAGTGTCCAGGTATCGCGACGATCTGAAGGCGCACGTTCAGTTCTCTGAGAAGAGATCCTGGGTGCGGCATGATGAGCACTATCATGTGGATTTTCTGGTGGGATGTGAGGGATCTTCTGCCTTGGCTGACCGTAACCGGAGGGCCTTTTCCCGTTCTCGCTCCAACTCTCGTTTGAGCTCTTCTTCGCTAGGGAGTTCGGTAAGGTACTTGGAGGCAAAGAGTTGCTTGCTCTCATTCAGCACCGAGTATTTGGCGACAGTGTTGTTGCGCTCACTGCAGAGGATCAGACCAATGGTGGGATTGTCGTCAGCACGGCGCTCGAGATCACTCTCCTGATACGTTTTGTCCTGCAGGTTTAGAAAGTCGAGTATGTATGGATCTCGCAGGTATTCCTGCGGTGACTCTACCAGCTCTGCTGTTTTTTCTTGCGCCTCTCGCTCGACGAGTTGCTTATCCTGACTGGCTAACAGACGCTCGTAGTAGAGAACACCGAGCTGGCGTTCCAGGGCGCGGGCGCTCCAGTTCTGTGTGGCCGCTTCGGTGGCATACCATTCCCGCGCGACAGGATTCTCAACCCGAATAAGGCTTCGGTAATGTGTCCAACTCAATTCGAGACGCAGTGCGTCGCGATTTCGGAACGTGAGATAGAACTGCCGCATATTACGCAAGTTGGTCACATCAAAGCCATATACGGGCATACGGGCCAGCCCGTCTTCCGAACAGATGTTTGTTGTTCCCAACGTTCCGCTGACCATGTCCTTGGATCTTCTCCAAAGGCATATTCCCGACTCGCTACGCAGCTTTTACAGGGGGTGCTCGCGCAGAAAACCTTCAAAGTCAGTTGCTGACAGGCGCGGCACTTCTTCCATCGGGAGATGAGCGACATCCTGATAAACCACCAAACGTGATCCGGCGATGTCCTCATGAAAACGATGGGCATTCTCTACCGGAAAATACTTGTCTTCCTCTCCCCACAGAATGAGCGCTGGCACCTGAACCTGGGGAATCAACGCACTGTCCTCGTCGAGCCTTGCCTTGACCCGTTGGGTGAAGGCTTCGCGCTTGCCATCGAGCGTGGATATTTCGTAGTAGCGGTCTACGAGCTCGTCACTGATCAGGTCCTTGTCGTGGTAGATATCCCGCAGACTCGTGGCGAAAGCGAAGCGCGGCAGGTAACTTGCCATCAGCGTGTCGAACACCGGATACTGCGCAAACTGAATAGCTGGCGGCCATGAATCCTGCGGATAGCCGAGGGCGTTGAGCAGGGTCAGCGTTTGCGTTTGTTCGGGGTGATCGACAGCGAATTGCCAGGCAATGCGGCCGCCAAGTGAGTTGCCGGCGATATGAACTTTATCCACGCCCAGCTGCTCGAGAAACGCATGCACGAACTGAACGTCGTCGGCCACTTCATAGGCAGCCGCTGGATGGGGCTCGGTCAGACCGCTTCCAGGCAAGTCGACCCGGATAACCCGGTAGTGTGGCGCAAGCGAGCTGGCCCACTGATCCCAGGTGTGTAGCGATGAGCCGGTACCATGGAGCAGCAGAATCGGCTCGCCGCTGCCTTCGTCGCGGTAGTGGATCTTCATGCCGGTGACCTGCACAGTCTGTGACTGCGCGTTACGATACTTGGCTTCGATATCCGTGTGAGAGGCGGGACTGGAACAGCCTGATGCCGGAACGATGAGTGCCACAACAAACAGCTTTTTGACCAAGCGAAACATGGGCAGAGACTCCTTATATTTACATGCCGCCACTGTAAGCCGGGGCAAGCCATTTCACGCGTCCGGCGGTAACTGACCCATGTCCTCACGTAACATCACCAGCGCCAGCAACAAAGCTGGCTCACCCAAGGCCCAGGGCATTTCCTATCATGCCTTTCGCGGCACTCTGGCAGCTGCAGTGGACAAGGCGGTGGTGCCGGAAGGCGAGCTCGAGCGGAGCCTGGGGCTCGACCTGCACAGCCTCTCACCCAGCGACCGAGTGCCGGTAGAGCTTGTTCAGCAGCTATGGGCGCGGCTTGAAGCGGTCGCCACGACCACCGACTACGGTTTGATTATCGGCCAGTACATTTCGCCGGATACCAAGGGCCTGTTGGCCAGCTGGGTGAGCCAGTGCAAGTCGCTCGGCGAAGCTTTGCGCGTGTTCGTGCAGAACTCGGTTTTGATGAGTCAGCTGGAATGCTATTCGTTAAAGGAGCGAGACGGGCTTGCCGTTGTAATCCCCCCAGATTTTAACGGTACTTTTGAGTAGAGCGTTTTATGATGAGAACATCAGGAGCGATCTATGAAGAAATCACGTTTTACCGACAGCCAGATCATGGCGATTTTGAAGCAACACGAGAACGGCGTATCGGTCGCTGAGCTGGCGCGAGAGCACGGCTGTAGCACGGCCATGATCTACCAGTGGCGCAGTAAGTTTGGCGGCATGGATGCATCGCTGATAAAGCGTATGAAGGAGCTCGAAGCGGAGAATGCCCGGCTCAAGAAGATGTATGCCGAGGAGCGCATCAAGGCCGAGATCCGTAAGGAAGCCCTCGAGGGAAAGTTGTAAGGCCATCTCAGCGACGAGAGATGGCCAGAGCGGCCGTGGAAAAACATGGTCTGTCGATCCGCCTGGCTTGTGAATGCCTCAGCATCAGCGAGACCTGCTACCGCTACAGGAGTCAGCTATCGAGCGAAAACGCTCAGATCGCAGACTGGTTGCTGCGGTTGACTGAGACCCACCGCCGCTGGGGCTTTGGCCTGTGCTATTTCTATTTGCGCAACGTCAAAGGCTATCGATGGAACCACAAGCGCGTGTATCGCATCTATCGAGAGCTGGAGCTGAACTTGCGCATCAAGCCAAGGCGTCGTCTCAAGCGTGAGAAGCCTGATGCGCTGAGTGTTCCGACCGCACCGAACCAGGTCTGGTCGATGGACTTCATGAGCGACGCCCTTCTGGATGGTAGAAAGCTGCGCACGCTGAACGTGATTGACGACTACAACCGTGAGGGTCTGGCAGTGGATGTGGATCTGTCGATGCCGAGTGCTCGCGTCATACGGTCCTTGGAGCAGATCATCGAATGGCGGGGCAAGCCTGCTGCGATTCGGTGTGATAATGGGCCAGAGCTGCTATCGGGGCCGCTGGTGGCCTGGGCGAACAAGCAGCAAATCACGATGCTTTACATCCAGCCGGGCAAGCCGACGCAGAATGCCTACGTCGAGCGGTTCAATAGGACGGCTCGACACGAATGGCTGGACTTGAATCTCTTCGAGTCGGTTGAGCAGGCCCAACTACTAGCCACGCAGTGGCTCTGGACTTACAACAATGAGCGGCCCAATACAGCTATCGGTGGCGTGCCGCCGAGATGGCTGTTGAACGCAGCTTAGGCTCTATGAAAAAGCCCGTTTAAGAATGGGGAGATTACAGGTTCACGGGCAGCCAATCCTGGATAGTTCCAGGGACTCCTCATGGTTTTCTCAACCTCCTCGGCGAACATCGACCGAACCCCCTCTAACGCTCGGCTCAGCAGCTAAGGTTTGGTGGCGGCCTTTTTGCGCATAGCAAAAAGGGTGACAGCAAGCCTTTGTCTGCTGCAGCCGCTTGTTAACTATCATTGCCACTGCAGCTTGAGATCTCTATGCGTAGCTGCGCAGTCCCGAAGATATAGGTTGATCAGACTCTGGTAAGGAATACCTTTCCGCTCTGACATTTGCTTAAAATACTCGACGGTATCTTCGTCAAGCCGAATAGTGACTTGCTTCTTGAGTTTTGCAGCATACGGGTTCGGCTTGGAGTCAGTGAAGTCATAGTGATCACGCATGACGGAACCTCTCATAAAGTTTTCTTTCGCGCTTCTCAGCCTTCCGGGCAGAAATAATTCGAATGCATTCTTGCTCTCTGATGCAGTGACAAACGACCAGCAGTTTTGAGTGAATACTCGTTCCCAGGAGGAGGAAACGATCCTCGTCAGCCTCAGAATGATCTGGATCGCTCAGCAACCGACCAAACTCGTCGGTAAACACGGTCTTCGCCTCTTCGAAAGAGACGCCATGCTTGCGCAAATTGGACTCGCTTTTTGCTGCGTCCCATTGGAAGGTCAGATGATGCATAACCTACATTGTACTTACAGTGTAATGGTATCTCCAGCACTACCTGATAGTTAACGCCTTGCTCAGCTGCGCAGCGGTTGTAGTGGATTTTTGTGCAACAATGAGCGAAGCGAATGCACAAAAAGGAGCGTAAACCGCTGTGTCAGTTGGAGCAACTTTGTTATGAGCTTGGTTCACAGCCGTACAACTTAACCACCTCCGGCTGCTTCATAATCAAGATACCCGTAATTAGCAAACCTACGGGTAAGTACATATCGAACATCATACGAAGGTCGAACCCATACCAAAAAATGACGGTTGCAGATGTACCTAAGAGAAAGATGATGGCTAGAGACTGCAGCAAAATAGAGAGCAAGCGAGCCCAATTTTTTAGTGCATAGATTCCGTAGCAGGTTGTGGCCGTAATCGCTGTCATAGCTCCAACCAAATAATACGTGAATGGCTCGCTGTCTGGCTTCGTGATCAAACCCCAGTAGACGGCATACCAGACGAACCAGGAACCGACAACTAAATGTAAAATCGTCAATAACTTGTTCCAGCTCATAGATTGAACCCCGACAACTCATAACGCCTGGCTAATGGGTTGGTAATATTTGGCGGCTTTTGTGCGTTTTTTTGCACAAAAGGTGACAAGTGTTACCAATCCTATTGAGCCACTTGTTATATTTTTTTAGTTTTTGCCGCAGTGACAATTTCACTAATTTTATCTTTAGTTACCTTATATGGCGACAATAATACTTCCATAAATTCGAAAAACTCTTGTTCAGACGTATTTTCTAATTCTTCGATTTCACTTAAGTTGCACACAACACATGGCAGTACAATAGATTCCGGAGGGTTTCGTCTCCACTCTGCCCAGTCATTTTTGTATTCAATCCCACGAAACTTTTTCTCTGCCTCAGTTACCCAATTAATTTTTTCTAGTTCATTTACAACTTTATGCATAAAGTTCGCAACCATAGGACTTGATTGAACTATAGGTTGTTCAGGACTCGGGTGGAATTTTGCTTCCATAAGTGCTTTGTGGATAGCCTGTAATTCGAATTTATCCTTAACTTGCAAGTTAATCACGGCACCCTTTTTTAAATATAACGCTGCCATCATGGGTAAATTGGAGTGGAGTATTTTGTGCAAACATTGAGCGGAGCGAAAGCACAAAATACGGAACGGAAATTTGTCCCTTGCATGCCTTGTATGGATAATTCCTGCCGTGTTTGGGTAAATTGAGGCCCACCCTCAACGGCCATTGAGGGTCTTCGTGCAACAGCTCGGTGCATGCATGGCTCCTCTCTCGAGAGACCGGTAACAAGTGCGAGCGTTGCATGACTCTTAAAGCGATAACTCGAACAGTCATCGGGGCCTCGAGCCCGTATAGCAAGGCAGAGTCAGCTTATTATGAACACACCAGAAAACCAAATTGAACTCAACGTTGGCATTGATGTCGGTAAAGCTCAGCTCGATATCGTGCTCCATCCTTTCAACGAATGCTATTCGATTGCCAACTCCGCAAAGGCCATCGCCGCATTCGTCAAAACACTCATGGGCCAACCAGTTGCCCGCATCGTTGTTGAAGCCACTGGTCGCTACGAAAGCGCCCTGGTCGCTGCCTGTCACAAGGCAGAACTCCCCATCATTGTGGTCAATCCGATCAGCGTCAGACGCTTTGCTCAGGTCATTGGTGTACTAGCCAAAACCGACAAGCTCGATGCCGGGGTGATCGCTAGATACGCAGCAACAATTAAACCGGAGTTCAAGCCCGCAGCAGACCAAAACGCTCAACTCATCAAGGACCTACTCGTCAGACGCAGTCAGCTTCTGGAAATGGCAACGATGGAAAAGAATCGGCTACAGATCCTGCCGAAATCACTGCACCGCTCTATCAACACCCTTCTAAAATCACTTGAGACCCAGATCAAAACAATTACTCAGCAGCTTGATCAGGAAGTTGCAAAAGTTGAGCAGTGGCGAAGCAAAACCGAACTCCTCACCAGCGTACCTGGGGTGGGTAAAGTCCTCGCCTACACGATACTCAGTGACCTCCCAGAGCTCGGCTCACTCAACCGGAAAGAGATCGCAGCCCTGGTCGGGGTAGCGCCAATGAATCGGGATAGCGGGACACTCAGCGGCAAGCGTCGAACCAAAGGGGGGCGACCGAGAATCCGAACAGTGATGTTCATGGCCATGCTGTCGTCCATCAAATGCAACCCGGTTTTCAAACGCTTTTACCAGCATCTGAAAGCTCAGGGCAAACTGCCGAAAGTCGCTGTGGTTGCCTGCATGCGCAAGCTCATCGTGGTGCTGAATACGATGGTGAAAAACGGTGAACCGTGGCGTGCGAATCTGGCTTAATATTTGGGGTTGACACCACAGTCACTTGTTATGAGCCGCCTTGAGGTTACGATCGGCACACTCTTTGTTCTGCTGACTGCTTGCAGCACCAGGACGGTAACTCTTACGCCTTGAATGATGCAAAAACCGCCAGCGAAGAAATTGCAAACGCTAACACTCGGAAAATCTTACCGTAGCCGGCCACATAGACAAAATATACTCCGGCGAAACACACATAGCCTCCGGCGATCAGCGGATGGATAAACTGAAGCAGAAAAGCAGTTGCTATGAGAAGAAACACACCGCCATCCTTGCTCATAAAAGTCGCTGGGACCAAAACTAAACGGTCAAAATCATCACAATAACTTGGAAGCGTAAATCGCACTTCTTACCTCATACCATTGTCGAGATTAAAACCGAATGTTCTGACCAGCCGATGCCCAGGCCCTAGGTGCACGTCTTGCTTACGGGTTTCTTGCAATCCGAAGAGTTTCCAAAAGCTTGTAGGTAGAAATTTCCCATTTATCGGATGACCCGACTGAATGACACGACGCATCTCCTGTGATAACAGTTTCCAGTTCCCGCATCAGGGAGGCGACCGTGTCCAACATCACCTTGATCTCGTCGGGCTTAATACCGTGCTTCTGGTACAAATCTTTTTCGTTTACCCCAATATCCTTATGGGCAATGACTTTAGAGCGAACGGTCTTTATATTCGAGACCAGGCTACCAAATGGCTTAAGCTGCTTCTCGAAGTTTTTTGCAAGGCCACCATACCCGTTTGCGCGAATCAAGCATTTCAGATTTCGAACACTGTGGGAGCCGCCTCCAGAATCAAATAGGCACGCGATCTCTACGAACATTAGCTTAAAGTGGCCAATATTTGCTGCCAAGAAAAAATCTCTGAAACGATAGTCGTTCATCTCATCGAAGTATTGATCTATCGCTTTCCCTCTAGCCCTCAAGGCATACCAAATCTGGTAGTGTCCCCTTGAAGCATTGACGCTATCTCTTACAGCCTCAAACGCATCTAGTAATTGGCGATCCATAGCCCAACATCCTTGCACTCATAACGCCTTGCTCAGCCGCATGCGCGCTGGAGCGGGTTTTGCGCGAAAATGGTGCGAAGCGACATGCGCAAAACCCGTGGAAGCGCGTATGTCGGTTGCAGCAACTGGTTATGTGATGCGACTACGCTGCTACCAGCCTCTTCACAGACAACTCGTGCCGATGCTGCTCGGCGTGCCACAACTCATACTGTGTTTGCTGGTTTAACCAAGTCTCAGCAGATGTGCCAAATGCAATGGAAAGCCGCACCGCCATCTCCGGGCTGATACCAGCTTTACCGTTAAGCAAAGCACTGAGGGTTTTCCTGCTAACGCCAAGCGCCTCTGCTGCTGCTGTGACAGATAGCTCAAGAGGCTCTAAGCAGAGCTCTCGAATAATTTCACCTGGATGGGGAGGGTTATGCATCATCATAGGTAGGCCTCAATGGTAGTCCTCGTAATTCACGATTTCAGCATCGCCGTCTTCGAACCGAAAGGTAACCCGCCAGTTACCGCTTACAGTGACAGACCAGAGGCCTGATCGATTGCCCACGAGCTGATGAAGACGGAGCCCCGGCAAATCCATGTCCTTAACCGCACTGGCGGCATTTAGTGTCGCGAGAACAAGCCTCAGCCTTTTGGCATGATCTGCCTGTATACCCGCAGTGTTGCCGGTCTTGAAAAACTTGGCCAGTCCCTTGTGCTTGAAGCTACGTATCATGCCAGCATCGTAACCCGGGTGGTTACAGGTGTCAATTCACATAACGCCGCGCTCATGGGCTTGGCCAATTGGCGCGACTTTTTGCGTCAGCAAAAATTGTGACGACTGGCCACGTCCCTTGCAGCGCCTTGTTAAAACGGGTCTGCCACCTTCGGATATTTGGCAAGCTGGTGCTTCGAGCCACACGCCTTACAGACAGAGGTGATTTGCAACTGGTAATCGACCAGGTGACTCGAAGCATTGATAAACTTTGGCAGAAAAAAATAAAGAAAGATAAGCACTAGTGCTCCCGCATGAACAGTTCGGGCACCAAGCCACCCTCGATCAAAGAAAGACCCATCCTCAATCGAAGAGACCAAGCTTGCTGAAGCAACCCAAGCGATTAAACCAGCCAAACCTAGAAAAAAGCTTAGCAAAATCGACAAACCCAGCGAGTCCAGAATGCTGGCGCGGTAATGGATCGAAGGCACTAGAAATTTACCACAACACTTTTTCATAGAAGTTTTAACAGCTTATTATAATGCGCGCTCAGTAAGCCCGCCGACCACTTTCCAACTTCGTCAAGTCAGGATGGCAGAATACCCAATAAGATCAACGAGCTATGTCCCCACTTACCTGCCAGCAACCTGACCGATCCAAAGATAAGTCTGGCAGAAACCTTCATATGCGCAAATCGAGCACTTCTCTGCTCTGTAACCCGCCATCTACCTCTGCAGACTCATTCAATATCAAATAGTTATATCCCACCAGCCCGGTCAAACAGAGCACGCCCGGTCGGGCAAACCGAGCACAGACCCCACTCAATTGAGCGATTTTCATTACACTGTATATAAAAACAGAACTAGAACGCTCTCGCCCGCAATTTCGGGAGGTAGAGGTAGCACCATGATTCCAGCCTCAGCCAGCCTTAAACAGCCCCTTGTTGAGAAAGTGAATCACCTGCTCATGAACGAGTGCACTGCCACGGATGCTGACGTGCGATTCATCCACCAGCAGAAAATCCTGCATTTCCGGCAGGCGCATACTTTCCACGGAAACCGTACCATCATTGGGCGTCGGCAACAGTCCGAGGCTGAGCCAGCCACGCGTTCTCTGCCCACCGATGATGCCTGTAGGCGAACGCAGGGGCTGGATCTGCCCGAGTATGCCCAGCTCATCAGTCGATAACTGCCGCGCGGCCCGACCAACGAAGAGATCGAACAAGGGCCAGTCGCGGAAGTGGACGGCCAGTTCATTCCCCTGATTAGGCGGGCTCAGCATGACGACTCGCGCTTCCGGGTGAAGCGCTGCCGTCTGCAGATACCAGCGCACGACGATGCCGCCCATCGAGTGCGACACCAGATGCGTAGGGCCCTCCACGGCTTCGTCACATTGTTCGACAGCCGGCGCCAGATACTGCTCCGCGAGCTCAGGAATGGACATGCTGGTCGATGGATAGTCCAGGTTCACCACCGTATAACCCTGCGCGAGCAATGCATCTTCCAGCGGCCACATCGCCAGGTTATTCCGCCAGAGACCGTGCAGCAGCACCACGCACTCATCGCGTGCTGTAGCTGCTGCCTCTGGATGCTTCAGCGTGGTTGAGCAGGCGCTCAGGACGGTAAGTAACAGTCCTGCGAGTAGCCCTGTGATATGGCGGTTCGGCACCTAGTTTAGCCTTCCAGAATCGCCACAACACCCTGCCCGCCAGCCGCACAGATCGAGATCAGGCCCTTGCCCTTACCCTTCTCGCTCAACAGCTTCGCCAGCACGCCGAGAATGCGCCCGCCAGTCGCTGCAAACGGATGACCCGCCGCCAGTGAGCTGCCATGCACATTGATCTTCGCGCGATCGATCTTGCCCAGCGGCTTATCCAGACCAAGTCGCTCCTTGCAGAACTTTGGATCTTCCCAGGCCTTGAGGGTACAGAGCACCTGTGCGGCGAAGGCTTCGTGGATTTCGTAGTAGTCGAAGTCCTGCAGCTTCATGTTGTTGCGTTCGAGCAGGCGGGGCACCGCGTAGCAGGGGGCCATCAGCAGGCCCTCTTTCTTCTCGACAAAATCCACCGCGGCGACTTCGCCATCCACCAGGTAGCCCAGCACCGGAAGACCACGTTCCCGCGCCCAGCTCTCAGTACCTAGCAACACGACTGAGGCGCCGTCGGTGAGTGGTGTCGAGTTACCGGCGGTCAGCGTGCCGTTCTCACGGTCGAAGGCTGGCTTGAGCTTGGCGAGCTGCTCCACCGTGGAGTCTTCGCGCATGTTGTTATCGCGCTTGAGGCCCTTGTACGGCGTCATCAGATCATCGAAGAACTCCTGCTCATAGGCCGCCGCCATCAGCTGATGACTCCGGGCAGCCAATTCGTCCTGGGCTTCTCGCGGGATGTTCCATTCCTTCGCCATCAGCTCACAGTGCTCACCCATGGACAAGCCGGTGCGTGGCTCAGCGTTTTTCGGTACAGCCGGCAAGAGGTGCCCCGGACGAATCTTACCCAGCGCCTTCATGCGCTCACCGAAGCTGCGCGCCCGGTTGAGCTCATGCAGGATGCCACGCAGCTTTTCACTGACTTCGATTGGCGCGTCGGAAGCCGAATCGACACCGCCCGCGATACCACATTCGATTTGTCCGAGGGCGATCTTGTTCGCGACCAGCAGGGCTGTTTCCAAGCCGGTGCCACAGGCCTGCTGCACGTCATAGGCAGGCGTTTCTGGCGCTAGCTTGCTGCTAAGTACGACTTCGCGAGTCAGGTTCATATCGCTGGACAGCTTGAGCACTGCACCGGCGGCGACCTCACCGAGTCGCAGGCCCTGCAATTTGTACCGGTCAACCAGGCCATTCAGCGCGGCGAGTAACATGTCGTGGTTGCTCGCCAGCGAGTAGTTCTTGTTCGAACGCGAGAATGGAATGCGGTTGGCGCCGATGATGGCGACGCGTCTGGTCTGTTTCATGTTCACTAGTCCCTATGCCTTTGCTGAATAGATTTCGAACCACTCATACAAGCGTTATCTACCTAAGAGGCGTCTGGCTTGCCAGCCTTCGACAGGCTGTCATGCACAATGCCGATCCAGGTTTTTTCATTGATAAAGCCCTTACCCCACTTATCCCACTGCTGGCTCAGACCTTTTTCTTGAATGGTCTCGAGTGAAAGTCCCTTCTTCATCATGATCTCGACTTCGTCCGCCGTCGCGCTGAGCATGTTGCGGAAATCGATGAGTGCCTGCTTGTCAGAGACCTCACCGTGACCCGGCACGACGACCGTGCTGTCCTGGATGCGATCGAGCACGCTGGTGATATTCTCCGCCATGTTCCGAACGTTGCCGCCGCTGGCGACATCGACGAAGGGGAACATACCTGCGAAGAAATGATCGCCCATGTGCACGATGTTGGCGCTTTCGAAGAAGATGATGCTGTCGCCGTCAGTATGACCTTTTGGCAGATGCAGCGCATTGACGGTTTCGGCATTGAAACGCAGGGTGACGCCGTGGTCGAAGGTGATATCCGGCAGTGCGTCTTTAGGGTAAGGCTCAGAAACCATATTGAACAGCTTGACCTCCTGGCGACTACTCAAGCGCTTGTGCACATTGTCGTGCGCGATGATTTCAGCCTCTCCAAGAGCCTGATTGCCGCCGGTGTGATCGCCGTGCCAGTGCGTGTTGAAGACATACTTCAGCTTGCCGTCGTAGCCCTTGAGGGCAGTTTCGAGGGCCGGAGACATTTCTGTGTAGTCGTTATCTATGAGCAGCAGGCCATCTTCACCGTGCGACAACAGCACGTTGCCGCCCTTGCCCTGCAGCAACACAAAGCCTGGCTTGAGCTCACTACTGGTGAATGCTGTCTTGTCCTGGTGATGACTATCATCAGCCACGGCCACGCCGGCGAAACCGACAAAAGTGGCGGCCATGCAGACGCTCTTGAATGCATACTGTACATGATGTTGATTGCGTTGCTTGTTCATGCTGTACCTGTATTGGACTCGTCCCTGGGAGCGTCCAAATAAAACAGGAAGCGCGGCGCTTTACAAGCGGGTTCTGAACCGCTCACTTCGCCCGTTAAGCGATGGCAGACTGGTCAAGAAAGGCGTGAATGGCTGTAACACCATCCGCTGAACGGGACGCGCTGAAATCTAAACAGCCGGAGCCTCTCCCTCAAGATCCTCTTCCTCAGGCCGTCGATCCTCAAGCTTTACTGGCAGATAATTGCGATTCCCGAACACCTCATGAAGAATCGCCTGCTCGATGTGGCTGCGCTGGGTCACCTTTGATGGAAAGCGCACCACCAGATGAATTTCTGCCGCGACGGGTGCATGTATGGTCACCCTCGGTTCGACGGATGGCACATCGAGACCACGCCGATCGCTCAGTTTTTTCATATAACGGCGGGCGTCTTCGAGGAAGGGCTCACAGTGACGTTTGGTTGCCTTCAAAAATGCCGCCTTAGCCGCCATCCAGTCGTCTTCGCGCTTGAAAGGGACAGTCAGCGCATGTAGCACATAATCGTCGGTATAGCTTTCATTGATCACAGCTTCAGAGACGAACATCGCATTGGGAATAACGGTCATCCGGCCGGTGCGCTGATGCGCCATCTTGCCTGGCCCGACCTCCATGAGCGTGGTGGCCAGAAGATTCTGGTCGATCACATCGCCGCGAAAATCCTTCACCTGTATGCGATCGCCGATATCGAAGGAGCGTGAGCCAGTCTTCAGCAGCGAACCGGTTACACAGAGAATCAGCTCCTTGGTGGCCACGACAAATGCTACCGCAATCGCGACGATCGACAGCGCCAGTGTTCTGAGCTCCTCGCCCCAGATCATTACCAACCCGAGCACAAGCAGCAGAATGAGGCCGTTGCGCGATTGCACCAGCCATTTTCGACGCAGGTCTATCGATGGGACGCTGCGACGAATGAATTTCGTAAACAGCGCTCGAAGCACGAGTACCGTGATAATGAGTATCACGGTACTGCCAATGAGGCTGAACACCGGCCCTGACCAAGAGAAGCCTTCAGTGGTGATGCCTACCTGCTCCAACATCTAATGTTCTCCAATTTTGAGGTGCCGTCTGCATAAAGGTGGCGTCACAGGACCGAAGATAGACCTCAATAGTCGTGTCGTCGAGGTAGGAGGCTACCCACTGAGCATTAGCTCGCGCGACCCCAGTAGTTGTAAGCGGCAACTTTCGGCATGGCTGGCAGATAGCCTTCGTCCATACCGGTGATTCTGAAACCACCCGCCTGCAATAGCCGGGGGATTTCTCGGTTGAGATGACAGCCACCCGCGAGCTTGCCCCACATTGGGTTGATTCGCGACTGCCAGCGCGCCACCGCTGCATCTGGTGCCTTGCCGTGTTCGCTGAACAGCAACTGGCCGCCAGGCTTGAGCACACGGCGCATCTGCTTCAGCGCCTTGAGCCAATCCGGAATCGTGCAAAGCGTGTAAGTGAGTACGATGCTGTCCACACTCTTCGACTCCAGCGGAATCTCCTCGCCGGGCAGATCCAGCCACTCCAGTTCAAACGGTACTGCCGCCACTCGTGATGCCGCCTTCTTCCGCATACCCTTTGAGGGCTCCAGGCCCCAGACTTTGGTGACTCTGGTCGGATCGTAGTAAGGGAGGTTCAGGCCCGAGCCCATCCCGATTTCCAACACCTGGCCCGTGGCCTGCGGCACAATCAGCTCGCGCTGGTGCAGTACCGGCTTGGTGCCACAGGCGATGTGGATGAGATGGGGCAGAATTCTGTCTTCATAAAAGCTCATGGCGGCGTCCCTGCGTGCTTAGGTCTGCAGCATAGTCTGCGCCCATGCCGGCAATGGCTCAACCTTTGGCTCGACCTTCCCAGCATTAACCCGGGCGACGACCTGGAAGGGATTATCGGCCGAACTGTTGTCGAGCAGATAAGCGCTATCGACAATCTGCAGCGCAGTCTGCATCAACTGCAGCACACGAGGTATGCGACTGAGCACCTTGTCGTCGGGCACGTGATGCCCACCAGTGCTGACACGGCCGGCAACCCGCGCAAGGTTCAGGTTATCGTCAGAGAGATGAATATAAACGAGGGTGATTTTATAGCCGAGCGACTTGGCCTTGGCGATGAAGTCGATTTTCGAGCCGTGGGAGAACACAGTTTCGAAGCAGAAACTGCGGCGTTCTTCGAGCAGCTTGTCGCGCATCTTACCAGCGAGTTTTGCTGCGCTATAGGAGGCTTCAGGTCCGAGCCCCCTGAACATGGCACGCTGTATGAGATCGGCGTTGACGAAGGCAATCCCGTGTTGCTTCAGACGGGTTTCGAAGAATGTCGATTTGCCTGCACCGTTGCCACCCGCCAGCACCCACAGATGGGGACGGCTCACGATACGCGTTGAACCTGAAACTCACCGTTGATGAAGCGGCCGAGGGTGACGCCATCGGCATCGATACGCTCCAGCAGACCCGGATGCCCCGGTGCAGCCTGATAACGAACAGGCGCAAGCGCTGATATGGCACTGGTCAGCGCACCAGATTCCCGGTCCGCCTCAAGGCTTGTGAAAACATCTTCGGGATCGATATCCACATCGCCGACCTGCTCCACCTTCAAGGTGGCCATGCCGGACACGAGACTGGCGAGCATTTCAGGATTGACGCGATCACATAGGGTACGACCGATGCTGGCCCAGTATTCGATCTGTTGTGCCGTGCTACGATGCTCCTGCACCGAAGTCAGGGCGGCGTCCTGCATGAGTGCAGCCTGGAGACGAACAGGCGAGGAATACTTGGCCATATTGCTACCTTCACAGTCGAGACGATGTTCGATACACTGAGTGGATTGTAGCATTATGCTACATCGCTTTCAAAGGCAGATCATGGCACAGCAAGCAGACGACAGGATTCCTCAGGAAGTTATCGACTTTCTCGACTCGCGTGAGCAGGCGTTTGGCCGTGGTGGCCGCGGCGGCAAGCCAAGCAGTAATCGACGTATAGAAAGCGTCAACGGTGGCAGCATCAGTACCGCTTTCAAGGTAACATCGGGCACATCCACCCTTTTCATCAAGACTCACGCCGAACCACCGCCCGACATGTACGCCATCGAAGCTGAATCGCTCGACCTGCTCAGAAGGGCCGTGAAGACCGAAAGGCTGGTCGTGCCGGAGACGCTTTTTCAATCCGAGAATGCGATCGTGATAGATTTCATCGAGATGATCCGCGGTGATGCCCATGCCGAGGCTCTGGCTGAAGGACTGGCAGACATCCATCGCGAGACACAGGTGGAATTCGGCTATAGCCGCGACACTTACTGCGGGCTCACCCTGCAGGACAACACCCGCAGCCGGGACGGCTATGAGTTTTTTGCTGAACGGCGCCTGCTGCATCTCGCACGCCTGTGCTACGACGAGTCGCGCATCTCACGGCAGGACATGAAGGCACTTGAAAAACTGCTGCAACGTTTGTCCTCCATTATCCCCGAACAGCCTGCATCGCTGACACACGGCGACCTCTGGACCGGCAATCAGTTCGGCACTACGGGCGGTCGAGCGGTGCTGATAGACCCGGCGATTGCCTACAGCTGGCGCGAAGCCGATATCGCTGCGACGATGCTGTTTGGTGCCCTGCCAGAGGCCTTCTACGCCCGCTACAACGACTGCTGGCCCATGGAAGCCGGCTGGCGCCAGCGCGTGCCCGTATATAACCTCTATCACTGGCTGAACCACCTGCTGATGTTCGGCGATCCCTATGCGACCGCTGTACAGGCAATACTGAAACCCTACCGGGGCTGAGCGATGGAGTTGATTTTCCTGGGCACTTCGGCCGGCACGCCGACCATTCGTCGTAATGTGAGCGGCGCCGCCATTCGAATGCAGCATGCCAGGCGCTGGTACCTCGTGGACTGTGGCGAAGGCACGCAGCACCGCATCCTGAAGACCCCACTGAGCCTGTACACGATAGACGCCATCTTCATCACCCATGTGCACGGCGACCACTGCTTCGGCCTGCCAGGGCTGCTGGCAAGCGCCAGTATGTCAGGCCGGACTGAACCCCTGCGCATATATGCACCTCCGGCTATCGAGCAGTTCATCAAGGTGGCCACTGATGTCACGCAGAGCTGGCTCAGTTTCGAGATCGAGTTCGTCCCGGTTACGCAGGCACAGCAAGCTATCGACTGCGGCGACTTCACAGTTGATATCAGCGAACTCTCACATCGTGTGCCCTCCTTCGCTTACGGCTTTACCGAAAAGCCAAAGCAGCGCAGGCTGAACGTGAAGAAGCTGAAGGCGGATGGGGTGCCGGCGGGGCCGATCTGGGGAGCGATTCACAAGGGCGAGGATGCGACGCTTGACGATGGCCGCTCGCTCGTCAGTGAAGACTACCTGATGCCGCCGCCAAAGCTTCGGAAGATTATTATCTGCGGTGACAACGACCGACCGGAGTGTCTGGCTGAGACTGCAAGCACTGCGGAAGTTGTGGTTCATGAAGCGACGTATACCGAGGATGTTTCGCAGGGTCTGAAATTCGATCCTCAGCATAGTACGGCAAAGGCCATCGCCGGATTCGCGGAAAAGGCTAAGGTGAAGAACCTTGTGCTGACGCACTTTAGCTCAAGGTACCAGCAGGTTGGACGCGGCCCACGTACCATGGCCGAAATAGAAGCTGAAGCGAGCGCCCACTACAGCGGACGGCTTCACCTCGCGAATGACCTGGACCGATTTTGGCTTGATCCGCACGGTCATCTCGGGCGATACATCCCCGCAGAGCACGCTGATCAGCCTGACACAAGCGCTGCGCCCGAAGACGCAGCGAATAGCTCTGAAACCAACTGAAGCCGCTTCAGCCTAGATGAAGGCGTGCTGATAGCCATAACGGACAAATGGGCGGTCTCCCCGCCAGTCGCCCTGATACTCGGCTTCCAGCTTGCGCTCCAGATCGGCATTCCATTCGGGATGATCTCGACCGTGCCGTTGACTGGCCTCGTGGCCATACCGGAAAGCTGGTTCATGATCTTCGAACCGGCTGTCTTTGCCGAACATCTGCTTGACCGTGTCATCGACATCCTGGTCCATGTCACGTGCATCGTCAGATCCAAAGTCGTTCTTGGTCTGCTCCCAGTCACGCTTCATCGCATTCTTGATATTGTCCCAGGTACTGTCTTCCTTGCCGCTTTTTTGGGTTGTAGTAGCGGTACGTCCTTCATCTCTGGTAGTTCGAGTTGCTGTAGCCATGGTCTTCTCCATTTATTCATGGTTCGGACCCAGCTACTCACAAAGTCCGTGCCATCCGCTTAGACCTCAAAAAATTCAGAGAGTTGCCTGTCGCGGGCTCTTCAGTGCCATCTATCGCTCATGGGAACCGGCGCAAGTTTGACAACAACACCCTGTTGCAGTGCAATCCTTACAAGGCAAGGTCGCCAATGCGTCTCCCATCCGATAGTTCTGGCCACAGTTGTGTCAGCACGTTCTGCAGCGCTGTAATGAGTGGTTCCTGATCGCGGTTTTTCCGCCAGGCGATCGACAGTTCGATACTGGGTGTGACGCCCTGCCAGCGTACGCCCCAACCTGCTGCTTCGGCACGATCGGCGTCATCCTCCCGCAAAAAGGCAATACCGGCACCACGCTGCACAAGGGCCCGGATGGCGTCTTCGCTATCGACAAAGGCCGTTTTCTGCAGCTCGTAGTTCATTCCGTTGAATAGCTCACGCTGGAGCTGGAAGAAGGGGCAGCGCGGCGTGGTGTAGATCCACGGAAGCTGCACCAGCTCTTCCCGCGTGGCGTGCTGGAAGCGATCTCGCCAGGCAACTGGCCCGACTAGTGCCATCGTGGTCATACAAAGCGAGCGCAGCTGCAGATCACCTGTGTTTTCACAGGGGCCAAAGAAGAAGCCGGCATCCAGGGTGCCGCGTCGGACCTGCTGAATGATGTCGTAGGACATACCGTTGAGTAACGAGAGCTCGATACCGCTGTACTGTTGATTGAAAGCCTGGGTCATATCGCCCAACTTCAGGAAATCGAAGTCCGAGTTGATCCCGATCGACAGCCGGCCGAGTGTTTCGCCGCGCAGAGCCCTTGCCTGCTCCATTACAGCGCCGGCGGCATCGAGTGCAGCGCGAGCCTGCACCAGCAGCCGCTCGCCGGCTGGCGTGAGCTTCATGCCTTTGGGCAGCCGGTTGAACAGGCTAACGCCGAGTGTTTCCTCGAGCGCCTTTAACTGCGCCGAAACCGCAGGCTGGCTGGTAAAAAGACGCTCGGCTGCCCGGGTGAGATGGGCCTCCTCGGCGACGGCCACGAAAGTCCGCAGATGTGTCAGCTCCATTGCTCTCTTCCCTCGTTTGGTGCTTGGCCTGAGTCTCATATTCAAACGCATCTGCCAACCAGACGCCATCGCAATAGCGGATGACGCTCATCATGAATGACGATTGGATGTCCCCGAGCCCACCGTCGCAAACTATCGACTCAGACAACACGAGGACAGACATCATGAAACTTCTCAAGGTATTCAGAGTGCTAAGGCAATGGGTCCAACGCAGCCGCGAACGCGATGAACTCAGTCGGCTCAGCCCACATTTGATGAAAGATATTGGTCTGCGACAGGCAGACATCATCAGGGAGACCAGCAAGCACTTCTGGCAGCGGTGAGCACTGCTTGCAAACGTGCTGGGCTGTGCGAGACTGTGGGGCGTAATCATCACCATACCCCCGACTCCCGCACACAAGGACAAGACGATGCGCCGCACGAAGATCCTCGCCACCCTCGGCCCAGCCACCGACTCCGAAACGACATTGGAGAACCTGCTTCTGGCGGGTGCCAATGTCGTTCGGCTCAACTTCTCACACGGCTCGGCCCAGGATCATGTCAAGCGGGCTGAGCTGGTGCGGCATTGCGCTGAAAAGCATCAACTCAATGTGGCCATACTGGTCGATCTACAGGGTCCGAAGATTCGCATCGGGCGCTTCGAAAACGACAGCGTGAAGTTGCAGGAAGGCGACAAGTTCGTACTCGACGCCTCAGATGAAAGTATAAAAGGCAACGAGCACGGTGTCTCCATCGCCTACCCAGAACTCCCGCGCGACTGTAAACCCGGCGATATCCTGATGCTCGACGACGGCCGCATCCAGCTCCGCGTCGAATCCGTCGATGGGCTCAAGCTGCACTGCCAGGTGCGTGTGGGCGGCAAGCTTTCGAACAACAAGGGCATCAACAAGCAGGGCGGCGGTCTATCAGCACCGGCTCTGACCGACAAGGATCGCGCCGATATCAAGACCGCCAGTGAAATAGAGGCCGACTATGTTGCGGTCTCGTTTCCAAAGACGGGTGATGATATTCGTGAAGCACGCCAACTGCTGGAAGATGCCGGCTCCAGTGCCGCCATCGTCGCCAAGATCGAGCGCGCGGAAGCCGTTATCCACTCTACCCTCGACGATATCATCGAAGCCTCCGATGCTGTGATGGTGGCCCGTGGCGATCTCGGCGTGGAAATCGGCGACGCTGAACTTGTCGGTACGCAAAAGCACATCATCCGCCGCGCCAATGACCTCAACCGCCTGGTCATCGTCGCCACACAGATGATGGAGTCGATGATCACCAGCACCATGCCTACCCGCGCAGAAGTCTTCGACGTGGCCAACTCGGTACTCGATGGCGCTGATGCCGTCATGCTTTCGGCAGAAACCGCAACTGGCGAGTATCCAGTCGAGGTCGTGCGAGCGATGTCACGCATATGCGTAGGCGCTGAAAAGAATCCAATGTCGCAGCTGACCGATCATCGCATGAGCCGCAAATTCCAGCGTACCGACGAAATGATTGCCATGGCGACGATGTATACAGCGAACCACCTTGGCAGCGTTAAAGCCATCATCTGCCTCACTGAATCAGGCGATACGCCGAAATGGATGTCCCGCATCAGCTCCAGCCTGCCGATTTATGGCTTGACCCGACGCAAGGCGACCCAGCGGAAGATGGCCCTGTTCAAGGGCGTACAGGCGTTGTATTTCGACTCCACCTCGATGGAGAGCGGACAGGTGAACGAGGCAGCCATCGACTTCCTCAAACAACGCGGCGCGATCTGCTCCGGCGACCGGGTGATCTACACCAAGGGCACCCACATGGGTCTGCATGGCGCCACCAATGCCCTCATGATTCTCCAGGTGCCTTAAACGCAAAAGCCCCGGACATCCGGGGCTTTTCTGCGATAAACAGTCAAGTCAGCAAGTTCAAGCCGAAGCTCTGAACCCTTCGCTGCGAGTCTTCACGTCCTTGTCATAGAGATACTTCTCCAGCAAGGGCGCACCGTTGAACTCCGCTTCCATGACCGCGATGAAGGTATACACGCCAATCAGCTTCCGATTGAGGAAAACGAACTCCTTGGGCGGAATCTTGAAGTAGCGACTAATGGCCGAACGGGTGGCCCTACGGGCGATCCGGGATGGCAGGTCGCTCTGTTTCCAGCAGTACTCACCTTCATCGTTCAGCACTACACCCGGTTGCTTGCCGTCGATATGCTTCATCAGCGGTTCGAGCGTTGCCATACATACTTCAGCGAATTCACACAGTACCGGCATCGGCCACTCAGCCCGCATAAACTTGAGCTCGACCGCACCACTGACAACTGCATCAAGATCGCGCTCGTAACTCGCGCGGATCATCTCGCAGACTGGATCCAGGAAGCTGGCCGGATAGCGCTGAACGGCGCCGAAATCGAGCAGGATCAGCTTGTCGGGTTCGGCTGGTCCATCGCCTTCGTCCCCCAGACGCACCCGATAGTTGCCAAAGTTCGGGTCGGTCTGCAGTTCTCCCCAGACGAAGAGTTCTTCGAGAAAGAGTTCGAGTGCTGCTTTCGCGAGATCGTTCCGGCGTGCCTGCGGCAGCGCATGGACCTTCGCATGGTTCGGGCTAATGCCTGCTTCGTACGACATGCACATGACCTGGGGCCCGGAGAACTCGGGAAAGACTTCAGGCACAATAAAGCGGGAGTCGTCCTTCAGCTTTTCATGAAACCGCCGGGTAGTTCGCAACTCAAGTTCATAATCCACCTCCCGGTGCATCATGCTGCGAACTTCTTCGAGCCACTCGTTAAACTCTGGACCGCGGGAAACCAGCCGCGCTACCTTGAGTATGCTGGCGACGGCATTGAGGTCCGAATCGACTGCTGCGGCCACACCCGGATACTGTATCTTCAGGCACAGCTGCCGACCATCCGACTTCCGGGTGGCCCGATGCACCTGACCGAGCGAGGCAGCGCCAATGGGCGTTCGCTCGATTTCAAGTTGGTCGAGTTTTTCCCGACCGAGCTGATCGATCAGCACCGGCTCAATACTGCCCCAGTCGAGCGCGAGATTCTGGTCCTCGAGAGTGTGCAGGGCTTCGGTCACTTCCGGTGGCAGGAAGTGCTCACCGTAAAGCGCCATCACCTGGCCAATCTTGACCACGCTGCCCTTGAGGTGACTCAGCTCCTTCACGAGGTAAGCGGCCTGCTTGGCGTAGGCTTCTCGCCGACTTTGCGCCTTCTTCTCCTTACCCGAAAACATCGAGCCAGCCATGGAGCTGGCGAGGCGACCGCCGGCGACGACGCCAGCCTTGGTCAGACTCAGTCTTCGTTCGAAACTCCCGGTCTTGAGACCGAGCATTGGCTTGTCATCCTGACTACTTCTGCGGAAAACCATTACTGCACTTTTTCCCCTGCGGCTTGCTTGTCGGCATGATACGACGAGCGGACCAGCGGTCCGCTGGCAACGTGATTGAATCCTATGGATTCTGCGTAGCGTCCGAGCTCTGCGAACTCGTCCGGTGTAACAAACCTTACGACGGGCAGGTGGGAATTGGATGGCGCCAGATATTGCCCTAAGGTAATGCGATCGATGTCATGGGCCCGCATATCACGCATGACAGCCTTGATTTCATCGATCTCTTCACCAAGTCCGAGCATGAGACCGGACTTGGTAGGCACTTCAGGACGCAGCGCCTTGTAGCGCTTTAGCAGATCCAGCGACCACTGATAATCAGCACCGGGTCTCGCCTTCTTGTACAGACGGGGCACAGTTTCAAGATTATGATTCATCACATCTGGCGGTGTCGCTGACAGGATCTCCAGCGCAACCTCCATGCGTCCTCGAAAGTCTGGTACCAGGACTTCTACCTGCAGGTCTGGCGAAAGCGCTTTGCTCTCACGAATACAATCCGCAAAGTGCTGTGCACCGCCATCACGCAGATCATCACGGTCGACCGAGGTGATAACCACATAACGCAACTGCATATCCGCTATTGCGGTCGCCAGGTTGCGGGGCTCCTCGGCATCCAGCGCCAGAGGGCGGCCGTGCGCGACATCGCAGAACGGGCAACGCCGGGTACAGATGTCACCCATAATCATGAAAGTCGCGGTGCCGTTACTGAAACATTCCGAGAGATTCGGACAGGTCGCTTCCTCACAAACCGAATGCAGCTTGTGCTCACGAAGCTTTTGCTTGATCTGCTCGACACGTGGCGATGTGCTCAGGCGAATTCGAAGCCAGTCCGGCTTACGCAGCGCAGCATCGGTCGCAATGATCTTTACCGGATTCCGGCTGACCTTGTCGGCGCCACGGAGCTTTTCGCCAGGCACGACTTTCGGCCGGCGCGCAGGTGCAGACGGCACAGCCGCCGGTTCTGCCACCGGCGCTGCGGCATTTAAAGCAATATTTTCGGGTGTCGTCATGCGACAGACTCCTTATGGGTGTCGGCGAGCAATGCCAGAAAGTGCAGGCGCCAGCGAGTAGCCACGGCCTGCAGTGCTGCTGGGCGATCAGCCGGCAGCAGCGCAGTGTCTTTGCAGTAATCCCTGATCTGTGACATGGCGAGCCCGGCATAGCCGCAGGGGTTTATCAGCCTGAAAGGCGTCATGTCCATGTCGACGTTGATAGCTAAGCCATGATAACAGTAGCCCCGGGTGATGCGCAGCCCGAGACTCGCTATTTTCGAGCCGTCAGCAGAAACATATACGCCAGGCGCTTCGCGTTTCGCGGCGGCTGCGATGCCGAAATCGGCCAGAGTGCTGACGACTGTCGCCTCCAGCAGGCTCACCAGCGATCTGGGCTGCAGCCCATAACGGGACAACTGGAGCAGTGGATAGACCACAAGCTGACCGGGACCGTGGTAGGTCACCTGTCCGCCGCGGTCCGTCTGCACCAGCGGAATGCCGGCCAGCAGAACCTGGCCATTACCCCCGTCGGGCTCTGTCAGCAGATGCTGGGGCTTGCCGGCCTGCCCCTGTGTAAACACCGGCTGGTGGTCGACGATCCAGACTTCATCAGGCGTCGCTTCAGTACGCGCACGACTGAAGACCTTCATTGCTTCGAAAACCGGCTCGTAACTGTCCGCCTGCCGTTCGCGAAACACCAGCTCGGGCAAATCTGAGGCGGAGGCAGTCATCAGAGAACCATATGGATATTCTTGAGGGTTTTGATGGCGTTAAAGATATCCGCGACGTGGGTTTCGCTGCGCGCCTCAATGGTAAAGCGGAGCGAAACGAAACGCTGGTTGCGTGAGTCCTTGATATCGAAGTCGCTGGCCTTCAGATCCGGTAGTTCATGCCGCAGCACCTGAATCAGCTCGGCAATGAGAGACTCCCTGGCATCCGCGATAACCTTGAGCGGATACTGACAGGGAAACTCGATTTTTGGCGGCTTCTGCTCACCGGCCGCCGGCTCGTCTGAAGTGCTCACTTTGACCTCCTGATTCTCTGGCTACCGTGCATGGCTAGCCTACCTGGCAAAAATTGCGCAATAGTATCAGTCAAACAGACCCATGATGAACAGCCAGATCGAGTGCCAGAGACGTTTGAAGATTCCGGCTTCCGCCACATCCTGCAGCGCAACGACGGGACGCTTCGCCAGGACGTTGTCTTCCAGTGAAACAACGAGGGAACCAAGCACCTGCCCCTTGGTAATGGGTGCCGTGATGCTTTCGTCCACTTCGAGCTTGATGTCGAGCGCGGCTTTCTGGCCCTTCGGAATGGTCAGCGTTACGGCTTCACCCGTTCCAAGGGCAACGACATCATCGACGCCCATGAATATTTCACTGTCCACAAGCTTTGCGCCGGCCTGATAAAGCGGCAGCGTTTCGAAGAACCTGAAGCCGTAGTTCATCAGCTTCATGGTTTCCTGCGCGCGCGATTCCTGACTCACCGTACCCAGCGCAACCGTGATCAGACGCATGTCGTCCCGAACCGCCGATGCTACCAGACAATACCCCGCTTCCTCGGTATGACCGGTCTTCAGACCATCGATCGACTTGTCACGCCAGAGCAATACGTTCCTGTTCGGCTGACGAATCTTGTTATAGGTGAAATGTTTTTCTGAATAGATGGGATATTGCTGCGGGAAATCGTAAATGATCGCCTGCGCTAGCAGCGCCAGGTCGTAGGCCGTGGAGTAGTGTTCAGGCGACGGTAATCCCGTGGCATTCTTGAACTGCGAATTCTGCATACCCAAGCGCTGCGCATGACCATTCATGATGGTGGAAAAGGCGTCTTCGCTACCTGCGAGATATTCTGCCACGGCTACGCTGGCGTCGTTACCAGACTGGATAATGATGCCGCGAAGCAGGTCCTCCAATCTGACACGGGTACCTTCCTGCACGAACATCTTCGAGCCGCCAGTCTTCCACGCTCGAACCGATATAGGCACTTCGTCATCGAAACTGACGTTGCCCCGCCCAACCTCGTAATCGACGACATAGGAGGTCATCATTTTGGTAAGACTCGCCGGCGGCAGTCGCTGGTCGGCATTCTTTTCTGCGATAACGACGCCAGTCTTGGCATCCATCAGCACGTAGGCCGTGGCGGCCACTTGTGGCGCAGCCGGTATGATCACCTGCGCGGGCTCGTCTGCTCGCGCTGGCGGTGTGGCAAAGGTGGGCACTTCTTCTGCTGCACCAACCTGGGACGCACCCAGAAGGGCGACGCCCAGTAACAATCGGTTCAGTGCCATTGACATGGAATGCTTGGAATTCATTTGGGTCCCAGGTGTACGGCCTTTCTTGTAACGTAAGGGTCGGCGGGTTGAAGGCTCCGGCCAGCGGCCACAGTTTACATCTACTGAACGGTTGCGGCAGACGCCTGCGGGTTTGCCGGAATGACTAGGGTACCAGAATAGCTCGTTTTTGCGAGTCTGGACTGAAACTGGGGCAGCTCATTGGACGACTCCAGCGGGCCTATTCGCACGCGATGCAACATTCTTTCAGCACTCGCGATTTCTTCGATGAAGACATCGGGGCCCTGCGGGGTAACAAGACCCTTCAACATGCCCTGCAACTCATCCTTCACCTGTTGTGCTCGCTCTCTGGTGGAGAACGCGCCGATCTGCAGGAACATCGCCCCCTCCCCGACTGTAGATCTGACGGCGGGCCTGGTCGGAGCCACGGCAGGCTGCACGGGCTGAGCGACCGGTGCCTTCGGCAGCGCGGAACCCGGCACTGGCGTTGCTGGTTTGGTAGCCTGCTGCAGAGAATCCAGTGGCGAAACCTCATCCTGTGGCAGCAGGGCTTCAACACGAACCGGGGCGGTGCCTGTCTTGACGACATCGAGCGAGAGCGCGGCCGCATATGACAGATCGATCAGACGGTCCTCATGGAAGGGTCCGCGGTCGTTGACGCGAACTACTATGGACCGGCCATTCTTCAGATTGGTCACGCGGGCAAAGGTCGGCAATGGCAGATTCTTGTGGGCTGCCGAAAACGCATACATATTGTAGATTTCGCCGTTCGACGTCGCATGGCCATGGAACTTGGCACCATACCAACTCGCCAAGCCGGTCTGGTTATACCCCTTGGCTGAATCAAGAACAGTGTATTGCTTGCCCCAGACCGTATAGGGTGATTTGTTGCCACCCCGGCTTTTCGGCTCAGCCGTTGGCACGACGGGCGGAACATTGCTGGGATCGAAACCACCCTTTGGTTCCACGTCCTGCTTCAGCGAATAACGCGAGCTACTGGTCGGTGTCGAGGAGCAGCCAACCAGCGTGAGGACCAATGCGACGGCAAGCGGCAGAACTGCTCTACTGTGCCATGCCGAACCATTGTGCTGCAGCATACCGGATCAGGCCCCCGCAAGTTCGCGACTGAGCTGATACACCGCCATCGCGTAACGATCACTATGGTTGTAGCGCGTGATCACATAAAAATTATGGGTGACGAGCCAGTGCTCGATGGCGTCGGTATTCTCATAGCGCACCAGCCGAACAGGGGCGTTTTTGGCGATACCTTCAGGAGCCTTGACGCCAGCCTTCGCAACATCCGCCAACTTCTGTTCCGGCTTGCGTTTTTCAGGCAGTAGCCACGCTGGAACCGGCTCCTTTACGTCAACCTTGAACGCTACCGGCTCACCGTCCTTCCAACCATGTCGCTTGAAATAGTTGGCGACGCTGCCTATCGCATCCTGCACATTATTGAGGATATCTGCGGTGTCATCGCCATCGAAGTCGACTGCATAAGCCCGGTAACTGCTTGGGATAAACTGGCCGTAACCCATCGCACCGGCATATGAGCCTTTCAGTGACATGGGATCGAACTTCTGCTCACGACTCAACAAGAGCAACTCTTCGAGTTCCTTGGTAAAGAACGTGCTACGGGCCGGGTAGTCGAACGACAATGTGCTCAGGGCATCGACCACGCGATAGCGCCCCATGATCTGGCCGTAACTGGTTTCGACGCCGATGATGGCGGCGATAATTTCCTTCGGCACGCCATATTTCTTTTCTGCGCGCTCGAGCGTTGCCTTGTGCTCTTCCATGAATTTCTTGCCGCCGCTGATGCGCTTCTCGGTAAGGAATATCTTTCGATATTCGCCCCAGGTGAGCATCTTTTCAGCAGGTCGGCTAATGGCATCCAGTATGCTCTGCTGCTTCGCGGCGTCATCGAACAGCCCCTGCAGATACGCCCGATCAAAGCCATGCTTCTCCACCATACGGTCGATGAAGCCACTTACGGCTTCGTGCTTGCCGTAGTTGATCATCTCTGGCGCGGCAGCCTGACGTGTAGTTTCTTCGGCAAAGCTCTGTAATGGCAGCGTACTCAGCGCCAGACCGGCCACCAGGCCAGTGATGCGCAGGAACGGCTTGCGTGTCAGTCGGGTATTGTTCTTGTCTGATAGACAGGCGGTCATAGTATGGTTCCAGTCAGTGCGGGAATCGAAGCATTCGAATCAACGCTTGAGTATTTTCTTGTGAGAGTGAACGGACATCAGGACGCCGAACGAGGCCATGAGCGTAAGCACCGAGGTACCCCCGTAACTCACTAAAGGTAAAGGTACCCCGACAATTGGGAGTATGCCACTCACCATGCCCATATTAACAAAAACGTATACAAAGAAGATCGAGGTGAACGCACCAGCTACTAGCCTGGCGTAAGTCGACTGTCCGTTGATGGCAATATAGAAGCCGCGCAGCACGATCGCAACGTAAAGCGCCAGAATACTCAACACGCCGATGAATCCAAACTCCTCACCGAGCACAGCGATGATGAAATCGGTGTGGCCTTCAGGCAGAAAGTCGAGTTGGGACTGCGTGCCCGAGAGCCAGCCTTTGCCACCCATGCCACCGGACCCGATGGCAGTTTTCGATTGTATGATATTCCAGCCGGCACCTAGAGGATCACTTTCAGGATCGAGCAGCGTGAGCACGCGCTGCTTCTGGTAGGGTCGCATCACAAAGAACCACATGAGTGGTGCGGCAATGCCAGCGACCACTGCAGAGCCCATGATCCAGCGCCAGCTCAGGCCGGCGAACAGCAGCACGAAAATACCGGAAGAGGCAATCAGTATCGAAGTACCGAGATCCGGCTGCCTGAGTATCATGACGGTAGGCACGAAGATGATGATGAGCGCGACCATCAGGCGCCGAGGTGACGGCGGCAAGACACGGTCCGACAAGTACCAGGCCACCATCATGGGCACCGCCAGTTTCATGAACTCAGAAGGCTGAACCCTGAAACCGACGAATGGAATCTGCACCCAGCGCTGCGCACCTTTCGCATCGGTGCCGACGAGCATAACGGCCACCAGGCCGAGCAATCCCGCCCCATAGATCCAGGGAGACCAGCGCCTCAGATGATCAGGATCGATCTGCGCCACCAGCAACATCAGGATCAGTCCCAGACCGAAGTGGGCGCCCTGTCGCTTCACATCACTGATGTCCTGCCCGCTACCACTGAAAAGCACGAACAATCCGCTACCGATAAGCAGGAGCAACATCAACAGCAGGATGGTATCGATATGCAGCCAGCGCATCAGCAGGGAGGGACCGCTGAATCGCTCGTCGCTTTGCGGCAGCTGGCGGAGAAAGTCGGTACTGCGGCTCATCGAACTGTCCCGGTCGTATCTGGCGCAGTCCCAGCAACGCCCGGCACGGTGATACCGTCGTTCTGTCGTGGACGCGGGGGCGGCTCGACACCATCGGGTAACAGCCAGTTTATGCGTTCTTCGGTCACCTCGTACTCTCCTTTGAGGTGGGCATCCATCACTACACGAGCTACCGGCGCAGCAGCAGTACTGCCACCGCCACCATTTTCGACGATAACAGCCACTGCGATTGTCGGGTCGTCGGCTGGCGCGAACCCGATGAACAGGCCGTGGTCGCGGTGCCACTCTGCTATGGCACTAGCATCGTACTTCTCGCCCTGCTTGATTCCGATGACCTGAGCGGTACCCGTCTTGCCAGCAATCTTGTAGTCCGCACCAGCGCCGCTGCGATTGGCTGTTCCCTTGCGAGTATGCATGACGTCTTCCATGGCATTGATAATGTATTCCCAGTACCAGTCTTCCCGCAGCACTATGTCATTACCCGCTGACTCAGGAACCATCATGCTCTCTCCATTCATGGTATCGACGAGGCGGGGTGTGACCCATCGGCCTCTGTTGGCCAATACCGCCGTTGCTGTCGCCAGCTGCAGGGGTGTCATCAGCATAAAACCCTGACCTATACTCATGTTGAGCGAGTCGCCTGGAAACCAGGACTGTCCGCGCGCCGATCGCTTCCAATCCCGTGAAGGCAGATTACCCTTGCGTGCTTCGGGAGCGTCGTAGGTTGTGCGCTGACCAAGACCAAACTGATGCAGATATTCATACATGATATCCACACCAGTCTTGAATCCGGTGTCGTAGAAGAACACGTCGCAGGATTCGACAATGCCTACACGCAGATCCACCCAGCCATGCCCCTGACGCTTCCAGTCGCGATACTGCCGCTTGTCGTTTTTCAAAGTGTAGAAGCCTGGATCCCAGACCTTGGTCTTCAGGCTGATCTTATCGGTATCGAGTGCCGCCAGCGCAACCATCGGCTTGATTGTCGACCCCGGTGGATACTGACCTTTGTAGGCTCGATTGAATAGCGGCAAACTTCGAGATTCGTTCAGTGCACGGTAACTGGCGGTATCGATACCAGTAACGAAGAGGTTGGGATCGAAACTCGGCGTGCTCACCAACGCCAGGATTCCTCCGGTTCGATTGTCGATGGCAACCACGGCACCACGACGCCCTGCCAGTGCATCCTCCGCAGTTTTCTGTAACCGCGCATCAAGGAAGAGCTTCAGATCTTTACCCGGCGCTGGCGGCGTGCTGGCCAGTTGCCGTAGTACCCTGCCCCGCGCGTTAGTCTCAATCGTTTCATGGCCGGTGACGCCATGCAATTCATCTTCATAGCGCTTTTCAATACCAAGCTTGCCGTAATACTGGGTGCCACTGTAGTTGGCCGCGTCCACCTCCTGCAGCTCAGGCTCGCTGATTCGGCCGACATAGCCAAGCACATGGGCGAACAGGTGCCGGTACGGATAATAACGAATAAGTTCTGCCCCTACCTCGACACCCTTCAGGCGGTAGCGGTTCACCGCGAGTATCGCAATTTCGTCTTCGGTAAGGCGGGAGCGCAGTGTGACTGGCTCGTAGGGCCGGCGTCGCTGGCGAATCCGTTGGCGAAAATCAGCGACGTCGTCCTCACTGATTTCGATGAGCGATGACAGCGTCGCGAGCGTTTCATCCAGGTCGCCAAGCAGTTCCGCAGTAAGCCGCAATGAAAATGTCGGCTGATTGTCTGCCAGCAACAGGCCCTGGCTGTCGTAGATCAGCCCTCTGGTTGGCACCACCGAACGCAGCTGCATCCGGTTCTGATCAGACAGCGTGTCGAAGACTTCGTGCTGATTGACCTGCAGGTAGTAATAACGTGCACCGAGGAGGCACGACAGGATCATGATAACCAGAATGGCCAGCACTGCGCGTACCAGAAAGGTTTCCTGCTCCTGGCGGTGGTCTTTGAAATCGGAATGGGTACTCATGCTGACCTTGAGCTTTGGTCTTCAACAACGATGCCTGAGTTCAGGCGCGATGATATGGATGTCCTTGATTATAGCTCCATGCACGATAAATCTGTTCTGCGAGCATGATTCTGACCAGAGGATGGGGCAAAGTTAATCTGGAGAGCGAAAATTTCTCTGCTGCTCGGTCCAGAACTGCTTTCGAAAGGCCGTCAGGTCCGCCGATGGCTAAGGCCAGGGGCTTGCCGGTATGCTGCCAGTGAGACAGCCGTTCGGCAAAAGCTTCGGTGGTGAATTGCGTGCCTTTGACGTCGAGCGCAACAAACGTGGCTTTGGGATCGAGCTTCGCGAGCAGCTTCTCGCCTTCCCAGTCGTTGAGCTTGGCCGGTGGCATACTATTGCTGCCCTGGCGCGGCGCCAGCGGCAGTTCGACGAGTTCAAGCCGGACGTCCCTGGTGAGACGCCTGCTATATTCATTGAAGCCTGTTTCGACCCAGCCCGGCATCTTGCTGCCGACAGCAAGGATCTGAATCAGCATTCGGCAATATCAGACAAGGTGAGCTGAGCTGCCTGTAGCACTCTCGGCAGAACTGTCGACCGGGGCATCACGCCAGAAGCGTTCGAGATCGTAGAACTCACGCGCAGACGGCATCATGATATGCACGACAACATCACCGAGATCGACCAGCACCCAGTCAGAGGCATCTTTGCCCTCTTCACCAAGTGGACGCTCACCGGCTTTCTTGATTTCGAGAATCAGGTTGTCTGCAAGGGATTTGATGTGCCGGCTCGACGTGCCGCTGGCGATGATCATGTAGTCAGTGACGCTGGTTCGGTCTTTGACATCGAGGACGCTTATATCTTTACCTTTCAGGTCTTCGAGTATTTTGACAACCAGGTCTTTCAGGGGTTCTGTATCCATGCGTGTGGTGTGCACCTCTCTCGTGCTTTCCGGTTATGGCCTCCTCATGATACGACTGATAGCCCTCAGCCACCAGTCCGAAAAGCCGAAAATGCCGACGAAATCGGCTTGTTTCGACAAATACTGCTTATTTATCAACAAGTTGATGGATTACAAATTAGATCATTTTGTGATCAGACGCACAGGAATAGAGTTCGTTTTCAGCAATGTATTCAAGAACTGAAGGTGCTGTCAGAAAGTTCGCGCAACGTCCTTCGCTGACCAACGCACGAATCCGTGAGCTGGATATATCGAGCAGACTAAGCTGTGTGACATGAATCTGACCGGCTGGACAGTCCAGAAGCCCACTGACAGTGGAGCTGAAGGCCCCAGACAATTGGGGATCGCGCTGGAGATCTTCCAATGCCTGCTTTCCAGACTCATCGTGGCTGCCAGGCCGCCCCACTACCAGGAGATGCGCATGATCGAGCAGCTGTTGCCACTGATGCCAGCTGCGTATATTGAGCAATGAATCCATGCCCATCACGAAAATAAGTGCTTGCTCTGGGCTCAGCTGCTGCCTGTAGCGATGCAGTGTATCGACGGTGTAAACCGGCCGCAGATCGTCAGCGTCGCGCAGGTCGACTTCGCTTCGATCCACCACCAGACCGGACCGTTGGCCGGCGCCTGCTTCCGTCAATGCCCGCTGTAGCATATCGACACGCTGTCGCGCAGTGGCACGGTTCCGTTTGTCGGCCTGTGCCGGGCTTGGCAGCAGCCGCACTTCAGCTTGCAGTAGCTCCCCGACTTCCACAGCCATGCGTAGATGGCCGTAGTGGACTGGATCGAAGGATCCGCCGAAGAGTACGCAGGGCTCGTTCACCCGCGGATATGACCATCGCCAAAGACAATGTACTTCTGTGAGGTAAGACCTTGCAGCCCTACCGGCCCACGAGCGTGGAGCTTATCGGTGGAGATGCCGATTTCGGCGCCCAGGCCATACTCGAAGCCATCGGCAAAACGGGTCGAAGCGTTGACCATGACCGAGCTGCTGTCGATTTCGGTAAGAAAGCGCCGGGCCTTCGTATAGTTTTCGGTCACGATGCTTTCCGTGTGATGGGAGCTGTAGGTGTTGATATGCTCGATGGCTTCGTCGAGACCGCTCACGACCTTCACCGCGATAACAGGCGCCAGATACTCCTCGAACCAGTCGGCTTCGACAGCGGCTTTCGCCTCTGAAATAAAACGACGTGTCTGCTCGCAGCCCCTGATCTCGACGCCGGCACTCAGAAGGCGTTCAGCGATCTGTGGCAGAAAGCGTTCGGCAATGGCCGCATCGACCAGCAACGATTCGGCGGTGTTGCAGGTACCGTAGCGGTGGGTTTTTGAGTTGAAGGTGATGGCAAGGGCCTTGGTCATATCGGCATCGGCATCGACATACACATGGCAGTTGCCATCGAGATGCTTGATGACCGGTACTTTCGAGTCGCGACTAATGCGCTCGATCAGTCCCTTGCCGCCTCTTGGCACAATAACATCGACATAGTCCGGCATGGTGATGAGCTCGCCTACGGCGGCCCTATCCGCAGTGTTCACAATTTGTACCGCGGCGGCATCAAATCCAGAAGCTGCCAGCGCAGCGCCGATGCACTCTGCAATAGCGAGGTTGGAATGCAGTGCTTCAGAGCCCCCGCGAAGAATGGTCGCGTTGCCTGATTTCAGACACAGGCTCGCTGCTTCTACTGTCACATTCGGGCGAGATTCGTAAATGATACCGATGACACCAAGTGGCACGCGCATCTTTCCGACCTGAATGCCGCTTGGCCTGTAGCTCATGTCGGTGATTTCACCGATTGGATCCGGCAATGCGGCCACTTCGAGCAGACCGGTAATCATGGCATCGATTCGCGCGGGCGTCAGCTCAAGGCGATCGAGCAGGGCCGCATCGAGGCCACTCTCGCGACCTGCGGCCATGTCGAGACGATTAGCCTCAGCGAGCGAATCACGGCTGTTCCCCAACTGCTCCGCTATGGCCAGCAGTGCATCGTTGCGCATTTTGGTACTGGCACGGGCCAGTTGACGGGAGGCACCTCTCGCAGCCTTGCCGACACCCTGCATATAAGTCTGCACATTGTTCTGCGTAGCTTCTGAACTGACTGTATTCACTGTCTCTTCCTGCGCAAAAAATCTAGATTCACGAGAGTATACCGCCCGCCACGATCACGGGCCAGCGCACTGCGGCGCCATAAATGGCGACTTAAGCACACTCACGCTGACTTGCTGCCAGCCATGGACTAAGCTGTAGGCAAACAACAGCTAACGGCAAGTCCGACCTGAGTCCATATGGAACTGACTGAATTCAATGAACAGCTGCGCGCGAAGGCGTACGGCTATGGCGCACTTGCCTCCATCATTCTCGCCACTGCCGCCCTATTTGCCGGGCACTGGCTACTCGCGATTGTCTGCGTCGGCATGACGGCGCTGCTTTTGGCCAACCATTTCGTATATCGCCGACAAGCGGCTATCGTCAAGCGTCTCGAGGAGTCGCAGGCAAATCCGCGCAGCGCCCGCGCCATATACAATGTCCGCGGCTTCCTTGGTGCGCAGCAGGGCGTTCACTGGCTCTCGCATACGGTGCTGCTGGCACTGATGCTGGCGACAACAGTCGGCGCCCTGTACATGCCGGACGGCATCACCCACTGGAGTTATTTCATCCCCCTGCTGGCCTTCCTGAATTATCAGATGCACGTTGCCACGGTCGTGACTGCGATATACTCCGTCATCTTTTCCATCATTCTGATTTTCGCGGTCGATGGCTTCGAGCGCATCCAGGTCTTCTTCATCTATCTCGTCAGCCTGTCGATCACGCTGGCCTTCGTATATCTGCGCGAGATCAAGGAACAGCAGCTCAAGCCACTGAGGCGGACCGACCACCTGACACTGGCGTCGACACGCGACTATCTGACGCAGGACCTGGAGAAGGAAATACAGCGCAGCGAACGTGAGGGTACCGATCTGAGCGTGTTTGCGCTTCGTGTCGACGATATCAGCCTGGAGGATCTGGATGAGCCGCGGCGGAACGCCTTGCTCCAGCAACTCGGACAGCTCCTGCATGAGAACCTGCGGCTATTCGAAGGTTATTATCGCTATGAACCGGAGGAGTTCATTGTCGTGCTGCCACTGATTGGTTCAAGAACTGCGGAGAAGCGGGCTACAGGCCTGCGCCAGCAAATACGAGCGGTATTCGACAAGCAGCGCAACGCAGTGACTGTGGGCATTGGCATCTCCACCTTGAACGTCGACGACACGGCAGAGTCGCTGATCGAGCAGGCCAGACGAGCTTTGAAACACGCGCGGCACAAGGGGCCCAACCAGTCGGTTTCCTTTAGCCAGATTTCCCAGGAGGGTAGCCTTGCTCACTGAATCGCAGCTCCGCAACCGGGCAAGAATCTACCTCTACCTCATCGGCGCAGGCCTGTTTTTCATACTTGCCCTGCAAAATGCGCGCTATGGGCTCTATGGTCTCTTCTACGCGGGGCTCCTCCTGCTGCCACTGCTGATCTCAGGCGCTGTCTATGCCTGGCAGAAGCGGAGCGAACTCGATGCTTACAAGGGGCACGTTGTCATCCTTACTGCAGCGCAGTGCATCATCCTGTGGCAGTTCCTGAGCGGACAAGCGGAGGTCATCCACTGGTCCTACGCTCTCGCGCTGTTGAGCTTCCTGCTCTTGTCGCAGTCACTGGCCCTACTCTACAACGTCGTGTCGCTGCTGATACTAGGCCTCTCTTCCCTGATCATCCAAAGCTTTTTCGAGTCGGTGAACTTTTTCGTCAGCTATGCGCTACTGATCGGCATGGCTGGCCTGTATGCCTGGCTTTACCACCACAAGAGCCGTTTCCTGAGAGAAATCACTATCAAGGATCCGCTTACTGGCGCTTACAACCTCAGGCACCTCGAATTTACCCTGCGGCAGGAGATCGCGCGCTCTGCCGCCGTGGGCCATCCGCTTTCGCTGGTCGTAATCAATATCGATTACTTCGCCCAGATCAGTGAGATGCATGGGCTCAACAGCATCAACGAGCTGCTGGCCGAGACCGGACAGTTGCTGCTGAAGGAGACCAGGGCGGGAGACAGCTTGTATCATGGGCGAGGTAGCATCTTCTATCTGTTGCTGCCGTTTACGCCTGAAGAGGGCCTGCTGGTTATCGCCGAAAGACTGCGCCGTGCCATCGAGGACTACAAGTGGAAGCTCGGGGACCCGATCACTGCCAGCGTGGGTTGTCTGACCCGCGAGCCTGATGAGAGTGATGAACTGGCTCTGCTGAAGCGTCTCGAAAATGCCTTGCAGCAGGCTCAGACGGCGGGCGGCAACAGGGTGGTCTTTTCCAAACCCTGAACTGAGATAACGTGACTGAACCCCTGACCGCTCTGCTGGCCTGGTTGCAGGCCAACTCTGGCTGGATAACCGGCGCCATTGTGCTCACCGCCTTTGCCGAGTCGCTGGCCATGGCTGGCATCATCGTGCCCGGCGTGATCATGCTGTTTGGCTTCGCTGCGCTCGCCGGCTATCTCCAATTCGACATCTGGATCGTCCTTTTTGCGGCCTTTACTGGCGCAGTGGCTGGCGACGCGCTGAGTTTCGCGCTCGGGCGACATTACAAGGAACAGACCCGACATATCTGGCCACTGAGCCGCTATCCGCAACTGGTGGCCCGTGGCGAAGCCTTCTTTCTTCGTCACGGCATGCTCAGCATCGTGCTCGGGCGCTTCATCGGCCCCATACGTCCGGTCGTGCCGATGATCGCCGGTATGATGCTGATGTCGCCGCGCAAGTTTCTCACTATAAATGTACTCTCGGCACTAGCCTGGGCGCCCTTCTACATTTTTCCTGGTTATCTCACCGGCAGCAGCCTGGAGGCTGCTGGTTTCGACTTTTCCCTCGACTCCGCGATGGCTCACTCGGCGGACCGACCGGGAGACGATGCCAGCCCGATAGCCCGGCTCTGGGCCTTCTGGTATCTCTGGTCGCCTCTAGCCGTGTTGGTAGCCGGAGCCATGACTGGCGCGCTGATCAGCTACATCCTGAGGGCGTTTGAGACCCGGCTCTGGGTACCGGGAAGCGCCTTCCTGCTGGCACTGCTGTGCTGGACCCTGATTGCGATCGAATCGCTGTTCAGGCTGTCGACCATCGACATCATCGACCAGTCGATGTTCAACATTGCCCAGGCCATCGGCATCGACTGGATCCGCCTTCTGGCAATCGGCCTGACGCTGCTGGGCGATACTATCTGGCTGTATATTCTCCTGGGCACGAGCTGTGCCTGGCTCTGGTTGAAGGGTCACAAGCGCCTGGTGATCTGCCTGGTCCTCGGGGGTCTTGCCACCCATGGGCTCACCTCCGGATTAAAAGCACTATTCGGTGTTTTACGCCCCGAGCTGGCCTATCTGCCTGCCAACGCCGCCTATCCAAGCGGTCATACCAGCGGCGCTGTCTATACCTATACCGTGCTGGCGATGATATTCGCCCGCCGCCATCGCTGGATGAGTTTGTGTCTCGCGCTGGCGACGCTCGTGGGCACCAGTCGGTTACTACTCGGTGTGCATTGGTTTTCGGATATTGTTGGGGGAAGTCTGCTGGGGCTCGCGATGGCCTGTCTGGCACTTTATGCCTCACGAGTACCGCTGGGTGGCTTTCTGTTCAGGCATCACCTCACTCGGCATAATTATGCGGTCCTCGCCGTGGTGGCGCTGGCAGCAACGATGTACGTGATGATCAGGATGAATCAGGTCGGGCCGCAGTATCTGGCAAACTGGGCCGATCTCTGATCTTTTGCCGCCCCTCGGCTACGACTCTTCGCCATGTTCGACAATGGCATGGAGCATGTATCGCATCTGCTCCAGACGGTAGGCAGGGCGCTGTAAACTGAGCAGGTATTGCTTATCCTCATTGCGCAGTGGCAGCAGCTCGAGTAGACGGTAGCCTACGTCACGGCAGTCGTCATAATCGATATCGAGATCCAGCCGCTTTACGGCAGGATGCTGTTGCAGGTCCCGGAGCAGCGTCACGAGCTCAGCGTAGTCGTCCCTCACAGCCACCTCTGGCTCCGGTGGCATCGGACTGACTTGGCCGATGAAAAGTCCGGTCTCATCCTGGCGAGCCGATTTTATTCTGACCTTCTCGCGCCCCTGCACGGTGATGCCGAGCAAACCATCCTGCAGCTGCTGGAAATCGCTTATTCGCCCGTACGTTCCCAGGTCGAAAAAGCCGTCTTCAGCGTCAGATCGAGTGAGCACGATAACAAAACCGATATCATGCCTCAGGCAGTCGCTAACCATTTTCAGATAGCGCTGCTCAAAGATTCTCAGGGGCAGTTGACCGCCTGGACAGAGAATGGTTCCCAGCGGAAACAGTGGCACCTCCATCAGGTGCCCGGTCTCAGCAGCGTGTGACTCTGAGCGGTCCGGCATGGCATTGAGCGCCTTTGACTGGTATTGGTGAATGGCCTGGGTGATGCCTTCCGGCTCAGCCCGTCACTTCGAATACGGTCGCAGACTGTGCGCGGGCCAATTCAATGATATTTAAACTTTCCTGCGGTGTGATATTGAAGCGTGCCAGGCGCTGGAAAGCAGGAATGCGATTCATGGGTGGCAGGGAGGCCTGCTCGGGCGTGCCGATAAAGGCGTGAACCTGTGCAAGTGTGACGATATCCGCACACAGCGGCACCGCTTCGCTGAAATCGCCAGTGAAGCGCTCAGCGTGCTCCACACTGGCAACGACGCTGTCGGGAAAATCCCACTCTCTCAGTACCGCAACGCCAACTTCTTCACGCAGATCGGTAATGAGATGTTCAAGCAGGTCGTCATGTCGACGGGCAGCTGGCAGGTCCGCTGCCTGCTGGATGACCGGGATTGCACCGATATCATGCAGCAAGCCAGCGAGTAAGGCCTGCCCCGGGCTCACGCCAGGCACGCGCTCAGCTATCACGCTGGCAAGCGTGCCCACCTCGATGGAGTGCTGCCATAACTTCTCCATGCGAAGTCTCAGTGTCTCGTGCCGGGTCGTGAAGAGCTCTCGTACCGTAAACAGGGCAACAAGCTGTCTTGTCGTCTCAACGCCGAGGCGGACCACGGCATCACGGCAGCTTTCGATCTTACGGAAGCCTCGAAACAGCGGACTATTCACTGCATAGATGAGCTTTGCCGTGATGGCAGGATCGGTCTGGACGATATCGGCAATGCGCCCCACGTCGCACTCAGGGTCAGCGGCGGCACGACGGATACGATCTGCTGCCAGCGGCAGTGAAGGCAGACTCAGGCAGCGATTCTGGAGATCCCGACTGATCTGGATGACAATACGATAACCCTGAGAGGCTTCGTCAGCAGCATCCGTCACGTCCAGTTCCTTGCCAGCACCATCGCCGACGACGCTGGCATCCTTCGAAAAGTTCGGTTGTGGCGCCTGCTTCATCAACTGCGTCAGCTCGAGATCGTCCACCAACAGCAGGCGGGCAGCTCTGGTGGCCGTCAACAGGTCGCCGTCTGCCAGTCGCAGCGGGTTTCTGGCAGCGTGTTCACCTGCGGTAAGTCTGACTCGCGGCAACTCTGGCGACTGCAGCTCCACCTCCCCCATCAGAAGGAAGAGCACCTGCTTGCCTGACTCTTCACTGCCCCGCCGGGTGTCTCCGGGTTCCAGCGAAACGCGACCGCCGCGCGACGCGAGCAGGACTCTTTGGGCACGCGACAATCGGTAGAGCGGGTGAAAGAGTTCTAACGATTCCGCTGTCAGCTCAGAATTCAAATGGATGACCTTTCTGCCTTGATAGCGGTGAACGAATGACACGCCCTCTCGACAGAAAGCGGTGTCCTAAACGGTGGGCAGCTGTTCGACCTTTGCCTTGGTACGCGTGTAGACGGCAAAGCGGTGTGGATGAGGGTTATGCTCATCGACCTGACCTTCCGTAAGCTCACTGAGCTGCCAGCCTTCATCAGAAGCATAGCTCGGAAAGAAGGTATCGCCAGCAACATCCAGGTCAATCTGCGTCACGAAAAGCGCATCGCAATATGGCAGCAACTGCTCATAGACACCACCACCTCCGATGATGAAACAGTAGTCCTGGTGGGCCGTTGCGGCGCGTTCAAGCCCTGCTCTTGCGGCTTCTACGGGGTCATTCCACCAGCTTTCGGTGGTTTGCTGATTCGTGGGCTGGGTCTCAAAGTGGCCGGTTGCCTTACGCGGCTGACTCGAAATGATCAGGTTGTCGCGGCCAGGGAGCAGGCGGCCTATCGAGTCCAGCGTCTTGCGCCCCATTACAACGGGTCGGCCCAGGGTCGACGCCTTGAAATAGCGCAGATCGGCAGGCAGGTGCCAGGGCATCTGTCCATTGCGGCCAATGACCAGGTCGTTGGCGTGGGCCACGATGGCGGCCAGTCCCGGCTTCTGCTTCGAAGTATCGTTCATGATGCGCTTCAGATCGCTATGGCTGCTGGAATGTGTGGTTGAGGCTCATAACCCTCGATTTCGAAATCTTCGAAGCGATAGTCGAAGAGACTGGCTGGCTTGCGCAGAATCTTCAGCTGCGGCAACGCGCCCGGCGTGCGGGTGAGCTGCAGGCGGGCCTGCTCCAGATGATTGCTATAAAGATGCGCATCGCCGATCGAAAGAATGATATCGCCAGGGGTGTAATCGCATTGCTGCGCCAACATGTGCGTGAGCAGTGCGAGCGACGCCGTATTGTAGGGATTGCCGAGGAACAGATCGTTCGAACGAATATAGAGTGAGGCACTCAGGCGGCCACCGGCCACATAGAACTGATACAGCACATGGCATGGCGGCAGGGCCATCTTGCCAGCAGCAGCATTTTCCCAGGGCTTGAGCTGCTCGTCCGGCAGGTCAGCAACATTCCAGCCACTGAAAATATGACGGCGGCTGTCGGGATTCGTCTTCAGCCCATGCACCAGCCGCTCGAGCTGGTCCACATGACTGCCATCCGGACAGGTCCAGTTGCGCCATTGCGAGCCATAGACTGGGCCAAGCTCGCCCTCTTCCGTCGCCCACTCGTTCCAGATCGAGACGCCGTTTTCCTTCAGATACCTGATGTTGGTTTCGCCACTGATAAACCAGAGCAGCTCATGGGCGATGCTTTTGAAGTGCAGCTTTTTGGTAGTGAGCAGTGGGAAGCCCTGGCTGAGGTCATAGCGCACCTGGCGACCAAAAACGCTACGCGCACCTGTGCCCGTGCGGTCGTTCTTGTCGTAGCCGTTGTCGAGGACGTCCTGTAGCAGATCCAGATAGGCACGCATCAGTGAGAAGCTCCTGTTGTGGTTCGGGTTTCGGCCCAGCGGTAAGCCAGCAGCATGAGCACGATCCCGCCGATGATCATTGGCAATGACAGCAACTGCCCCATGGTCATCCACTGGAAGGCGACGGGGCCGAGATGGGCGTCGGGCTGGCGGAAAAATTCTACGACGAAGCGCGAGCAGCCGTAAACCAGGAGGAACAGGCCAGAGACTGCCATGGTCGGTCGGGGCTTTCGCGAATATACCCAGAGTACCGTGAACAGCAGAACGCCCTCCAGCGCGAACTGATACAGCTGCGAGGGGTGGCGAGCGATCTGCAGCGGATCCGTGGGAAACACCATGGCCCAGGGCACGTCAGCGGCTCTGCCATAAAGCTCCGCGCCTATGAAGTTGCCTATTCGACCCAGCCCGAGGCCGATCGGTACCAGGGGCGCAACAAAATCAATCATGTTCCAGAAACGGATGTTCTGTGAACGCGCATACAGCCAGATTGCGATGATGACGCCCAGCAGACCACCATGAAAGGCCATCCCACCAGTCCAGACCTGGAACAGCCACAGCGGATCCTGCAGAAATTTGTCGAAATTGTAGAACATGACATAGCCGAAACGACCGCCGAGCACGACGCCGATGGCCCCGTAGAAGATCACGTCGCCCACCTGCTCTTCCCGCAAGGGCGTGTGCGGCTGGCGTGCGCGATAGCGGCCAAGCCACCAGGCGGCGATAAAGCCCATCAGGTACATCAGGCCGTACCAGTGCACCTTGATTGGGCCTAATGCCAATGCAACCGGGTCAATCTCGGGGTATTCGAACCAGCGTTCCATGAAATGTTCCGTTAATGGTTAAAAAGACTGTGTGAGCAAGCGTATCCCTACCAGGATGAGCAGGCAGGCGAACAGCCTGGAAAGCAGTTGCGGCGGCAGACGATGTGCAAGCCGTGCACCGGCTTTCGCTGTGACCATGCTGGTCAGCACAATACCGAAGAAGGCGGGGAGATACACGAAACCGAGTGCATATTGCGGCAGATCGGGTTCATTCCAGCCAGCGATTATATTTGTAAAGGCGCCGGCTATGGCTATCGGCAGGCCACAGGCTGCAGATGTTGCCACGGCCTCCTGCATCCGCACATTGTGCCAGACCAGCCATGGCACCGTGAGCGTACCGCCGCCGATTCCGAAAATGGCCGAGCCCCAACCGATAAAGCCACCTGCGCCCGTGAGCCCAGGCCAGCCTGGTACGACACGCGTCGGCGCTGGTTGGAAGCCAGTGAGCATTTTGGCAGCCACGGCCAGTGCAAACAGGCCAATGATCAGTTTAAGTGCGGCTCCACTTAATGTACTCGCGGTGAAAACACCCAGAACAGCACCAAGCACGATGCCGGCAGCCATCGGTTTGAACAGATCCCAGCGTACCGCCCTGTGAGCATGGTGAGCCCTGATACTCGCCATTGACGTCAACATGATGGTAGCCAGAGAAGTGCCGATCGCAAGATGCATGCTCACATCAGCGGACACACTCTGCATCTCGAAAGCCAGCAGCAGGAGTGGCACGATAATCAGGCCGCCGCCTATCCCAAACAGGCCGGCCAGTAGACCAGCAAAGGCCCCTATGGCAAGGTAAGCTGCAAGAGTGATGGCCAGTACCATGGGTTCATTCATCATGTGGTCCTGAAGTGCTGCGTCTGCGGCCGCATATGATGCCTACCGAAAGCGCCGAGCTCAATGTCACTTTTTTACACCAGCTCCGATCGTTGGATTCGAAACATGTGCCTGATAGCCGTCGCCTACAACGCTACTGAGGATTACGAGCTTATTGCGCTCGCCAACAGGGATGAGTTCTATGACCGTCCCGCGATGCCCCTGCACCTCTGGGAGCCGTCTGCCCTTACCCGGCATGGTCCAGTGGCTGGCGGCCAGGATCTGCAGGCGGGCGGGACATGGCTCGCTGCATCGAGATACCACGGCACGCGACGCTTTGCGGCGGTTACCAATTACCGCAATCCCGATCAGGCGATTGCTGCGCATTCCCGTGGTGAGCTGGTGACAAACTTTCTGGGCGGAAGCCTGGATGCAGCTGCGTTTGCCGAAGCCTTGGGCGATACCGCCATGCAGTATGGCGGCTTTAACCTGCTACTGTTTGACGACAGCGGGCTGCACTACTGCACGAACCGATGGCCACTCGATGGCGAACCAGCAGGATTCCAGGCGGAGCACAGGGTTCTGGATAGCGGCGTATATGTGCTGAGCAATCACCTGCTCGATTCGCCCTGGCCAAAGTCGCTTCAATTACGGAAGCAGGTGAATAGACTGCTCACAGAGCATGAGCCCGATGATCCGATCGACCCGGACTGTTGGCTGAATCTGATGCTCGACCCTACTCAGGCAAATGATGAGGCCCTCCCAGTAACCGGCATGCCCCTCGAGATGGAACGGCAGCTCTCCAGCGCATTTATCGCGCTTGCGAATTACGGCACACGGTGCAGCACTCTTGTCACTATCGGTCACAGCACACCGGCATCGATCGAGATGCACGAGCGTCGCTTTGGCCCCAATAGCCGAGGGGAAGAGACCACTCTGGTTTTATGAGGGCATTAATCTTCCGCATGATGATCAGAAGATTTCATCATCAGAAAGCCCCCGGATCTGCAGCTGCTTGCGAACATCGAGTGCTGGCGACGCAGAGTCCCTTATCCTCTCCAGTTCCGCTGCAAGCTCTGGATCCAGAGGCTGCTCAACGACAATTTCCACCCGTCGGTTCCTTGCCCGACCCTCCGGCGTATCATTAGGCACCAGTGGTGTCGTGTCGGCAGCGCCCGTCACGGCAAAGCGTTCCTGACCCACATCGCCACTTTCGAAGAGGGCATGGGCAACTTCAAGTGCCCGCGCGGTAGACAGATCCCAGTTCGATCGGAATCTGGCCGTCTTGATCGGTATATTATCCGTATGACCCTCGACGCTGATGTTGCCCTGGTACTGTTTCAGAACCTCGACCATATTATCGATGACCGGGAAGAAGTCCGCATTCAAGCTTGCACTCCCAGAAGCGAACGCACCTCGCTCCTGCACCCGTATGATGATCTGGCGCCCGCGGGTCTCTACTTCGATCTGATTATTCCTGACCTGGGGCTCCAGTGCCGTCGCGAGCTGAACGGCAGTTGACTCGGCTTCTTCCGCCATCGCCTCGAGCTGTTCAACTACTTCGTCACTCAGTTCAGCCGCAGGTGGGATTGGACACTGGTCTGCAAGCGCTTTTTCGACGATCTGTTCGCACACCTGCTCGAGGTTCGGCATATCCGAGCTCGTGGTCTGCTGCATGATCATCTGCAGCGGCGTAGGCTCAGGCTTGCCAGGACTGAACTCCTGAGCAATTACACTGGTGCCTTTCGGGATTGAGGTGACATCGACCTGATTCTGCACACCGAACGCATCTTTCATCGAACCAGCCAGCCGTTTGAACTCCAGGGCGTCCATCTGTGCGAACGACAACAGCAGCACGAAGAAGCACATCAGCAGCGACATCAGATCGGCAAAGGTTGCCATCCACGCCGGAATGCCAGCAGGACATTCGTGCTTTTTCTCCTCTTCGACCATTACGCCGGCGCCTGATCAGGCATCGTCGGCGGCGCTGGGACGCTTGCCTTCCGGCAAGTAGTTTCGCAGCATCGACTCGATGACCCGGGGATTGAGGCCGGCCTGTATGGCCATGAGGGCATCGATGACCATATTCTTGGTCTGCTCTTCTTCAGCCTGTCGAAGCTTGAGCTTGTCGGAGACGGGAATCGCGAACATATTGGCCAGCATGGCGCCATACAGCGTAGTCAGCAATGCAACGGCCATGGCAGGGCCAATGGACTTGGGATCATCCATGTTGGACAGCATGGCCACCAGACCGACAAGCGTTCCGATCATGCCCATGGCCGGACCAACGTCCCCCATGGAGCTAAAGACCTTCGAACCCATGCCGTGACGTTCCACAGCCATGTTTTTATCCTTGGTCATGAGGTTCCTCACAACATCGGCATCGTGCCCGTCGATGAGCAGGCCAATGCCCTTCGCCAGAAACTTGTTCGGGATCTCTTTGCCTTCCAGCGAGAGCAGGCCACCTTTGCGCGCTGCATCCGCCAGTTCGACTACGAGGTCGATCAGCTCTTCTGGATCGTCGGACTTGAACATGAAGGCCTTCGCAGCCACCTTGCCTGCGCCAAGGAACTGGCCAAGCGTAAACTTCATGAGCACCACAAAAATACTGCCAACGATGACGATCAGTACCGAGGGCACGTCCACAAACATCATGAGTGTGCCGCTCAGAAGCATCGCCATGATGATAATGGCAAAAGAACCGAGCAGGCCCACCAGGGTTGCAATATCCACCAGAAATCCCCGGAAAATCTATGTGTTGAGGTAGAATTCGAGCCTACCCAGGCATGGGTATGAGTATAGACAGGGTTGGTGAATTTTCCCGAAAAAGGCTAGCATGGCGGCCAGACACCACCGACAGCTACCCAAGCGAATATCAATCCTCAGCAGGAACCCACTATGGCCGTACGGAAGTCCCCGCAAGCTGCTGAAAGCAAGGCAGCCGAGCCGATGAAACTCGCCGATTTCGAAAACACGCTGCAGCAACTCGAGGGGCTTGTGCAGAAGCTCGAGCGTGGCGATCTTAGCCTCGACGAATCACTGAGCGTCTACGAACAGGGTATTTCGCTGTCGAGACATTGCCAGCAGGCGCTGCAGACGGCGGAGCAGAAAGTTACGTTACTTTCTCGAGAAGCTATTGCTGCGCTGCAGAAGTCGGGTGACGGTAAAGTGCCGACCCCTGAGGAAGAAGCAGGTCGATAGATCGATGCAGCAGCGAGAAGCAGCCGTCGAGAGCGGCAGCGGGGCAGCAATGGATTTTGACGTATTGAGACTCAGCATAGATCGCGAGCTCGTCCGTCTATTGCCGGCGTTGGCGGCGGAGCAGGCCAACCCACAGCAGGAGACGGTGCTGATCGATGCGATGCACTATGCCCTGCTGACCGGCGGCAAGCGTATACGGCCACTGCTCTGTCTGCTGACAGCCGAAGCGCTCACTGCCGCCACTGTGGCAGAGATGCCCAGCACTCGAACAGCAGCTCAGGTCGCAGAAGCAGCGCTTGTGGCAGGTTGCGCAATAGAGGCCATGCACGCCTATTCGCTGGTTCACGACGATCTGCCGGCGATGGATGACGACGATCTGAGACGGGGCGAGCCGACCTGTCATATCCGTTTCGGCGAAGCCGTAGCAATACTGGCTGGCGACGCGTTACAGACGCTGGCATTCGAAATTCTTGCCGGTGGCCGACTTTCAGCCCTGGGCGTGAGCCCTGGCGCGCAGCTACGTATGCTGCGACAGCTCGCAAGCGCTAGTGGTGCCGGAGGCATGGTTGGCGGCCAGGCACTGGACCTGGCGGCGGAAGGCCGTAAGCTGGACGAGGCATCGCTGAGCACCTTGCACGCTATGAAAACAGGCGCCCTGATCGAGTCCGCAGTCGTTTTCGGCTTGTGTGTGCATAATATTGATGACACTGGTCTCGAGCTGGACCTTCGTCGATTCGGCAAGTTGATTGGACTGGCGTTCCAGGTACAGGACGATATTCTCGATGTTGCCTCAGATACTGCAAGCCTCGGCAAGACCGCTGGCAAGGATGAGCAGCAGGACAAGTCGACCTATGTAAAACTGATGGGTCTCGAAGGCGCGCGGACCCATCTCGACGCGCTCTTCGCCGAGGCGGATGAAATCCTGCGGCGAAGAGCCCTTCACCAAACCCCGCTGAGCGCCTTTACGAGACAGCTGGCGACTCGAATCCGCTAGCCTGATACACTTGGCAGGCTTGATCGACGGTCGGTGCAGACAGCGGACAGACCAGTGCCCGCAGAGCGAAATGCCGGGCGGAACAACCGGATTTACAATTGGATAGAAGCATTGGAACAGAGTAAGCCACACATTTTTCAGGCTATACCATCTAAGCGCCCAAATACGCCGCTACTTGATGAAGTCGACTCGCCTGAAGATCTGCGCAAGATGAGCACCGATGATCTGCTTCGATTGGCTTACGAGCTACGCGCGTTCCTGCTTTACAGCGTGGGACAGAGCGGGGGCCATTTTGGCGCAGGCCTCGGCGTCATTGAGCTGACAATCGCCATTCATCACGTCTTCAACACGCCCCATGACCGGTTGGTCTGGGATGTCGGGCACCAGGCATATCCGCACAAGATTCTCACAGGACGCCGTGAGCGCATGCCTTCGGTTCGTCAGCAGGGTGGCCTGGCGGCGTTTCCGCTGCGCAGCGAAAGTGAGTACGACACCTTTGGCGTTGGCCATAGCAGTACTTCCATCAGTGCTGCTCTGGGCATGGCACTGGCTGCGCGGCTTCAAGGTATCGAGCGCAAGTCAATTGCCGTGATCGGTGATGGCGCAATGACTGCAGGTATGGCATTCGAGGCTCTGAATCATACTGCTGACGAAGAGACTGATCTGCTGGTCATTCTCAACGACAATGATATGTCGATTTCCCGCAATGTCGGCGGCCTGAGCAAGTACTTTGCCCGCCTGCTCTCCAGCAGCACTTACAATAGTGTTCGAGACGGCAGCAAGCGCATGCTTCAGGGCGCACCTGGTCTTATGGAGTTTGCCCGCAAGACCGAAGAGCACCTGAAGGGATTGGTTGCCAGCCCGAGCACGCTGTTTGAGGAGTTGGGTTTCAATTATATCGGCCCCATCGACGGTCACGACCTCCCTTTGCTTGTCGATACACTGGAAAATATCAATAAGCTGAGCGGACCACAGTTCCTGCACGTCGTGACCAAGAAAGGCAAGGGTTACGCACCAGCCGAATGTGACCCGATTGGCTATCATGCCATCAACAAGATCGAACCCAAGGCCGCTGAGAAGCCCGCCAGCATACCTGTGCCTGCAGTGAGCAGGAAGCCCGCATTGAAGTACTCGAATGTCTTTGGCGCCTGGCTCTGCGACATGGCGGCCAGGGATGAGCGCTTGATGGGCATCACCCCGGCCATGTGCGAAGGCTCGGACTTGATCGACTTCGCCGAGCGCTACCCGAAACGCTATTTCGATGTCGCCATCGCCGAGCAGCATGCGGTCACGCTGGCCGCCGGGATGGCCTGTGAAGGCGCCAAACCGGTAGTTGCGATTTACTCGACGTTTTTGCAGCGTGGCTACGATCAGCTTATCCACGATGTCGCCATTCAGAATCTTGATGTGCTGTTCGCAATCGACAGGGCTGGTCTCGTGGGTGAGGACGGCCCCACCCACGCTGGCTCCTTCGATATTGCTTATCTTCGCACCGTACCGAATATGGTCATCATGGCGGCCTCGGATGAAGCTCAACTGCGGGCAATGCTCAGTTGCGGTTTTCAGCACCAGGGCCCCGCTGCCGTGCGCTATCCCCGTGGCACAGGACCTGGTGTAGCAGCGGGCACTTCGCTGGAGGCGATCGAATTTGGGAGATCGGCCATTGTCAGGCAGGGTGCCGGAACAGCTATCGTCGCCGTTGGCAACATGCTTGCCCCAGCGATGGAAGCGGGGAAGACGCTCGGTGCAACCGTCGTAGACCTGCGCTTCATCAAACCGCTGGACGACGCGCTACTGCTCGAGCTCGCTGACACGCACGACTTGATTGTGACGGTTGAAGACCACGCCAAAGCCGGCGGTGCGGGCTCCGCCATCATGGAGCTGCTTCACGAGAACCGGCGCAATGTTCCGGTACTGTGTATGGGCCATCCTGACGTGTTTATCGAGCATGGAAAACCAGATCAGCTGTTGGCCGATATCGGTTTGGATGCGCCAGGCATACTCAAACGTATTGAAGAGTACGCCCAGCCGTCGACGAACAGCCTGCCGAGCTATCTATCAACCACGGCCACGTCGTCATCCTGATGTGTGGTTAGCAGGTGACCCAGCTTACCTGCCTTGGTGCTGAGATAATGGGAGTTGTGCGGGTTTCGCCCTACTTCCAGCGGCACCCGCCCCGCAATATTGATACCCAGGCCTTCCAGCGAGGCCACTTTTCTCGGATTATTCGTCATCAGACGTAGCGATGCGACACCCAGATACTCAAGCATTGGCTTACAGATCGAGTAGTCCCTGAGATCATCGGCAAAGCCAAGCGCGGCATTGGCTTCTACAGTGTCTGCACCCTTATCCTGAAGCGCGTAGGCTCGCACCTTGTTGAGCAGCCCTATGCCGCGTCCTTCCTGTCGCAGATACAACAGTATGCCCCGCCCTTCCCTGGCTATGCTGCGGAGCGCCTCATCCAGCTGATAGCCGCAGTCACAGCGCATACTGAAAAGCGCATCACCGGTTAGACACTCAGAATGCGTTCGAGCCAGAGGCGGGTCGATACCCTCGCCGGTAGACGCAACGTCTCCAAGGGTGATAGCCAGATGCTCTTTGCCTGTCGCGGACTCTTCGAAGCCGTGAATGGTGAACACGGCATAAGGGGTAGGTAGCTTGCAACTGGCTACGTAGGTCATTGACTGCTTTGTCGACTCATCATCTGAGTTACTAACTGACTGATTCACTGACACGGGCTATCCACCTGTCATATTCATGAAACGGACGATCTGAGGCTCTTCATCGAGATCGAAATGATGTCGCTCTGGCTTGACGTCCATTGAGGCCACGATCGCTGCTTTCAATGCGACCCTGTCGTTCGGATATTTTCGCACGATCTCCCTGAGATCTACCGAATGTTCGTTGCCAAGACAAAGCAGCAAGCGACCTTCGACTGTGAGCCTCACCCGATTGCATGTGGCGCAGAAGTTCTCGCTGTGCGGCGAAATGAAGCCGATTTTCGATTTGTGGCCAGGCGTCTGCCAATAACGGCTCGGCCCACCCAGCGCGGTTTGCGCCAGCATTGGCTGAAGCGGGTATTCACTCGTGATAATTTGCCTGATCGACTCACTCGATACGAAGGCGCTCGCCCTATCGTGTTCCGTGATGGCACCAAGCGGCATTTCTTCTATGAAAGAAAGGTCGAGCTCACGCGCCAGCACGTAGCGGACGAGATCGAGCACTTCGTCCTCGTTGCGTCCCTTCAAGACAACAGCGTTGAGCTTGATCGATGAGAAGCCAGCAGCTTTGGCCGCATCGATGCCGCGCAGCACCTGGTCCAGGTCACCCGTCCGTGTCAGCTCGCGGAAGCGCTGAGCATTCAGGCTATCGAGACTGATATTGAGGCGGGAAAGGCCGGCCGCCCGCAAGGGCTGCGCAAGTTTGACCAGCTGAGAACCGTTTGTCGTCATCGTCAGCTCTTCAAGCCCCTCGAGGCGACCCAACTGGGTCACCAGACCCATGACGCCCCGACGCACCAAGGGCTCTCCACCCGTCAGCCGGATTTTCCGCACGCCGAGCTCAACGAAGGTCGAGCCGATATGGGCGAGCTCCTCAAGTGTCAGCACGCTGGACTTGGGCAGGAAGGTCATCTCTTCTGCCATGCAGTAAACGCAACGAAAGTCACAGCGATCTGTTACCGACATTCGTAAGTAGGTCACGCGTCGGTTGAAACGGTCGATCAGTGCCTGGTCGTTACTCAATTACCGCCTCACTGAACAGGCTAGCCGCCTGTGACTGGTGGAAAGAACGCTATCTCATCGTGATCCTCAACGCAGGCGCTGAAGTCAGTCATGTTCTGATTGATGGCGCAACGCAAGCCCTTCCGGGTATCCGCCGCCAGATTCTCGCGCCCTTGTGCCAAATGGTCGAACGCGGCTGACAAAACCTCATCAGCCGTAGGTGCTGGACCAAGCTTACTGAGGTCGATCTGCCAGCTGGCGGCGCCCATCGTTTCACGCAGTTTACCGAAAAACAGAACTTCAATCACTGGCTGGTGCCTCCTGCCGATGCCACTCACCGCTTGCACCACCCGTTTTCACGAGTAGCGCGGTATTCTCTATACGGATGCCCTTGTCTACAGCCTTACACATGTCGTAAACAGTGAGTGCCGCTACACTGGCGCCAGTGAGCGCCTCCATCTCGACACCGGTCTGGCCACTGGTGCGGACGCGGCACTCGATGCGCACGGCGTGACGCTCAGGAAGGGCTTCGAGCGTCACTTTCACACTGCTGAGAAGCAGGGTATGGCAGAGCGGGATCAGCTCGGCAGTGCGCTTTGCGGCCTGGATGCCCGCAATCCGGGCCGTGGCGAACACATCGCCCTTCTTGTTATTGCCGGCAAGTACCTGCTCGAGGGCCGCGGGCGACATGACGACAAGGCTCTCTGCAACCGCCGTGCGGCTGGTAACGGCCTTATCGCCGACATCGACCATATTGGCCTCGCCGCTCTGGTTTAGATGCGTAAGCGTCATATCTGCGCTAGATCTCCTGGCTGCGGTTGAAAATCATTTCTCAGGAAATCCAAAACCACGAATCGCAGCAATGCCCTGACCGCCGCGTACGATCGCCGTACTCACATCCTGGTCGGTAAGTCCGCCAAGTGCGAAGGCTGGCACCGGACACGCCCGAGTCAGGTGAGCGAAGCCACTCCAACCCAGGGGTCGGACGTCCGGGTGACTTCGCGTCCGGGCCACCGGTGAAATGAAAACCTGATCCACGCCGAGCAGTACGGCCTGCCAGAGCGCTTCATGTGTGTGCACCGATGCACTGAGCAGGCAGAAGTCAGGCAGATTGAGCATCTTTCGCAGCGGACCGTACCCGCCAGAAGCCGACGCTTCGTTCGCCAGCGCGTAGTACTCTTCAGGGGCGGCGCCAGTATCGAGCCTGTCACTCCAGTATTCGCACTGGGCCGAGGTAAGCTGGATGAACGCTGCACCTCTGGGCAAGCCCTGGTCCGGCGTCAGTTTGCCGGAAAATGCTCTTAGCCAGCGCGGCAGATCGCCGGCCGACAGCCCGCCGCCATTGCCATGATCGAGATAGACGCCCAAGGGCAGCGCGCCGTCGAAAGGGGCTTCGGCGAGAATCTGCCGCTGCACGAGCGCCGCCTGCTCAGCATACTCAAGAGCTGATAGATGCTTGGCCCGAAGGAGAACACTCAAGCGGCCTCTGAGCTGCTGCACCTGTTGAGACATCAACCAGCCTGACAGACTTACTGAAAGATCAGCAGTTCGCTCGCGACGCGTCACATCAACAGACGAAGCCGACAACCGTTGCCGGTTGGCTTCAAGCTCACGCTGCGAGGGAAAGTCCGGCGTAATCTGCACAAACACAGCGGCTTGTAAGGCACTGATGATACCACGATTGGCCGAGGGAAAATGACGTGGCTCAAGATCGACTACTCTGGTCCAGCTCGCCTCCTCGGCTTCCACGCCTCGCGGCTCGCCCATCCAGTGCTGTACCTCGAGCACATTCAGGTTCACCCGCTTCGCAGACTTGCCGGCACCATAGACCCAGGGAATCTCGATCAAGGGCCGCAGGGTCGTTCTTTCGCTGAATACGATGCCCAGTTCTTCACGCAGCTCCCGTGCCATTGCGAGCTCTATGGATTCACCAGGTTCGCACTTGCCACCGGGGAACTCCAGAAGACCGCCCTGATGTTGATGCGAGCGCCGCCTGGTCACGAACACTTCCCTGTCTGGGCCAGCACCTCTCGTCAGTACGCCAACTGCGACCTGAATAGCCTGGGTATTGCTCAAGATCGAGTTGACTTGCATGCCTGCGCCTTACTCCACGGCCGAACAACCTGACCAGATTCAGCTTCGGTATTCTGCGTTGATCTTGACATAGTCGTATGACAGGTCGGTTGTCCAGACTCTATCGCTACAGCCCCCGCGGCCGAGTCGGACGCGAATGGTGATAAATTCCTCTGCCATGACTGCCTGCCCCGCTGCTTCGGTATACTCGGCGTTGCGGCCACCGTTGCTGACGATGCAGACATCATTCAAATCGATATGCACAGCACGAAGGTCGAGACTGCCGTTGCCATGACTTACGTCAAACCGGGCGCGACCTACCGCTGCGAGGATGCGGCCCCAGTTTGGATCGGATGCAAAAAACGCAGTCTTCACAAGCGGCGAGTGCGCGATCGTGTACGCAACATCCAGCGCCTCGGCCGGCGTAGCGGCTTCTTCCACCTGCACAGTGATAAATTTGGTAGCGCCCTCGCCATCCAACACTATGGCTTGAGCGAGTTCCGTGAAGACCCCTTCGACGGCCTCGGCAAATAGCGCCCAGTCGGCATGTTCGGTGTCCAGTGTAACCTGGCCCTTTGCGCCAGTGGCCACAAGCACGCAGGCATCGTTGGTCGAGGTATCCCCATCCACCGTGATCCTGTTGAAGGTTTTGGCCGACGTCTCGGTAAGCAGCAACTGCAGGGCCTCTGCGGAGACTCGTGCATCACAGGCAACGAACGCCAGCATGGTCGCCATGTTCGGACAAATCATGCCAGAACCTTTGCTGATACCCGTGATGGTGATCAGGTCGTCCCCGAGCTGCACCTGACACGAACTACCCTTTGGTCGAGTGTCCGTGGTCAATATACCTCTGGCTGCACGGGCCCAGTTATCGGGTGCCATGGATGCCAAAGCTTCAGGCGCCGCATCCATGATCTTTTCGATAGCCAGACGCTCACCAATGACGCCTGTGGAAAACGGCATCACCAGTTCACGCTGATCACTGAGCGTCTCACACATCTGATAGGCGGCTGCCAGCCCATCCGGCCCTGTGCCTGCGTTGGCATTGCCGGTATTGATGATCAGATAGCGTACGTGCCCCTGCTTCATCCCGTTGCGCAGATGCTCACGAGCTACGACGACTGGCGCCGCGCAGAACTGATTGCGGGTGAACACACCAGCAACCTGGCAGTCGGATGAGAGTTCGAACACGATCAAATCGTCGCCTTCAGGGCGCTTGATCTGCGCGTTCGCGGCACCGATCCGTACGCCTTCGATGGGCGCCAGCTCACTTAATACATCAGGACCTATAGCCATATCAGGCAACCACCTTACCGTGACACTGCTTGAATTTCTTACCGGAACCACATGGGCACGGCTCGTTCCGGCCGACCTTGCGAGTATCACGCTTGAAGGTACCAGGGCCCTGTTCGTCGTCGCCTTCACCAGCACCGTAGTCGTCACCACGGGACTGCTCTGACTCATCCATCAAGCCAGACTGAGCTTGAGGATGCTCGGCCTTAGACTGCATCAGTTCACGCGCAATGGCCTCCCTACGCTGGTTCTCAAGCGCTTCTATTTCCTCCGGAGCACGCACCTGCACTTTCGAAAGCCAGCGGATAACATCCTGCTTGATCGAGCTCAGCATGGTCTGAAACAACTCGAAGGCCTCGCGCTTGAATTCCTGCTTCGGATTCTTCTGCGCGTAGCCACGCAAGTGGATACCCATTCGCAGGGTGTCCATATTGTGCAGGTGTTCTTTCCAGAAGAAGTCGAGCTTCTCCAGGAAGAGCTGCTTCTCGAGCGAGCGTGCCCGTTCCTGCCCGATCTGCTCAACCTTGTTGTGATACACCTCGGTCAGCGCCTTGAGGATCTTTTCACGCAAGGTCTCTTCCACCAGCCGCTTGTCGTCGTTCAGCCACTGCTGAATCGGCAAGGTGATCGCGAACTCTTCCTTCAGTCCACGCTCCAGCCCGGCAACGTCCCACTGCTCTACCATGCTCATTGGCGGAACGAACTGGCTGATGAACGCATCAACCACGTCAATCCGGATGGTCTCGATCATGTCCGAGATATCTTCCCGACTCATGACTTCATTGCGCTGATCGTAAATCACGCGACGCTGGTCGTTGGCCACGTCATCGTACTCAAGAATGGTCTTACGGGCGTCGAAGTTCCTGCCCTCGACTTTCTTCTGCGCCTTCTCGATCGCATTACTCACCATACGGTGCTCAATCGCTTCGCCCTGCTGCATACCGAGGGCCTGCATCATGCCCTTCATGCGGTCAGACGCAAAAATACGCATCAGGTTATCTTCGAGCGACAGGTAGAAGCGTGTCGATCCCGGATCGCCCTGTCGGCCAGACCGACCTCGAAGCTGATTATCTATCCGTCTCGACTCATGACGCTCGCAGCATATGACGTAAAGGCCGCCGGCCTTCAGCACAGCCTCATGACGCTTGTGCCATTCAGCCTTGGCTGCATCGATCTTGTCCTGGGAGGCCCCTTCAGCTTCAAGCTCTGCCAGCTCCGCTTCCCAGCTACCGCCCAACACGATGTCGGTGCCACGACCGGCCATGTTGGTAGCAATGGTGACTGTGCCGGGACGTCCAGCTTCAGCGATTACCGTGGCTTCGCGCTCGTGCTGTTTGGCGTTCAGCACGTTGTGTGGCAGTCCTTCCTTCTTCATGAGACTGGAAACCAGCTCACTGGACTCGATGGAGGCAGTGCCGACGAGGATAGGCCGGCCTTCTGCAATCCCTTCCTTGATGTCTTCGATGATGGCGGCGTATTTCTCACCCTCCGTCATGAACACGAGATCGTTGTGGTCTATTCTGCTGACCGGCTTGTTGGTCGGGATGACGACGACATCGAGGCCGTATATCTGACGGAATTCAAAGGCTTCTGTATCGGCAGTACCGGTCATGCCAGCAAGCTTTTCGTACAGACGGAAATAGTTCTGGAAGGTGGTGGACGCCACGGTCTGGCTTTCAGCCTGAATATTGAGACCTTCCTTCGCTTCTATGGCCTGATGCAGACCATCGCCCCAGCGGCGACCCGGCATGGTTCGACCGGTATGTTCGTCAACGATGACGACCTGCTCGTTTTGAACGATGTATTCGACGTTCTTGGTGAACAGATGGTGCGCTTTGAGTGCGGAACTGACGTGATGCAGCAGGTTCAGGTTGGAAGCGGAATACAGCGATTCGCCTTCTTCCAGTAGGCCTTCGCCAATGAGCAGCTCTTCAACGTAGGCATGGCCGGCTTCGGTCAGTTCTACGTTGCGGGCTTTTTCATCAATGGTGAAGTGGCCAGTGGCTTCAGTAACTGCTTCGCCAAGTTTCGCAGCAATCGCCGAACCTTCCGGAGCAGGTTCGCCGCGCTCGAGCTTTGGCACGAGGGCATTGATGCGACGATACAGATCGGAGCTGTCCTCAGCCTGACCACTGATGATCAGCGGCGTTCGGGCCTCATCGATGAGGATGGAGTCGACCTCGTCCACGATGGCATAGATCTGGCCGCGCTGGACCTTGTCCTGCATGCTGAAGGCCATATTATCGCGCAGGTAGTCGAAGCCGAATTCGTTGTTCGTGCCATAGGTGATGTCAGCAGCATAGGCCGCGCGCTTGGTAGCCTGGTCCTGACCGCTGACGACGATGCCGATTTCCAGGCCAAGGAAGCGGTACAGGGGCGCCATCCATTCAGCGTCACGACGAGCGAGGTAGTCGTTTACTGTGACCACGTGCACGCCACGACCAGACAAGGCATTGAGATAAACCGGCAGGGTCGCGACCAGCGTCTTACCCTCACCAGTTCTCATTTCAGCGATCTTGCCATCATGAAGCACCATACCGCCGACGAGCTGGACGTCAAAGTGACGCATACCCATCACACGGCGGCTGGCCTCACGAACGACCGCGAAGGCTTCCGGCAGGATCTGATCGAGCGTTTCGCCTTTGCCAATACGCTCGCGGAAACTGGCGGTCTTCGCCTGCAGCTCAGCATCGTCGAGCTTCTTCAGCCCTTCCTCGAGCTCATTGATCTTGCGGACGGTTTTACCCATCCTTTTGACTTCACGAGTATTTTTGCTACCGAAAACTTTCTTGGCTACTGAAGCGAACATAGATAAATCTGACCTGCTGTTATCGGGTAAGTGGCAATTCAGACTGCCTGCCGCCCAAAATCCGAGAAATTGTACAGACGCCCCTGGCTCAAGCCTGTCTGCGCCGTTGCGCGATCAGTAGACCGAGCTTACGGAAAGCCGAGCATTGTAACGCTGAATCGAGGCGTGGATAAAGGGGAGCGCGATCAGACCGGCGCCCATATTGGCGCATGATGCGCCGTGTCATTGTCTGGCATTCTAGCCTGCACGGGCCGTAGCTCGTTGAACGTACTTCTGTGGGCTAACGCCCTTGCCGTCCTGCAGTACCTCAAAGTGCACATGCGGCCCCGTTGAGCGGCCACTCGACCCAAGCAGCGCTACAGTCTGATCTTTCTGCACCACATCACCGACCGAAACCAGAATTTCCTTGCAGTGCGCATACCGGGTGACCAGTCCATCGCCATGGGCGATCTCCACAGTATTGCCGTAGCCATATCGCGTACCGGCGAATATCACTACGCCACCCGCGACAGCGATGATATCGCTGCCGGCCTTGCCGGCAAAGTCGAGGCCATTGTGCCAGGCTCGCCTGCCAGTAAAGGGATCGGATCTAAAGCCATATTGCGATGATAGCCAGCCTGTTCTCACCGGCTTGCCGGCCAGGACCTGCTGACGAGCGATCTTGTCGTGAACCAGCACATCGCTCAAAACGCCGAGCTGCTGTTGCCGGGACTCAGCCTGCAGCTCAAGACGGCTGAGCGAGGCGTCGAGATCGGCCAAATTGAAGGACTCCGGCGGAATGACGTCTTCAGGCCCCCCGACCGATGGGAGCGAGTCAAAGTCGAATTCACCCTCAGGGAGCTCTGACATTGAGGTAAGCCGCTGGCCGAGGGCATCCAGCCGTAGCAGTCTCGACTGTAACTCACCCAGCCTGAGCGTCAGCATGTCCATCTGTTGACTATATTGCTGCCTGGTAACTGCGATGGCAGTCGCCTGATCTTCCAGCGTTTGGGTCCAGTTCTGAACGACCTGGCGTTCGAGAACGGCATTCTGAGCCTCGACTACGGCCTTCTCCCCAAGCTGCTGACCCACTGAAAAGCTCAGCAGACACAGTGCAGCCATCAGGCTAAGAGCGAGAAAGATCCATCGTCTGATGTCACGAGCGGATACCGCAGCCGTTGTCGAGGTGTGCGAATCCATGCGCATTATGAGAAAATTCATCCTGTCTCCACATTTGATTATGGTACTGGCTAATTACACTCCATAAGCATCACACTTACATGACTGCAGCCTGCGCTGCTATAAAACCAAAGGCAGATGCGCCATGAAGAAGCCGAAATCGCTCCCACAATCAATAGACGCCCTGCTCAATAGTCAAAAAAACGCAAGCGATGATAGCACGGTTGGCCGAGCCAAAGGGAATAGCCCCTATAGACGTCCGATCCGCAAACAGAAGCTTTCGTCGATTGTGTCACAAGCCGGAGCCTATGCTGACTATCAGGCAAGTTTTGAAGCAGCGCTGCCGGCAAGACTTCGCGGCAAGGTACGCGTGCTCTACACGGACAACGGCTTACTTCATGTGGAATGCGAGGAAGCATCTACAGCAACACTGCTCAGACTGCAGCAACACACGATCGTCAATGCGCTCGCTGACAACAGTCATTTCACGGGCGTAACCGCAATCAAACCCAAGATTAGACCAGTAGAACGGCGCAAGAAGTTCAGGCAAGGCTTTCACCTGCCTGACGCCGCGACCTTGCAGTGGCTAGCCAATACTACGGACGCAATCGATCTACTGGATGCGCACAGGCAGGCGGATGAAGAAGGTGATGTTGTCGATCAGGCACTGTCCCAGCTCGTCAAAACCCTGCAACAGGCGGCTCGACGGCAATCGTCCTGACAAAAAAAAGCGCCACCAGAGTGACGCTTCGTTTGTTGTCTCGGCTGATCAGGCGATCAGCAGCGTTTCACGCTCAGGCCCAGCCTGGCTGAAGAACGCCCTGTACTTCGACTGCAGGATCTTCGAAGGTCACCATTTCCCAGGCATCCGACTGCTGCAGGAGTTCACGTGCCAGCATATTGTTCAAACCGTGGCCCGACTTGAAGCCTCTGAACTCACCCAACAGCGAATAGCCGAGCAGATAGATGTCGCCGATCGCATCAAGAATCTTGTGCTTGACGAACTCATCTTCATAACGAAGACCTTCTTCGTTAAGAATCTTGTAGTCATCGATGACGATGGCGTTATCAGTGCTGCCACCAAGCGCCAGATTCATGGAGCGAAGTTTTTCGATATCGCGCATGAAACCAAAGGTTCTGGCCCGGCTGACTTCCTTCACGAAGGACGTTCTGGAAAAGTCTATGCTAGTGCTCTGCGAATAATTGTTGATGACCGGATGATCGAAATCGATCGCAAAGCTCATCTTGAAGCCATCAAACGGCAGAAAGCTTGCCACCTTGTCGCCATCGGTAACAGTCACTTCGCGCTTGATGCGGATGAATTTCTTCGCAGCGCTTTGCTCCTGGATGCCGGCAGACTGGATCAGGTAAACGAATGGACCGGCGCTGCCGTCCATGATCGGCACTTCGGCCGCACTCAGCTCGACGACACAGTTGTCGATACCAAGACCTGCGAATGCTGACATCAGGTGCTCGACGGTGGAGACGCGAACCTGACCCTTGACCAGGTTGGAAGACAGCACTGTGTCTCCGACATTACCTGCCTTGGCATCCACTCTGTTCTGTCCCTGCAGGTCCGTGCGCACGAACACGATGCCGTGATCGACGGGGGCCGGCTTCAGAGTCAGGTAGACCTTGTCACCAGAGTGCAGGCCGACACCGGTCGCCCGAATTGTATTCTTGAGAGTGCGCTGTCTAATCATTGCGTTGCTCATCCAATCAAGATGCAGGTTGTCTGTAAGTAGAAGCAGACCTTATTCCTGGACCGCGTAGTCATTCTGACGTCCTCAGTATAGCCAGAGTCTGGCCGGTCGAAAGGCCTTACGCCTTAGGTAATTACCGGCACAGAGCCTGATTCTTCAACACTATCTGACGGACCGATATGCGCTGTGACGACGAATTTGTCAGCATCATCACAGCTGGAAATCGCAAAATATCATGATGCCGTTTCCCGCCCCCTGGATTCGATATGGCGGCGAGAAACGACCTCTGCAAGGCTTGAATCAATCAGCCTGTCGACGCAAGAATGCCGGAATATCAAGGTAATCGATATTGGGGGATTCTCCTACAGCACGTCTATCGAGCGCGGCATTACCCACTGAACCACCGCTGTGGCCTCGCTTGCGCATGACGGCTGGACGGTCGAGCTGATGATAATCAGTCGTTCCATTGGGCTGACGGGAGCTGTTGTCGACCACCTTCACCGGCTTCTCATAACCGCCGAGTCCAGTTGCGACTACAGTAACGCGAATCTCGTCCTTCAGCTCATTGTTGATTGCAGTACCAATAACCACGGTAGCCGAATCTGAAGCAAACTCTTCGATAATGGCACCCACTTCGGCGAACTCGCCCAGCGAAATGTCCATGCCTGCGGTAATATTGACCAGTATACCACGCGCACCCTGAAGATTGATGTCCTCGAGCAGTGGGCTTCTGATGGCATGCTCTGCAGCTTCCTTCGCACGACCTTCGCCTGACGCAACACCAGAGCCCATCATTGCCATGCCCATTTCAGACATGACGGTCTTCACGTCGGCAAAGTCGACGTTGATCATGCCTGGGTTGACGATAAGATCTGCAATACCCTGGACGGCATTGAGCAGGACATCGTTGGCGGCAGCGAAGGCGTCCAGCAGGCTGGTGTTCTTGCCCATGACGCTCAGCAGCTTCTCGTTGGGGATGGTGATGAGCGAGTCGACGTACTGCCCAAGCTCCTTGAGGCCGGCTTCGGCGATCTTCATGCGCTTGGCGCCTTCGAAGGGAAACGGGCGCGTGACAACGGCAACGGTCAGAATGCCAAGCTCACGTGCAACTTCCGCTACAACTGGCGCGCCACCTGTACCTGTGCCGCCGCCCATACCGGCTGTGATGAATACCATATCGGCACCGGCAATGACTTCAGCGATGCGCTCGCGATCTTCAATGGCAGCCTGACGACCCACGTCAGGATTAGCCCCTGCGCCCAGACCTTTGGTGATATTGCCACCAAGCTGGATGACGTGCTTTGGATCAAGATCGCGCAGCGCCTGGGCGTCGGTATTGGCGCATACGAATTCGACGCCAGCCACCTGATTTTCCAGCATGTGACGAACGGCGTTGCCGCCACCACCACCGACGCCAACGACCTTGATGACTGCATTCTGTGTAACACTTTCGACGAGTTCAAACATATCCCAAATCTCCCTCAACAGTGATGTTGATTATTTTGTTATTGAATTAACTTCTTTTTTCATGACTGAACTATTTAAAAATTGCCAGCGAACCAGTGCTTCAGCCTCTGCAACCAGTTCGTGGAGTGATCTGTTTTCTGCGAATTGCCCCGTCCGCTGTCGAGTTGTCTGAACCCGTACTGCAGCAGCCCTACGGCTGTGCTGTACTTCGGGTTGCTCACTACATCCGACAAGCCGGTAACGCCCTGGGGCGATGCGAGCCTGACTGGCATGTGGAAAATTTCTTCGGCGAGTTCGACTACACCTTCCATGCAGGCAGTTCCACCGGTCAGCACCATGCCGGCCGCCACGAGGTCCTCAAAGCCACTTCGACGAAGCTCGTTCTGTACCAGGGTAAACAGCTCCTCGTATCGTGGCTCGACGACTTCAGCCAGGGCCTGCCTGCTGAGATCCCGCGGTGGCCTGTCACCGACGCCACTGACCTTGATCTTTTCATCCGCGCCTGCGAGCTGTGTAAGTGCACAGGCGTATTTGATCTTGATATCTTCCGCATGCTGAGTCGGTGTTCGCAGCGCCATGGCGATGTCGTTGGTCACCTGATCGCCGGCAATCGGAATGACTTCCGTATGGCGAATGGCGCCGCCGGTAAAGATGGCGATGTCGGTGGTGCCGCCGCCGATATCGACCACGCAGACGCCCAGCTCACGTTCATCATCTGTCAGCACGGCATAAGCTGACGCCAGCTGCTCGAGAATGATTTCCTCGACTTCGAGATTGCAGCGCTTCACACACTTCTCAATGTTCTGATAGGCGTTGACGGCACAGGTGACGAGATGAACTTTCGCTTCCAGCCTGACGCCAGACATGCCCAGCGGCTCCTTGACGCCCTCCTGGTTGTCGATCACGTACTCCTGGGGAATCACATGCAGGATGCGCTTGTCTGCGGGAATGGCTGCCGCCTGGGCAGCGTCCAGCACGCGGTCGAGATCGGCTGGTACGACTTCACGATCACGCACCGCAACGATGCCATGCGAGTTGAAGCTCTTGATATGGCTCCCGGCAATGCCGACATAAACCGAGTGAATTCGGCAGCCGGCCATCAGCTCGGCTTCCTCTATAGCACGCTGGATCGCCTGAACAGTGGCTTCGATGTCGACAACGACGCCACGCTTGAGTCCCCGTGAAGGCTGCGAGCCAAGTCCGACGATTTCGATGCTGCCGTCGTCGGTTTTCTGACCAACGATGGCGACGACTTTTGAAGTCCCGATATCAAGGCCAACAATCATGTTTCCGTTAGGACTTACCATTTTTTCCCAATCCCTGAAGCTTCTTGTCTGTAAGGTCCTGCTCGGCCTGTTTCTGCCAGCCGATAGCCAGCCCGCTTGTATATCGCAGGTCGGCATAGGCAATAGTGCTGGCGTCCCGGTGCAGGCCACGGTTATAAATCGTCACGAATCGTTGCAGGCGGCTCTGCAAATCCTTTGAACCAAGCCGCAGCTCGAAGCTGACCGGTACACTGGCGTCACTGACACCTGATTGAAGCGACTCGAGCTGGACTGACCAGCTACCAGCCGCCGACTTCCGCAGGCTGGCAACGCTCAGATCAAGTTCGCCGGTTTCCAGTACCCGAGTGATTTCGTCGTACTGCACGAGGAAATCGTTGCTCTGGGCCTGGGTTGCCGAAAACTCACCATTCCACTCGAAAACTGGCAGCATGCCGATAGTGCTGCGCAGGTTCTCAACGGCTGACAGACTGGCCGGTGTATCTCCGTAGACCTCGCCAGCTGGTAGCTCAATCAGGCTGCCATCTTTGCTGACGAAGGCTGAAAACCGGGATTCTCCGTTCACTGATCCCGCGCCGTTCTGTTCAGAGACATCCGACCATGCAAAGGCAGGCACATGTTCCTCAACCGTCACTTTCAGCTTGCCTGACCAACCTCTCAATACCGATGCACTCCGGACCCAGGGCAACTCGGCCAGCGTCCGCTGTGCCTGGCGCAGGTCGTAAAGATAGAAGCTGGTGTCGGGACCGGAAGGCACCAGTTCATCGATCAGTCTCTGCGTGGTGAACTGATTTTCCGACATCAATTCCACGGCACTCACTGGCTTGTCGAGTGCCCGTAGACCAGCATACGCACCACCGAAAGTAAGTAACCAGAACGCGAATATTCCACCATGCACACAGGTCTGCCTGACGCGCGCAGACGATGAAAATGCTGTCAAGGCGGCCCAGCACCGACCGGCAGTCGCGCTGAAGCGTTGCCAGAACGAGGGGCCCAGCCGACTTGCTCCGCGTGAAGTCGGTCTGCCCTGCCGGCTGAAATAGCGGGTGTGGGCACCGGAAGACTGTGCAGGCGCGGCACCACGACGGTACAGGCCGGCTGATGCCGACTGTCCTCGTACGGGTTGCCGTGGCAGTCGATGTGACTGATGCATCTGCGGTCTAGCCAATGTTCTGAGCCCTCCAGCTGTCAAGTAAGTGGGTGAGATGACTGTTTATGCTCTCGCCGGTATTTCCAGCCAGCGTCTCCGCCAGCACCAGCACGACGAGACTCTGGAAATCGAGCCCTATAGCTGCTGCAGCCATCGGGACCAGGCTGTGATCGGTCATGCCAGGCACCGTATTGACCTCGAGCAGCCAGACCGTATCGTGCTGATCGATCATGAGATCGACCCGCGACCAGCCTCTGGCGCCGACGACCTGATTCGCCTGTAGCGCGAGCGCTGCGACTTCCGGCTCACGCTTGCCGAGATCGCACGGCAGCCCATAACGTGTTGAGCTGAGTTCGTATTTTGCGGCGTAGTCGTAGAATGCTTCGCCGGTACTGAGGCCTATGATTGGCAGTGCCTGGTCGTGCAGCACCGCCATCGTGTATTCACGACCCCGGATATACTGCTCGGCGATGACCACCGAATCGTAGGTCGCGGCGTGTTTCCACGCGGCCTCCAGCTCATTGGCCGAGTGCACTCTGCGCATCCCGATACTTGAGCCCTCATGCACCGGCTTCACCATGGCTTCGCCGCCAAGTTGCGCCATCGCCTCTGACCAGTCGGTGTCTGCCCCAAGCACCACATAGGCCGGGGTGGGCAGGCCCTGGCTCAACCACAACTGCTTGGTCCGCAGCTTGTTCATGGCGAGTGCAGACGTCAGCACGTCACTGCCCGTGTAGGGCTTGCCCATAAGTTGCAGCAGGCCCTGTATGCTGCCGTCTTCACCGCCACGCCCGTGGAGAAGAATGAGGACCCGGTCAAACTCGGCGGCAATGATTGCTGCCAGGCCGTCAGCCGGATCCAGATGAAAGCAGTCGATCCCTGCATCCAGCAGCGCTGAGTGAACAGCCTTGCCCCCTTTGAGACTGACTGCACGCTCGGCTGAAGTGCCGCCGTAGAGCAGCAATACGCGACCGAAGTCTGCCGCCGAAATGTTCAATGTCTTCAGGATCGAGCTCATGCGGTCCTCCCTGCTGTATTGCCTGCGTCGTCCGATTGTGCCTCGAATGCGACGGCCAGCTCTGAGGCCAACGCACCTACGTCACCGGCGCCCTGCGTGATCACCAGGTCGTGCGGCTGCAGCATGGCCATGAGTTTGCTCATCAAGGTTGACCGGTCAGTGAGCAGCACCGGGTCCACTGTGCTCTGCTGGCGAATACTCCGCGCCAGACTGCGGCTGTCTGCGCCGGGAATCTCTTTCTCTCCCGCTGGATAGACATCGAGCAGAATGAGCACGTCGACCATGCTCAGCACCTTGACGAAATCATCGTAGAGCTCGCTGGTTCGCGAGTATCGATGGGGCTGAAAGATCATGACGATCCGTCGTTCCGGCCAGCCGGCACGGATAGCTTCGATGGTTACAGTCACCTCACGTGGATGATGGCCGTAGTCGTCTACCAGCATCACATCATCGACCGGCGTACCGGCTTCACTTCTGAGCTTGAAGTTGCCATACATCTGGAAGCGGCGGCCCACGCCTTCGAAACTGGACAGTGCCTTGATCACTGCCTCGTCTTCGATACCTTCATCCATGGCCAGTGCAATCGCGGCGAGCGCGTTGAGCACATTGTGACGGCCGGGCATCTTGAGGCAGATTTCCAGATCGGGCAGACCCGCTGGTCGCTTGGCATTGAAGCAGGTGATATTGCCTTCCTGACGGATATTCTCAGCTCTGAAATCTGCGCTTTCGTGAACGCCATAGGTCACCACGGCACGGCCGATCTGGCTCCTGATCTCACGCAACACCGGATCGTCGATACAGATGATGACCAGGCCATAAAATGGCAGGTTATGCAGGAAGTCGATAAAGGTCTGCTTGAGCCGACCGAAATCACCTCCGTATGTGTGCATGTGGTCGGCATCGATATTGGTAACGATTGCAACCATCGGTGTCAGGTGCAGGAATGAGGCATCGCTTTCATCGGCCTCAACA